>NC_002939.5:687500-987500 GCF_000007985.2 Geobacter sulfurreducens PCA
AGGGGATGAGGTGTGGATAGGAGTGAAAGGCTAATCAAACTCGGAGATAGCTGGTTCTCCCCGAAATATATTTAGGTATAGCCTCGTGAAGTAAGTAGTGGGGGTAGAGCACTGAATGGGCTAGGGGTCCTACCAGATTACCAAACCCAATCAAACTCCGAATACCACTAACTGTTATCACGGGAGTCAGACTGCGGGTGATAAGATCCGTAGTCAAAAGGGAAAGAGCCCAGATCGTCGGCTAAGGTCCCAAAATCCATGCTAAGTGGAAAACGATGTGGAAATGCCCAGACAACCAGGAGGTTGGCTTAGAAGCAGCCACCCTTTAAAGAAAGCGTAATAGCTCACTGGTCGAGTGGGTCTGCGCGGAAAATGTAACGGGGCTCAAGCATGGTACCGAAGCCACGGGTTGATACCTTAAGGTATCAGCGGTAGGGGAGCATTGTGTAAGCCTGCGAAGGTCGACCGCGAGGACGGCTGGAGGTATCACAAGAGATTATGCTGACATGAGTAGCGAAAATGCGGGTGAGAAACCCGCACACCGAAAACCCAAGGGTTCCTCAGTAAAGGTAATCTGCTGAGGGTTAGTCGGTCCCTAAGGCGAGGCCGAAAGGCGTAGTTGATGGGAAACAGGTTAATATTCCTGTACCACTTGTCGCTGCGATGGGGGGACGGAGAAGGGTAGGCGATCCGGGTGCTGGACGTCCCGGTTCAAGCGTGTAGGCGGGAAGAGGAGGCAAATCCCTTCTTCCATACAACGCCAAGGCGTGATGACGAGGGGGTATCCCCACAAAGTCGTTGATCCCATGCTTCCAAGAAAAGCCTCTAAGCTTCAGGCGGCAGGTGACCGTACCGTAAACCGACTCAGGTGGGTGAGGATTAATGTCCTAAGGTGCTTGAGAGAACACTGGTTAAGGAACTCGGCAAATTGACACCGTAACTTCGGGAGAAGGTGTGCCCTCACTAGGTGTAGCGATTCGCACGTGAAGCCGAAGAGGGTCGCAGAGAAATGGCGGTAGCGACTGTTTACTAAAAACACAGGACTCTGCTAAGTCGCAAGACGATGTATAGGGTCTGACGCCTGCCCGGTGCCGGAAGGTTAAGGGGATTTGTTAGCGCAAGCGAAGCTTTGAACCGAAGCCCCGGTAAACGGCGGCCGTAACTATAACGGTCCTAAGGTAGCGAAATTCCTTGTCGGGTAAGTTCCGACCTGCACGAATGGCGTAACGATTTCCGCGCTGTCTCAACCAGTGGCTCAGCGAAATTGAATTCTCGGTGAAGATGCCGAGTACCCGCGGCAAGACGGAAAGACCCCGTGAACCTTTACTACAGCTTGACAGTGACATTCGGAATAGCTTGTGTAGGATAGGTGGGAGGCTGTGAAACCGGGACGCCAGTTTCGGTGGAGCCAACCTTGAAATACCACCCTGGTTGTTTTGGATGTCTAACCCAGGCCCGTCATCCGGGTCGGGGACACTGTCTGGTGGGTAGTTTGACTGGGGCGGTCGCCTCCCAAAGCGTAACGGAGGCGCGCGAAGGTTCCCTCAGGCTGATTGGAAACCAGCCGTAGAGTGCAAAGGCATAAGGGAGCTTGACTGCGAGACAGACACGTCGAGCAGGTACGAAAGTAGGCCTTAGTGATCCGGCGGTTCTGTATGGAAGGGCCGTCGCTCAACGGATAAAAGGTACTCCGGGGATAACAGGCTGATCTCCCCCAAGAGTTCACATCGACGGGGAGGTTTGGCACCTCGATGTCGGCTCATCGCATCCTGGGGCTGAAGTCGGTCCCAAGGGTTTGGCTGTTCGCCAATTAAAGCGGTACGCGAGCTGGGTTTAAAACGTCGTGAGACAGTTTGGTCCCTATCTGCCGTGGGCGCAGGATACTTGAGAAGAGCTGTCCTTAGTACGAGAGGACCGGGATGGACGTACCTCTAGTGTTCCAGTTGTTCCGCCAGGAGCATTCGCTGGGTAGCTATGTACGGAAAGGATAACCGCTGAAAGCATCTAAGCGGGAAGCCTCCTTCAAGATTAGGTATCCCCGGGACGCGAGTCCCCTGAAGGCCCGTTGTAGACCACAACGTTGATAGGCCGGGTGTGTAAGCAGGGTAACCTGCTCAGCTGACCGGTACTAATCGGCCGTGAGGCTTGACCATAATTTACTTCCGAGCTTTATTCATACGGGGGTGCTAACACCACCCCCACCATCTACCCTTCACAATCTCGATCAATGCAATTGACTTAGATACATTTATACCGTTTCTCGGTGGCTATGCCGAGGGGGTCACACCCGTTCCCATCTCGAACACGGAAGTTAAGCCCCTCTGGGCCGATGATACTGCACGGGCAGCTGTGTGGGAAAGTAGGTCGCCGCCGGGATTTTTTCCAAACCCCCTGCTCCCTTCCGGAGCAGGGGGTTTCTTACATTCGACCCACCGCTACTGTCCACATGCTCCGCAGCCCCTCCGCCGGCCTACCGCTACCTCCCGAAATCGCAGCGCTAAACTGTCGTACGTCAGCATGCGTCCCGTCAGCAACTCCCCTACTCCCATCACGTGCTTCAATGCCTCCGTCGCCTGCAACGACCCTATCACTCCCGGTAATACTCCCATTACACCTGCTCGCGAACAACTGGTTGCTATCTCCGACGAAGGCTCTTCCTCAAAGAGGCATCGATAGCATGCCGACCGGTGGGGATGCACTGTCATGGTCTGCCCTGCGTAGCGCAAGATACCCCCATGCGAAAATGATTTGCCCGCACGGACGCACGCGTCGTTGATCAAGAACTTTGAGGCAAAATTGTCGGTGGCATCGATTACGAAGTCATAGTCGGCGAGTATGGTCGGAAGGATAGCATCGTCTACTCTCACCGGGTATGTTCGGACTTGGACGTCGGGGTTCAGTTCGCACATCGCTTCACGTGCCGATTCGACTTTGAGGCGGCCGATGCCGGCAGTGGAATGGATAATCTGGCGTTGAAGATTTGAGAGTTCGATTCGATCCGAGTCGGCGATGCCGATGGTTCCAACACCGGCGGCTGCCAGGTAAAAAGCTGCCGGTGAGCCGAGACCGCCGGCGCCGATTACGAGTACTTTACCGTTAAGGAGCTTTTCTTGTCCTTCCGGGCCTACTCCCTCAAGAATGAGGTGGCGAGCATATCGCTCTTGTTGATCACTTGTAAGCATGCGGTTCCCTCGGGTGTAATGTAAAAAGGCCCCACCCGTTCAGGAGTGGGGCCGTGAGTGTGACGAAATGGTCAGACCGGTCGCGTCTCTGCAATAATGGGGATAAGATATGATTTAATTTTACGGAGAGCAGCCTCTTCAATTTGGCGCACACGTTCGCGGGAGATCGAGAATCGATCGGCGATCTCCTGAAGGGTGAGCGGAGTATCGGCTGTCACGCGCTGCTCGACGATAAAACGCTCCTTCTCGTTAAGTTTGCCGAGAGCACCGGCGATATGCTGCTTGAGCAACTCGGACTCTTGGAGTTCTGCCAGAGTGTCCTCTTGGTTTTGCCGCTCGTCAGCCAGTGTTTCCAGGATGGTGAGTCCGTCGCCATTCTTGATTTCTGCGTCGAGGTAGAAGTCACCGCGCATCCGCTGGTCCATTTCGAGGACCTCGGACTCTTTCACGTGGAGCGAGGTCGCTGTTGCTTCGATGTCGTCGGTGCCCGTGAGCCCTTTGATCGCGTTTTTTGCTTGATTCAGCTTGAAGAACAGCTTCTTCTGCGCCTGGGTGGTGCCTATCTTCAGGAGGCTCCATGCCGATATGATATGGTTTTGTATATATGCGCGGATCCACCAGACCGCATAGGAGATAAGACGTATCCCTTTGTAGGGATTAAATTTACGTACTGCCATCATCAGACCGACGTTGCCTTCCTGAATGAGATCGAGCATTTTCAGTCCATAGGAACGATACTCGGCTGCGATCTTGACAACGAATCTAAGATTCGAAGTGATGAGAGAGTGGGCCGCTTCCAGGTCCTTGTCCTCGTAAAATTTAACAGCAAACCGGTATTCCTCCTCAGGAGTGAGGACGGGAAATTTTCTGATTTCTCTCAGGTAGACGGTAAGGCTATCCGCTACAACAGGTAAGCTCATCGACATATGCGCGCCTCCCACCGTGATGTTATTAGCACTCGGTACGTCTGAGTGCTAATAATGTAACAAGTAGGGTGTTAAAAATCAAGCGGGTAGGTAGCCCATTTCTTCCTTGATAGATGAAAGCCCTGTTGGCGTATGATGGGGCACAGGGTGCCTCCGGCAGACACACCGAGAGCGATCTGCCTCATGGCTGGCAGCGCAAAACATCTTGCCGCGTCTGGGATGCTGTGATAAACCGATTTATATAAACTGAGCCGACGCTTGGCGCTGGCTAACGGAGGTCCTGAAGATGGAAATCAGAGTTGCACCACTTCCCGCTGAGCAGAAGAAGCACAAGGCCACTGACGAAACAGCTCTAGGCTTTGGTCGTCTTTTTACCGACCGGATGCTTGTTGCCGAATGGAAAGTCGGGCAGGGCTGGGTCGATGCGCGAATTGAGCCCTATGCTCCGTTTTCGCTGGATCCTGCCTGTGCGGTATTTCACTATGCCCAGGAGATTTTTGAAGGACTCAAGGCGTATAAGTGGGCGGATGGTTCCATAGCACTCTTTCGCCCTGAAATGAATGCCCGCCGCTTCAATCATTCAGCAGAGCGTCTCTGCATGCCCGAGGTGCCGGAAGATCTTTTCATCGGCGGCATCGAGCAACTGGTGGCGCTCGAGCGCGACTGGATACCGGCCTCCGCGGGGACTTCCCTGTATATCCGCCCCGCAATGATTGCCGTGGAGCCGGCTCTCGGCGTGAAACCTGCCGATCATTACTACTTTTTTGTGATTCTTTCACCGGTGGGCGCCTATTACGCCTCTGGATTCAATCCGGTGAAAATCATGGTGGAAGACCAGTATGTCCGCGCCGTGCCCGGCGGCACCGGTGAAGCCAAGACAGGCGGCAATTATGCTTCGTCGCTCAGGGCCGGCCTTGAGGCAAAAAAGAAGGGGTTTGACCAGGTCCTCTGGCTTGACGGGGTCCACCGTCGCTACATCGAGGAGGTTGGGGCTATGAATATGCTGTTTGCCTACGGCAAGACCATAGTCACCTCGCCTCTCACGGGCACCATTCTGAACGGCGTTACCCGCGACTCGGTTCTGAAACTGGCCGCGAGCCGCGGTTACACCATTGAAGAGCGGTTGATTGACGTGAACGATCTCATGGCCGATATTCGTGCCGGCAAGGTGACCGAGGCTTTCGGCAGTGGCACTGCCGCTGTCGTCAGTCCCGTTGGAATCCTGGCGTACAAGGGCGAGAGCGTGACCGTAGGCGACGGTGGCGTAGGGCCGATCACCCGGGAACTCTATGATACCCTTACCGGCATCCAGACGGGCCGGATTCCCGACACCTTCGGCTGGACCCGCAAAATTGCCTGATTGTGCCAAGGAAGGCGGCGGCAACGCCGCCTTCCCTTTTTTCGTCACATTCTGTTGCCATGGCAAATATGGAGATTGCTCCGGACACCCTAGCGAAGGTCACCATGAAACGGAAGCCCGAAGCCAATAAGCTCTGTCTTTCCTGCCGCCGCCCGTGCAAGCAGGCCGCTGCGGTTGTCATTTCCTCCTGCCCCCGCTACTATCCCGGTCCCAAGATTAAGCGGGAGAACTGGAAACAGTTGGAGTTCGACCTTATTTCGCTCCACTAGCGGTCCGTCAGCATCCATCCTCCGCCGAAAACCTTCTCTTACCCGTCCTTGACTTCCTCCCCGGGCGTGCCTATGTTTTCCTTGAAACAGGAAAGGAGAGCGCCCAATGATCAGACCTGAGAAAATGACCATAAAGACCCAGGAAGCCTTGGCCGGAGCCCAGCAACTGGCCGCACGGCAGGGTAATGGCTCCATCGAGCCGGAGCACCTTCTGGTCTCGCTCCTTGAGCAGGAAGGGGGGCTCATTGCCCCGATCATTCAGAAAGTGGGAGGTGCACCGGCCGCACTGCGGAGCGCTGCGGATGTGTTGGTGAAAAGGCTTCCCCAGGTGAGCGGGGCCACGGCCCAGGCCTATCTGTCGCCGGCCCTCAACCGGATTCTCGACGCGGCCCAGCGCGAAGCCGATACCATGAAGGATGAATTCGTCTCCACCGAGCATCTCCTCCTCGGCTTCTTTGCCGACCGGCAGTGCGCGGCAGCCCGGGCGCTTCTTGATGCAGGAGTCAGCCGGGATAACGTCCTGGCGGCCCTGATGGAGATCCGCGGGGGAGAGCGGGTTACCGACCAGAACCCCGAGGATACTTATCAGGCCTTGGCCAAGTATGCCCGCGACCTGACCGATTTGGCCCGTCAGGGAAAGCTCGACCCGGTTATCGGCCGCGACGACGAGATCCGGCGGGTGCTCCAGGTGCTGTCCCGGCGAACAAAGAACAACCCGGTCCTGATCGGTGAGCCTGGGGTGGGAAAGACCGCCATCGTGGAGGGGCTTGCGCAGCGGATCGTCTCCGGTGATGTGCCTGAGACCCTCAAGGATAAGCGGCTCGTTGCTCTCGATATGGGTGCGCTCATTGCCGGTGCCAAGTACCGCGGTGAATTCGAGGAGCGCCTCAAGGCGGTCATCAGGGAGGTGGCCAAGTCTGAGGGCAAGGTGATCCTGTTCATCGACGAGCTTCACACCTTGGTCGGGGCCGGTGCTGCCGAGGGGGCCATGGATGCGTCCAACATGCTCAAACCGGCGCTTGCCCGGGGAGAGCTCCACTGCATCGGTGCCACGACGCTCAATGAATATCGCAAGTACATCGAGAAGGACGCGGCTCTTGAACGGCGGTTCCAGCAGGTCTATACCGGCGAACCGTCGGTTGAGGACACTATCGCGATCCTGCGCGGGCTCAAGGAAAAGTACGAGAACTATCACGGCATAAGGATCAAGGACAGCGCCATCATTGCGGCCGCCACCCTGTCGGACCGCTACATCACCGACCGCTTTCTCCCCGATAAGGCAATCGACCTGATCGATGAGGCCGCCTCACGTTTGAGGATCGAGATCGATTCCATGCCTACGGAAATCGATGAGGTTGAGCGGAGGATCATTCAACTGGAGATCGAAAAACAGGCCTTGCTGCGGGAGAGCCAAGATCCTCACTCTCTGGAGCGGCTGAAAAAACTCGCCGACGAACTGGAGGAACTCAAGGCTAAGTCGGCCGAGCTCAAGGGGCACTGGCAGCGGGAGAAGGATATCATCGGCCGGGTAAGTTCGCTCAGGCAACGGCTCGAAGAGAAGAGGGAAGAAGCGAAAAAGGCCGAGCGCGAAGGCAATCTGGCCCGGACGGCTGAGATCCGCTACGGTGAGATCCCGGCTATCGAGAAAGAAATCGCCGACAGGAGCGCGGAGCTGGAGGATATCCGCAAGGAAGGAAAGATGCTGCCGGAGGAAGTGGATGGCGAGCTGGTGGCCGAGATCGTTTCCCGGTGGACCGGTATTCCGGTTTCCCGCATGATGGAGGGCGAGGCGGACAAGCTGGTGCATATGGAGGACCGGCTGATAACCCGGGTCGTCGGCCAGGATGAGGCACTCGTCCTGGTGGCAAACGCCATCCGCCGGGCCCGGTCCGGTCTCTCGGACCCCAATCGCCCTATTGGCTCGTTCCTGTTTCTGGGGCCCACCGGTGTCGGCAAAACCGAAACCGCCAAGGCCCTGGCGGAGTTCCTGTTCAACGACGACCAGGCCATCGTTCGCATCGACATGAGCGAGTATCAGGAAAAGCACACCGTTGCCCGACTCATCGGCGCTCCGCCGGGCTATGTGGGATACGAAGAAGGGGGGCAGCTTACCGAGGCGGTCAGGCGGCGACCCTATTCCATCGTCCTCTTCGACGAGATCGAAAAGGCTCATCCGGAGGTCTTCAATGTGCTCCTCCAGGTGCTGGACGACGGGCGGCTCACCGATGGGCAGGGGCGTACTGTCGATTTCCGCAACACGGTCATCATCATGACGAGCAACCTTGGTTCCCAATGGATTCAGCAGTACGGTTCCAGCGACTACGCACGCATGAAGGCCATGGTCACCGAGACGCTCAAGGAGGGATTCAAACCAGAATTCCTCAACCGCATCGACGAAATCGTGATCTATCATGCGCTTCCCCTTGAGCAGATCAAGAAGATCGTCGATATCCAGGTGGAATGTCTGAAGCAGCGACTCGCTGATCGGCGCATCGTCCTTGAACTGAGCGACAAGGCCCGGGAATACCTGAGCCGCGAGGGCTATGACCCCGCCTACGGTGCCCGGCCCCTCAAGCGGACGATCCAGCGAAAGATCCAAGACCCGCTGGCCCTGGCGCTTCTGGAAGGAAAGTTTCAGGAAGGGGATACGGTCAGGGTCGACCTGTCCGTGTCGGGGGAGGAGCTTGTCATCACGAAGAAATAGTTTCGCCACCGATTAGAGCGCATCAGCGGGCTTCATTCCTGAAGCCCGCTTTTTTTGTTTCAGGGTGCCTTGAGAGGCGTTACTATTGGCAGTACCTGACTGGGCGAGGTGATCAGCGTGACGGCACGACGGATATGTACGATAGCAAGGGCATTAGTGGCAGTCATTGTTCTGCTTGCCGTGAGTCGGCCGGTGACAGCGGTCGAGGCGGGAGAGGGAGGCGACGACGGTTATGCCGCTCTGCGGCAGCGCGTGGTTGAGCGATTTGCCGGACGAGCACCGACCCAGTGGGGCGAACGGGTTGCAGGTGTTATTACGCATCTTCGGTCTGGCACCAATGGGGTTGCCCTGACCCTGGACGCCTGCGGAACCGCCCGGGGCAAAGGGATCGACAGCCGCCTTATCGCCTTTCTGGAGCGGGAAGGAGTCCCGGCAACCCTGTTTGTCACTGGTCGCTGGATAGAGGCAAATCCTGGCGAGTTCCGGCGACTGGCCGCAAACCCTCTGTTCGAGATCGCCAACCATGGCGACCGGCATCGCCCTGCCTCGGTCGCGGGGCGGTCGGCCTACGGTATTGCCGGCACGGCCGATGTCGCCGCACTGGTTGACGAAATAGAGCTCAATGCACGCCGCATCCAGGAAGTGACCGGTCGGAGACCCCGATTCTTCCGTTCCGGGACCGCCTACTATGATGAGGTTGCCGTGGAGGTCGCCGGCGTTCTTGGGCATCGGGTGGCCGGCTTTTCGGTCCTAGGTGATGCCGGGGCAACCTTCTCTGTCGAGCAGGTCCGACGGGCGTTGCTGGCGGCGACACCCGGTGATGTGGTTATACTCCATATGAATCATCCGGAGAGCGGAACCGCCGCCGGCGTTGAGGCTGCAATCCCCCTGCTGCGGACCAGGGGGCTGCGGTTTGTGACTCTCTCGGAGGGGATGGGTGACTGAGGTGATTTCCCCTTGCGTTACCCGGGCTTTTGCTTTACAAAAAAATCTTTCCATTTTTCCCCAGGTGGATGCGACGTGAAGAAGCTGACGCTCAAGGCCCCGGCCAAGGTCAATTACCGCCTCGACGTTCTGAGGCGGCGCCCCGACGGCTACCATGATTTGCGGATGATCATGCAGCGGATCGATCTCTGTGACGAGATAGAGATCTGCCTCACGGACGGGCCCGGCATTCGGGTGGTCTGCGGCCGCGAGGGGGTGCCTGATGGGCCCGGCAATATTGCCTGGCGCGCTGCTGACGCCCTGCTCGCCCTGTCCGCCGACAAGCCTGGTATTGATATCTCCATAACCAAGAAGATTCCGGTGGCGGCCGGCCTGGGAGGCGGAAGCAGTGACGCGGCGACGGTGCTCATGGGGGTGAACGAGCTGCTGGGACTGGATCTGCCCGAAAAGCGTCTCCGGGAGATCGGCGTCACCCTCGGCGCTGACGTGCCGTTTTTCATCTTCGGCCGGACAGCCCTGGCCGAAGGGATCGGCGAGGAGCTGACCGCCATCGACCGAGTGCCCGCCGCCTGGATTGTGGTGGTCAATCCCAATGTTCCCGTTTCGACGGCATGGGTCTATCAAAATTTGCAATTGACAGGTGAGGCCGCCAGGGTTAAAATTCCCCGTTTCTTCGAGAGTGTCGCGGAGGTCTGCGCGATTCTCTCCAATGACCTTGAATCGGTCACTATCCCGCGGTATCCGGTTATCGGCGAGATCAAGCGTGAGCTTCTCGCCGCCGGGGCGCTCGGTTCCCTCATGTCGGGAAGCGGGCCGACGGTTTTTGCACTCTTCGAGGAAGAGGACGCAGCCGTTCGAGCCGCCGAGATGATGCGCGCGCGGAGTTGGTTCGCCGCAGCGGTCAGGACAATCTGAGCGGAGCCGTGCCGGCTATGCGGAAGCCCGGGCAGGCACGGCACATACGGCACGTTGGGGTGTCGCCAAGCGGTAAGGCACCGGATTTTGATTCCGGCATTCCAAGGTTCGAATCCTTGCACCCCAGCCACTTTACCCACTCATTTCCATCCGGCTCGTCCGATGGAAATTATTTTTTGTGGCAAGGCAGCGGTCATGAATCAGAAAATCAGGGTGTTCAGTGGCAATTCCAACCGGAGCTTGGCGGAAAGTATCTGCGCCAACCTGGGTCTTCCCCTCGGCAAAGCCAACGTCAAGACCTTTTCTGACGGCGAGGTCATGGTGGAAATCGGCGAAAACGTCCGTGGGCGCGATACCTACGTGGTGCAGTCCACCTGCGCCCCCACCAACAACAATCTCATGGAGCTCCTGATAATGATGGATGCTCTGAAGCGCGCGTCGGCGGCAACCATCACGGCGGTGATCCCCTATTACGGCTACGCCCGGCAGGATCGCAAGGTCGCGCCCCGAACACCCATTACGTCCAAGCTGGTGGCCGACCTGATCACCACCGCCGGGGCGGACCGGGTGGTAACCGTCGACCTCCACGCGGGGCAGATCCAGGGATTCTTCAATATCCCCGTTGACAACCTCTATGCCGCACCGGTTATCCTCGAGCACCTCAAGCAGCGCTTCCCCGAGAACTCCATCGTGATGGTTTCCCCCGATGCTGGTGGAACCGAGCGGGCACGGGCCTTTGCCAAGCGCCTCGGTTGTACGCTGGCGGTCATCGACAAGCGCCGGACCGGACCCAACGTGGCCGAAGTGATGCACCTTATCGGCGATGTGACGGATAAGACGGCCATTATTCTCGATGACATGATCGACACGGCAGGAACTCTCACCCAGGCTGCCCGCGCGCTCAAAGAGCACGGTGCCAAGACCATTTATGCCTGTGCCACCCACGGCGTCCTTTCCGGCCCGGCCATAGAGAGGATCAACAATTCCGACATCGAAGCGGTAGTGATAACTGACACGGTTCCCCTTGGCGACAAGGAGCAGCAGACCAGCAAGGTAAAGGTGCTGTCCGTGGCCAACCTTCTTGCCGAGGCAATCCGGCGGATTCATGAGGATGAATCGGTAAGCTCGCTGTTTGTGTAATCTGGCGACCATAACGTAACGACTGATACTGGAGGATGTAATGGAACAGAAAACGATGAGCATAGAACTGAGGGAGAAGAACGGCAAGGGCGTTGCCCGTAAGCTCAGGGCTCAAGATGTTGTGCCCGGCGTGGTTTACGGCAAGGGGATCGAGCCGGTTTCCGTCAAGGTCGCTGCCAAGGATCTCGCCGCAACCATCGCCGGCGAGGGGGGGCTCAACAGCCTCATCACCCTGTCGGGTGGCGGCAGCCTCAACGGCAATATCGTCATCGTTGCCGATATGCAGCGCAACCCCCTCAAGGGTGACATCCTGCACGTGGATTTCCACCGGATTTCGCTCGACGAGAAGGTAAAGGTTCACGTGCCTCTGGTTATGGTCGGAACCGCCGCCGGCGTCAAGGAAGGCGGGATGCTCGACGTGGTTACCTACTCCCTCGATGTTGAGTGCCTTCCGACGGCGATTCCCGAGGCCATCAACGTCGACGTTACCAATCTTGCCATCGGCCATTCCATTCACGTGAGCGAGCTTGTTCTGCCTGCCGGGATCAAAGTGCTCAATGACCCCGAGACTCCCATCGTGAGCATCCACGGAAAGGCAAAGGAAGAAGCTCCTGCGGCGGAATAACCCCGCCGCACGGCTTCACGCCGCGTCGACCACATGGCAACAAAACTGATCGTCGGGCTGGGGAATCCCGGCCCGAAATACCTATGGACCCGCCACAACGCGGGTTTCATGGTTTTAGACCGTCTTGCCCACGCCATCGGTGCGTCGGTTACCAGGAAGAGCTTTTCCGGTGTCTTCGGTGAGGGGGCTTGGCACGGCGAACGGCTTCTCCTTCTCAAGCCCCAGACCTACATGAATCTTTCCGGGCGCTCGGTGGCCGAGGCGCTCCGTTTTCACAAGCTTCCGCTTTGCGACACCATCGTGATTCATGACGACCTCGACATTCCCTTCGGCCGTGTCAAGGTCAAGGAGGGGGGCGGTCACGGCGGGCACAATGGTCTCCGCTCCCTTGTTCAGGAGCTTGGCGGAGCAGGCTTTGTCCGGGTGAGAGTCGGGATCGGCAGGCCGGTCCATGGTGACGTGGTGAATTACGTTCTGACCAATTTCAGTCAGGACGAAATGGCGGATCTTGCCCACCTGCTCGACGGAACCCTCGACCTCCTGGAGTCACTCCTGACAGCCGGACTCCCCAAGACCATGAGTCTGTATAACAACAAGGATCTTCTTGCCCCCTGACAACGAGGGGGGGCGGATATCTTCCTGAAGGAAGGATGCACATGGGTTTCAACTGCGGCATCGTGGGACTCCCCAACGTGGGAAAGTCGACCATCTTCAATGCTCTTACCTCGGCGGGGGCCGAGTCGGCCAACTATCCCTTCTGCACCATCGATCCCAACGTCGGCATCGTGCAGGTTCCGGATGTACGTCTTGACCGGCTGGCGGAGATCGTCAGCCCCGAGCGCATCCTGCCGACCACCATCGAGTTTGTCGATATAGCCGGCCTGGTAAAGGGGGCCAGCCAGGGGGAGGGGCTCGGCAACCAGTTTCTCGGCCATATCCGCTCCGTAGATGCCATTGTCCACGTGGTGCGCTGCTTTGAGGACGAGAACGTGGTGCACGTGAGCGGCAGCGTCGATCCCTTGCGGGATATCGACATCATTCAGACCGAGCTGGCACTTGCCGATCTGGACAGCGTCGACAAAAAGCTGCAGCGCGTCGAAAAGCAGGCGAAAAGCGGTGACAAGCGGCTCAAGGAGGAAAGCGAATTCTACGCTCGCCTCAAGGCGGCCCTGGAGCAGGGAATCCCTGCGCGCCACGTCCAGGTGGCCGACGAAGAGCTCCCCTGGCTGCGGGACCTCCATCTGCTGACCGACAAGCCGGTGCTCTATGTGGCCAATGTGGCCGAGGACGACCTTGACGGAGCTCACCCGGCGGTGGCCAAGGTGCGAGAGCTGGCCGAGCGGGAGGGGGCGCGGGTGGTCACCATCTGCGGTCGGATCGAGGCTGAGATCGCCGAGCTGGATGGGGATGAAAAACGGGTGTTCCTCGAGGAGATGGGGCTTGCCGAGTCGGGACTCGACCGCCTGATCCGCATGGGCTACGAACTGCTCGGGCTCATCACCTATTTCACTGCCGGCAAAAAAGAAGTCCGGGCCTGGACGATTCCGACCGGCACCAAGGCGCCCCAGGCGGCAGGCGTTATCCACACCGATTTTGAAAAAGGGTTCATTCGGGCAGAAGTCATTGCCTACGCCGACTACATCGCGGCGGGCGGCGAGACCGGGGCTAAGGAAAAAGGGCTCATGCGGCTCGAAGGGAAGGAATACGTGGTTCAGGATGGTGATGTCATGCATTTCCGGTTCAACGTCTGAGCGGGGCGCACCTACGGTCATGCGGGATATTCTCCTTGAACTTCAAGGCGTTTTGTAGTACATAATTACTTTTCCACTGCAGCTTGGGCTGCAACTCCTTGCTCCGGCTGAAGCCGGGGCTACCAAACCGTGAGGAGGAAGTAGAATGGTCAGGATGTATGAAACAATCGTGATCGTCCAGCCGGAACTCGGCGACGACGAGCTCAAGGGGCTCACTGCCAAGGTGACGGACATCATCGGTTCCTTCAAGGGGGTTCTTCACCGCCTTGAGGACTGGGGTGTCAGAAAGCTTGCCTATCCGGTGAAAAAGAGCGTGCGGGGGCGGTATTACTACGTCCGCTTCGACGGCGACGCGCCTCTTATCGCCGAACTGGAGCGGCGCCTGCGTCTTGATGACAAGGTGCTGCGCTATCAGAGCGTGAAGCTTGAAAAAGAGGCTGCCGCTCCCGCCCCGAAGGCTGCGCCCGTCGAAAGCGCTCCTGCAGTCGAAGCCGAATAAGCATACGGAGGATCACATAGATGAGCGAAGAAAGAACCGAAAGACCCGAGAGAACCGAACGGCCCGAAAGACCCCAGCAGCGGGGCAGTGGCCCGAGAAAGAGAAGACCGTTCCAGCGCAGGAAAGTATGCCGCTTCTGTGCTGACAAGACCCTGGTGATCGACTATAAGGACCCCCGCGTTCTCCGTTCGTTCATTACCGAGCGCGGCAAGATCGTTCCCCGCCGTATCTCCGGTAACTGCTCCGCCCATCAGCGGGAGATCACCGAGGCGATCAAGCGGGCCAGAAACATTGCCCTGATTCCGATCGCGTCGACCCACGTCATCGCCTAAGCGTCACGGGAGATGGAGAACAGTCTCAGGAGCACCCTGCTCGATATCGTCAAAGGGTGCATCGCAACGGTGGCGCTCTTCATCGCCTACCTGGAACTTCCGGTTATCGGCATGCTTGCGGGGGTGGTAGTACCGCTCCCCGCCCTGCTCTATGATCTCAAGCGGGGCAAATGGTCCGGGCTGGCTATTGTGCTGGCCTCAGCGCTCATATTCATGCTGATTGCCGGCCCCGCAGGAGCCCTCCTGTACGTGTTGCAGGCGGGCATTTTCTCCCTGGCATTGCCGCGGTTCCTCACAATGGGCGGGGGCCCTGCACGGGCTCTCGCATCAGCCGTGGCCGTGACGGTGGCAGTCATTACCGCCGCAGCGGTCGGCTATGGGGTAACCCGTGGCGTCACCGTCGAGGGGCAAGTCGCCGAGTCGCTGCAATCCAGCATAACCCAGGCGATTCAACTTTATGAAAAGAGTGGGGTAAGCGGTGCCGATCTCGACGAACTGCGCGAGGGTATGGAGCAGGCAGCCAAATCGCTTGCTCAGCTCTATCCGTCACTCTTTGTCGTGGGGATTGCCATGGCCGGCGGGCTGAACCTGCTTCTGCTCCAGCGGTTCGGACGCCGGTTGGGCCTTGCGGTTCCCGGGGGCTCCTTCGGGAAATACCGGAACCCCGATCATCTGGTCTGGCTGCCGATTTGCGCGGGATTTGCCCTGCTGGCCGGCCACGACGCAGTGACGACTATTGCCCTGAACGTACTGGTCCTGACCGGGTTTCTCTATTTCATTCAAGGCATGGCGATCATCATTCATCTGTTCGACCGTTATGCCGCACCGGCATTTCTGAGGTATCTGTTGTATTTCCTGCTCTTTGTGCAGGCCTATCTGGTCGTAGCGGTGGCGTTGTTCGGACTGTTGGATCTCTGGGGCAACTTCCGCAGACCGCGAATCCCAACAAACCTGTAAAACAGGCTAGGAGGAAAGACATGAAAGTCATTCTGAAGGAAAACGTAGAAAATCTCGGCCACATTGGCGATATTGTCAAGGTTGCACCCGGCTATGCCCGCAACTATCTGATCCCCCGCAATTTCGCCATCGAAGCAACCGAAAAGAACGCCAAAGCCCTTGAGCACGCCAAGCGTCAGCTGGAGTACAAGCGCAACAAGGTCCTTGAGCAGGCCCGGCTGCTTGTCGCCAAGATCGAAGGGCTGAGCCTGAGCATTTCGCACCAGGCAGGGGAAGAAGGCAAGCTCTTCGGTTCGGTCACCAACATGGAGCTCGCTGAGTTGCTCAAGGCCCAGGGCGTCGAAATCGACCGGAAGAAGATCGTGCTCGCCGAGCCGATCAAGCATGTGGGCGAGTTTACCGCCGTGGTAAAGGTTCACCCGGAGGTTGCCGCCAACCTGAAAGTCGTGGTGACCAAGGCGGAATAACAAAACGCCTGATAACCAGTAGACGAAACGGCCTCCTTGTGGAGGCCGTTTTTTTTGTGTTCTCAGGCGCGCAGCAACCATCTGGTTGCCGTGCCGGGAGGGGGGGCGATGCGGGGCGGCGGCACGAGGAGCGTGCGGGGCCGGCGTATCCCCCGATCAAACGCAAAGAGGGCCTGCATCCGAACAGGGTGCAGGCCCTCTTTGCGTTTTACTTCGGACGAAGTTTACTTCTTCTTCTTGTCTTTCGCCGGCGCGGCCTTGGCAGGTTCACCCTTTTGGGCAGACCAGTGGTTCAGGTCGTGGGCAATGCTGTGGCAGTCGCCGCAGGTGCCGAATTTTGCCATCATCGGAGCGGGGTGCGGAGTGCCGTGGCAGCTCTGGCAGGTCGGAACCATCTTGTGCTTCTCCTGGTGGCAGTACACGCAGGCGAGCGACTTGTGCTTGGCGGTGCTGGCGCTCAGGAGGTCGACGGCTTTCTTGTGGCAGGCGCCGCAATCCTTGTTAGGCACTTCTTTGCCGTAGACAACGTTCTTGGGCATGTGAGCCTTGTGGCACTTCTTGCAGTCTGCCTGGGTCTGCTCGGCATAGTGCGGCTTGTGGCACTGGGTGCAAGCCGGGATTTTGCCGTGGACGTTGTGGCAGGTGGAGCAGTAGAGGTTGGTGTGCTTGCTCTTGAATTCCTTGAGCTGCGAGATCTGCTGCGAGTGGCAGGTCAGGCAGGGGTCGGTGATATTGCCCGACAGAACGATGTTGAGCGGAGTGTGGGGATTCGTGTGGCATCCCATACAGTTTGCCAGCTCATAGTGCTTTTTGCCGCTGTGGCACTGGCTGCACTGGGGAATGTTGTTCTTTGACTGGGGACGGTGGCCGGCATGGCAGTCGAAACAGGTGATCTTCTTGTGGCCTGCACCGGCGCTGGCCACGTCTGCCGGGGGCTGGATGTGACACTTGACGCAATCGTCCTGCACCAGTTTGGCGGCGGGCTGAGCGGCCTGGGAGTCGAGCGTTCCCAGGCAGAGCGTTGCGGCCAGGGTCAGGGCCGACACGGCAACGAGCCTGATACGTCGTACAGCGTTCATCGTTCCTCCTTTGTGCGTTTGGCACGAATAGTATGTGCTCCGCTTCCGGACGGAAGAGAGCGTGAGTCGCGGGAATATCCCGGAGCAAACCAAGAGAAAAGCGGGGAGATTATGCCATTTCTGGGGGGTTCAGTCAATTAGAAAAAAGTAATTCTGCGGGGGCTGAACTCATTGAAATTGCAAAGGAATAACGCTAAATGGTCTTTGTGGTCACATGCTCGATGTTCTTTGATTGAAAAAGGGTTACGGGCCAGGAGCCCGGCTCAGTCGGGACGACTGGCGATTTCTCTCAGGAGATCGTGCCACACCAAGGGAGCCCCAGTCGGCAGGTACTGAATGAAGGCAGGAGGAAGCGGTGCATGGACAATCAGTTTTCGACCGGTAACGGGATGGATGAGGGCGACCCGAAAGGCGTGAAGGAGATGGCCCGGGTATCCCGTCAACAGGGTGCCCCGGTAGCGGCGGTCACCTCGCACCGGATGGCCGATGGCGGAAAGATGCTTGCGGATCTGGTGCATTCGTCCGCTGATGGGAATGACGAGGGCGAAGGAAACGGCCGTATCCCGGGCCAGGGTGCGGAAGTCAGTGTGTGCGTCTTTCCCGTCCAGGGGGGTGTCGATCGTGCCCGCGTCGGGCAGGCTGCCGTCGGTCACTGCCAGGTAGAGTTTGTCGAGGCCCTCTTCCTTGACATAGCGTCCCAGCATGCCGGCGCTGGATGAGCTCTTCGCCAGGATTGTCGCTCCAGACGTGCCGCGGTCCAGGCGGTTGACCGGACGCAGTTTCACCGCGGTGCCGCGTCCGGCCATGAAGTGTTCGGCCAGTTCGACCAGGTTTGCCTCGCCGGCCTCGGCTGTGCGATGGACGGGCAGGCCGGCGGGTTTGTTGACGATAACGCAGTAGTCGTCTTCCCACAGGATGTCGAGTTGGGGCTTGGCGGCGGCAAGGAGCTGGCGGGTGCGGTCGCTTTCCTTGATGGTTGCCGTGTTTCCGGCGGCGAGGAGGGTGTCGGGTGCGACGGCTCCGCCATTGATCTTCAGGTGCCCGGCCGATATGAGTTTCCGGATGTAGGCGGAGGGGGCTGCAGGCAAGAGGTTGCGCAGAAAACTTTCGGCGCTACGGCAATGATCGATGTCCGTGATCTGGTAGGTGAGCATGGGGCGAGTATACTGGGCCGCGTGCGGGCATGCAAGGTAAACGACAGCGGGGGGCGGTTTCCCGTCCCCCGGTTCGATGAGAGGCTCAGCCGCTTTTCCTGGCAACAAGATAATCGGCAATGGTCCGGGCGATGAGGTCCGAGGAGTTCCGGTCATTGTTGATGGCCAGGTGGTAGAGGCTCAGATCGCTGATGTCGCGGTCGAGGAAGTCGCGGATGAAGCGGTCGCGTTCTTTCTGTTTCCGCTCCACCAGGTGCTCCGCCTCCTGGAGCGGCAGTTTCGCCCTGCGGGCGATGGAGCGGACCTTGTATTCGTGGGAGGCATAGATGCGGAAGTGGAAGCAATTCGCCATACTCTGGGTGATCACGGTGCTTCCCCGTCCGATGAGAATGACGTTGCCTGCGTCAGCCAGAGAGGCGATCTGGTCGCAGAGGATGCGGAAGTAATCCCGTTCGCTTTTCCAGTGAGGCGTGAGCGTGGCGATCATGTCGTCGAGGAAGCGGGGCCGGTGGCCGAGGGAGCTGAAGACCTCCGTTGAAACATCAAGTCGCTTCGCCGCCTCCTCCAGCAGCCCTTTGTCCATAATTACCCATGGCTCTCCCGACTGCCGGTCCAGTATTTCCTTTAGCCGCTCGGCCATGGGAAAGGCTTCGCAGCCGAACTCCCGGGAAATGGTTACCGTCGGCCGGATTTTCCCTTTTTTTCTCCCCTCCGACTCGTCCTTCATGCGGCGTGTGACTTCAAGCATTCCGGCGATTCTCTGTTCGATGGACGGCACAAGTAGTTTTTCCGGCATGGCCTCCTCCTTTCGGGCGCCGATTCGGTGACGCCGCTCCAACAATCACAGCCCTCTGGTAATAATTGTGCCCTTGCCCGGAACGGAGTCAAGGGGTTGAGTCGACGTCTTATTGTGGGATACTTGAATGCCGTGGGCGGGCAAGAACGATCCGGCCCGCTGGATGCCGGTCGAAGAGGGGACACGTTGATGTTTTGCGGAGGAGGGGGAATGAGGATCTATGCCGTTCTTGCCGCGGCAGTCGTAGTGCTGTGGGGGAACTCGACGGTCGGGGCAGCGCCGAAGGTTCCCGAAAAGCTCGTGTACGAGTTGTCGTGGACCGGCGTTCCGGTCGGTACGGCCACCCAGGAGATTTCGGATGCGGGCGATCTCCGCACGATCGTTTCAACTGCCCGGTCCAACGACTGGCTATCGGTCTTTTTTCCCGTGGAGGACCGAATCGTGAGCAGCTACGACCGGCATCGGGCGCCCTTCCCGGGTCTGGCCCGCCACTACCGGCTCCAGACCCGGGAAGGAAACCGGCGGCGGGACCGGGAGATCGTGTTCGAACATGAGCGTGGAGTGGCCCGGTTTACCGATCACAAAACCGGGGAAAAGGCGAATATCCCTATTCCGGTCGATACCATCGATGTGTACGGCAGTTTTTACTACGTGCGCTACCTCCCCCTGGAGGTGGGAACGTCCCACCACCTGAACATCCTGGACAGCAAGCGCCAGCGGCTCATCGAGGTGCGGGTTCTGCGCAAGGAAAAGCTCAAAACAGTGCTGGGTGAAGTGGAGACCATCGTCATCCAGCCGCTGGTCTATTCGGAGGGGGTGTTCGAGGGAAAGGGGACGGTGCATATCTGGCTCACCGATGATGAGCAGCGCATTCCGGTGCGGGCGCGAACCAGGGTCACGGTGGGGAGCGTGACAGCAACGCTGGTGGACGGGACCTTCGAGAAAAAGCGGTAGCAGGATAGACAAACGGCGCGGAGAGTATTCTCCGCGCCGTTTGCGTGCCCGTTGCCGGATCAGGTGGTTACTGGCCGAGGGCTGCCTTGAGGTCGGCTTCCACCGTGGTGATGGGGCCCAGGTTGAAGTTCTCAACCAGGAAGTTGAGGACGTTCGGGGTGACGAAGGCCGGGAGGCTGGGGCCGATCTTGATGTTCCTGATCCCCAGGTGGAGCAGCGACAGGAGGATGACCACCGCCTTCTGCTCATACCAGGAAAGGATCATGGACAGGGGCAGATCGTTCACGCCGCAGTTGAAGGCGTTGGCCAGGGCCAGGGCGATCTGGAGGGCCGAGTAGGCATCGTTGCACTGGCCGATGTCCAGCAGTCGCGGGATGCCGCCGATGTCGCCGAACTCGAGCTTGTTGAAGCGGTACTTGCCGCAGGCGAGGGTCAGGATAACGCAGTCCTGGGGCACCTTCTCGGCCAGTTCGGTGTAGTAGTTGCGGCCCGGCTTGGCGCCGTCGCAGCCGCCGATGAGGAAGAAGTGCTTGATGGCGCCTGCCTTCACCCCTTCGATGACCTTGTCGGCGACGCCGAGGACGGCGTTGTGGCCGAAGCCGGTGAGGATTTCCTTCTCCGGCGCGTCTGCCAGCTCGGGGCACTCAAGAGCCTTGTTGATGACCTCGGAGAAGTCCCAGCCGGAGATGTGCTTCACGCCGGGCCATCCCACCTGTCCCCAGGAGAAGAGACGGTCCTTGTAAGAGTCGGCCGGCCGTTGGATGCAGTTGGTGTTGAAGATGATGGCGCCGGGGAAGAGGGGGAATTCCTTGGCCTGATCCTGCCACGCGCCGCCGAAATTGCCGTAGAGATGCGGATACTTCTGCTTCAGGCCCGGATAGCCGTGGGCCGGGAGCATCTCGCCGTGGGTGTAGATGTCGATCCCCTTGCCGGCGGTCTGCTTGAGGAGTTCTTCAAGCATGCGCAGGTCGTGGCCCGACACGAGAATCCCCTTGTTCCTCCGGGTGCCGGTGGGCACCTTGGTGGGGACCGGGTGGCCGTAGTGGTCCACGTGCCCTTCGTTCAGCATCCCCATGACCTTGATGTTGAGCTTGCCGCACTCCATGGAGAGCCCCACGAAGTCCATGAGCCCCTTGGCCGGGTCGGCGGTGGCGGCCATGGCTTTGTGGAAGAAGGCGAAGACCTCTTCGTCCTTCTTGCCGAGGATGTAGGCGTGGTCAGCGTAGGCCGCCATTCCCTTGAGGCCGTAGATGAGGATCTCGATGGCAGAGCGCACGTCGGCGTCCGTGTGGTGGGTGTTGATGCCGTGCTCGAGTCCCTGCTTCACGAGCCCTTCGAGATCGCTGGCGATGACCCAGGCGGCGGGACCGGCAGCGATTGCCGGAGCGTGGCCGCCGTTCTTCTCGCGGTAGGCGGTTTCATAGAGGGACTTGGCCTTTTCCTTCATGTCGTAGCAGGTGCGGAGCTTGCCCGCGAGGCTGACCGGATCGAAGTCCACGTTGGTGACGGTAGTGAAGAGCCCTTCGATCATGAAGAGGTCGATGGCCTCGTCCCTGGCTCCCAGTTCGCGGGCCTTGTCGGCGTAAATGGCTAGCCCCTTGAGCCCGTAGAGCATCAGATCCTGCAGCGCGGCGACCTCGGGATTTTTCCCGCAGACTCCCATGATCTCGCAGCCGACGCCCTTGGCGGCCTGTTCGCACTGGTTACAGAACATTCCCATTGCTGTTTCCTCCTTGGTTTTTTGTTGTGTTCAACGGATCGGTATTGGGTAACTATAACTGCGATCCGCCGGTTTTCAATGATGCGTGTCTCTTTGATACCCCAGCGGCGGGCTGATCTCCTTGACGTGGGTCAAGGTTTGCATCTTTGGCCGGTACGCTGCCACGACGTTTTCGGGTTGACAAGGATACCGCGAACTTCATAAAGTTAAGCCATGTGTTCGGGAATTATTCGCATCGTCTCTCTCCTAACCCTCGTGGCGGCCCTGCTCGTCTGCTCCGGCATTGCCGAGTGCAGCGTATTCGCCACGGACATGCCGATTGCGGATACGTGCTGCCCCGTTCAGCCGCAGGAGCAGGATACGGACCGGGACAATATGCCAGTGCCCTGCTCCGATGCCGCGTGTGCCTGCCCGTCGTGCCTTGTGGCCGACGAACACGTGCATCACGCCCCTGCAATTCCCCATGCCGAAGGAAGTTGCGGCGCCGTTGCCGTGCGCTCTCTGCCGCCGTCTCCCGTTGCACCACCCATAGAGTATCCCCCCGAGTCAGCCTGATCCTTTTTTCTCCCTGTTAGTGTCGTTATTACTATCGTCGGGCCGCTATCGGTCGTCTCGTCCGTGCATGTGCGCGGTGCGGGCAGTGGCGGGTCCGGGGCGCCATGGTGCGTCCGACTTTCATGTCCATTCGAGGAGATCAGAAAATGCGCAAAAACATGCTTATGGCTGTGACGATGCTCGTACTGGCATTGGGTGCCCTTACCCTCACCGGCTGCAACGAGCAGATATTCAACGTAAACGACGTGGCCTCGGACCCCGCCGCCTATACGGGCACCATCACCATCGCCGGGGTCATGGGGGGGACGTCGCAGGCGGACCGGACCGTCTTCGGCATCATGGATCTAAAGGAACTGGCCTGTACTACGCCGGGCTGCAACAAGATCTTCATCCCGATCCGCGCCAATGGGACGGTTCCCGCCCTGGGCGACGAGGTGCGGGTGACCGGCAGCTTCCGGACCGAGCCGGGCGGTCTCATCTTTGTGGCCGAAAAGATGAAGGTGGTGAAGAACCACAAGATCGGAGGGTAGATGAACATCACGAAACTGGTGGTTAAGAACATCACCCGCCGGCGGGGGAGGTTCGTGTTCACCCTTCTGGGCATCACCATCGGCATCGCCTCCTTTGTGGCATTTCTGGCCCTGGGGGGCGGGCTCAAGGATGAGGTGCGGCGCGAGGCGGCCGCCCTGGGGGCGAACCTGGTGGTGACCCCCAAAGGGTCGTGCGCCTATGAGCAGGTATCGATTCTCACCGGCGAGCAGCTTCCCTCAACCATCACCATGGAGGAGGTGGGCCGGGTCGCGGCCATCCAGGGGCTCACGGCGGTGCCGGTCCTGACCGAGAAGACCGCCATCCGGAACCGTCCCGTGGGGGTGGCCGGCGTTCTTCCCGACGCCATGAAGCCGTTCAAGGGGTGGGAGGTGCGCAGCGGAGAGTATTTCGCGAATAATGACGAGCGGGTCGTGGTGGTCGGCGCGGCCGCGGCTGAATCCTTCGGCCTCAAGCCCGGCGACGAGGTTACCATCCGCGGGACGCGGCTGCCGGTGAAGGGGGTGTTGAAGGAGACCGGCAGCAAGGACGACACCACCCTGTTCCTGGCCCTCTCCGTGGCCCAGGAGCTCTTCAAGGCCGCCGGCAAGGCGTCGTTCGTGGCGGTGAAGGTGGACGACCTCTCCCGGACCGACGACTACATCATGAAGATCAAGGAAACGGTGAACGCGGGGGTCGTGTCGGACAAGCAGATGCTCAAGTCGGTCCTGGGCATCATCGGCACGGTGAATGTGACGCTTCAGTTGATCGCCGCGATATCGGTGCTGGCCGCGGCCTTCGGCATCGTCAATACCATGATGACCGCCACCTACGAGCGGCGTCGTGAGATCGGCATCCTCCAGGCCATCGGGGCGCGACGCAGGGAAATATTCGCCATTTTTCTCATGGAGTCCGGATTCTACGGCCTCCTGGGCGGCATCTGCGGCGTCGCGGGAGGCCTGGCGGCGTCGATCCTGGTCGGGCCCATGGTAAATCAGAATGCCTTCCTGGCCTTCGTGAAGGGCAATGACCCTGCGGCGGTCCTGGACCCGAAGCTCATGGTCGGCTCAGTGGCCTTCTCGGTGGCGGTTGCCCTGGTGGCCGGGCTCTATCCCGCGTGGCGCGCCGCGCGGCTCACCCCAGTGGAGGCGATCAGCCATGAGTGACGCAATCATCCGGACGGAAAACCTGACCAAAACGTACGGCTCCGGCCAGGTCACCACCCACGCCCTGCGGGGAGTGAGCCTGGAGATCCCGCGCGGCGCGTTCTGCGCCATCGTGGGGCCTTCGGGGCACGGTAAAAGCACCCTCATGCATCTGGTGGGAGGGCTCGATCGGCCTTCGGCCGGCCAGGTGGCAGTGGACGGCATCGAGCTGACCGGTCTTGCCAACAGTGACCTGGCGCGGCTGCGGGCCGAGAAGATCGGCTTCGTGTTCCAGTTTTTCAACCTTTTGGGCAGTCTCACGGCCGAGGAGAATGTGGCTGCTGCCATGATGTTCGCGGGCATCCCGGAAAAACAGCAAAAGGAACGGGCCCGGGAATTGCTGGAACTGGTGGGGCTCGGAGAGAAGCTGGGCGCACGGCCCCGCCAGCTTTCCGGGGGCCAGCAGCAGCGCGTGGCCATTGCCCGTGCTCTGGCCAACGACCCCGATATCCTCCTGATGGACGAGCCCACGGGCAACCTGGATTCGGCCGCAGAAGCCGAGGTGCTGGCGGCCGTGGCTGAGCTCCACCGTCAGGGGAAGACGGTGGTGATCGTCACCCACAACCCGGAGATCGCCCGCCAGGCCCAGATGGTGGTGGAGATCAGGGACGGCCGGCTGGCCTCGGCCTGATGGAACGCGTGCCGCATCTCCGTGCGGACGGCCCGCCCCCGAATGGGGGCGGGCTTTTTTTATGCCTCAAGGTATGGTAGTTGTGCTGGGGGAGGGTATCAATCGCGCCTGTCGCGGAGCGGTATCCCTAAGCAGGCAGTAGGGGGAGGGGTGGAATGGGAGAAGAGCAGGAACGCTGGGACCAGCGGTACCTTTCGGAGGAGTGTCTGCTGGGGGAGCGGCCGTCGCGGCTTCTTGCCGAGTGGATCGATGAGCTGAAGCGGCTCTGTCCCGGCCGGCGTGCCCTGGACATCGCCTGCGGCGAGGGGCGGAACAGCATCTTCCTGGCCCGGCACGGGTTTGCCGTCACCGGCCTCGATATCTCGCCCGTAGGGCTGGACAAGGCCCGGCGCTGGGCAGCGCGGGAGAAGCTCTCCGTTGATTTCCGGCTGACGGATCTTGAGGGGTATCGGATCACCGGAACCTACGATCTGATCATCAACTTCAATTTCCTCCTTCGAGACTTGATTCCCCACGAGGTGGCGTCCCTTGCGCCGGGCGGAATGCTCATCTTCGATACCATCCTCCAGTCGCCCACGGCGCCGGTGCCTCACAAAAAGGAGTATCTCCTGCAGCCCGGCGAGCTGGAGCGGCTATTCGCCCCCTTTCCGGGGACCGTTCTCTACAGCGCAGAATTTCCCGACGATGCCACGCCCACGGCAAAGCTCATCTTCCGGAATACGCCGGACGCGCAGGCTGACAGATAACGGGAGGACGGTGCGTTGCGGCTTTGACATGGCAGACCTTTCTGCCACAATTATCAGTATGCGGTGACTTCAAAGGGGTGTGAACAGCTCATGAAACGGTGGCACAAGGCGGCAATCGGCGCAGGCGCATGTATCATCCTTCTGGTCGGCTTCATCGGCCTCATCCTGCCTGGAATCGTGAAAACACGGGCCATGGAGGGAGTAGAGGCGGCCACCGGCCGGAAACTCGTTGTGGGTGATATTTCCATCAACCCGTTCACCTGGACGGTGGAGGTGCGCGATGTCAGCTTCACCGAGCCCGACAAGACCACGGTCTTCGCCTCTTTCAGCAGCGCACGGGTCCAGGTGAGCCCCGCCTCCATTTTCCGGATGGCTCCCGTGGTCCGCGAGGCCCGGCTTTCGTCCCCCCATGTCCGGCTCGTGCGCGTGGGACCCAATACCTACAACTTTTCCGACCTGCTCGGGAAAAAGAAGGCCGAGCCCAAGAAAGACGAGGGGTTGCCCCGTTTTTCCCTCAACAATATCACCATCGCCAACGGTTCCCTGGACTTCCTGGACCAGGGGGAGCGGATCATGCGGCGCCACGAAGTGCGGCGGCTCGATTTGGGCATTCCGTTTCTCAGCACTATCCCCTACTTTGCCGACCGCTACATAACCCCCCGCTTCAGCGCCCTGGTCAATGATGCCCCGGTGCGGGCCGAGGGGAAGCTGCGCCCCTTTGCCAAGGCGGCCGAGTATGATCTCAATGTGGACCTGCGCGACCTGGCCATCAAGCGCTTTGCATCCTATATCCCGGCCGATCTGCCGATTCTGGTGCAGGACGGAACCCTGTCCACCACTCTCGGCATCACCTACCGGGTTGCCGAGGGAAAAGATCCGGACCTGATGGTTTCCGGCTCGGCGCGGTTGGCCGGGGTCAAGGTCGCCGAGCACGGTGGCGTGCCGCTCTTGGCGCTGGCTGGGCTGGAAGCCCGCCTGAACCGTGCCCGGGTGCTGGCCGGGGAGTTTCCCCTTTCGCTGGTGACCCTGGAGCGTCCCGAGATCCATCTGGCGCGGGACGCAGCGGGGATCTGGAACCTGCAGCGCCTGGCCGGGAAAAAAACTGCCGCTCCGGCAGCAGAGGAGAAACCCGCATCGCCGGGCCGCAAGCCGCTCGTGTCCGTGGCCGAGTTCCGCCTGGCGGACGGTGCGGTGCAGCTGGATGACCGCCTTCCCGCCGGCGGTTTTGCCGCCCGGGTGGAAAAGATCGCCATGACCGTCAAAGGGTTTTCCACTGCGCCGGGCACGGCTGCCGACTGCATGCTCTCCCTCGCCACCGGCCGGGGTGAAGAGGCGCGGGTGGAGGGGCGCGTGACCCCCGATCCACTGGCGCTGACCGGCACCGTCCAGGTGGCCGGCATCGACCTGGGGGCCTACTATCCCTATCTGAGCCCCTATCTGACGGCCCCGGTGACGGGTAAGCTCGACGCGGGCGCAGATATCGGCTTCAGCACGCCCGACGGGGTTCGGGTGGACAAGGGGCGCATCCGCCTCGCCTCGCTCAGGGTGCCTTTCGAGGGAAAGGATGAGGCCCGCCTGGCCGAGGTGGCCGGGGAGGATATCGCGTTCGTGCAGAAGGACGCCAATCTGACGGTGGGCGCTGTTCGGCTGCGTGACGGAGAGATTCGGTTCTCCCGCAACGGGAAGGGAGAGTGGTCTCCCCTCACGCTGGTGCGGCCGCCCGGATCGGCACCGGCGAAACAGCCCGCCCGGTCCAGGGAAAAGGCAGCCGCTCCGTTCAGCTACCGCATCGGCACGGTAAGTCTATCGGGCCTCACCGCCTCGTTCACTGATGGCACCATCGAGGATCGTCCCACCTTTACCCTGCGGAGGATCGCGGCGGGAGCGGAGAATCTCACCGGTCCGAAATTCGGCCAGATACCCTTCCGCTTTGCCGCCCGTTACGGCAAGGAGGGTGAGCTCAAGGCAACGGGCAGGGTCCGGCCCGAGCCGCTCACCGTCAACGGCAACGTGACCATCAGGCAGCTTCCCCTGACTGATTTCGATTACTATCTGCCAAAGAATCTGCTCGCCATCCTGGCCGACGGCACCCTTGACACCACCATGGCCGTCAGCCTTGCCCGCAGCGGCGGGAAGCTGACCGGGAGCTTCGCCGGCGGGCTGGGGGTCCGTTCCTTCTACCTGCTGGACGGTGACGGCGAAGACCTGCTCCGCTGGGAAAGCCTCCAGCTCGACAAGGTCAAGGGGAACATCGACCCCTTCACCCTCGACATCCGCGAAGTTGCTCTCAACCAGTTTTACTCCAAGATCGTCATCGACCCGGATGGCCGCCTCAACCTCCAGAAGCTCTTCGCCCCCGCGCCGGAACCGGCGGAGGGGGCGGCAAAACCGGAAGCGGTCGCGGCAGTGGCGCAACCGGCTCCGCCTCCGGAGCTGCCGGCCCGGCAGCGGGCCATCACCATCGGTGCGGTCACCATGCAGGCGGGGACCCTCGACTTCAGCGACAGGCACATGCCGAAACCCTATGCCACCACCTTCTACAATCTTGGCGGCCGGGTGAGCGGCCTCACGTCGGAGGAGAGCAAATTTGCCGACGTGGACCTGCGGGGGAATCTGGAGAACCACTCCCCGATCAGCATCACCGGCAGGATCAACCCCCTGCGCGACGATCTCTACGCCGACATCAAGGTGCGGTTCACTGATATCGAACTCTCGCCCATGACCCCTTACTCCGGCACCTACCTGGGGTATGCCGTGGACAAGGGGAAACTCTTCCTGGACCTCCAGTACACGATCGAGAACAAGCAACTCAATTCAGAGAACAAGGTCTTCATCGACCAGCTTACCTTCGGCAACCGGATCGAGAGCGACAAGGCCACGAGCCTGCCGGTGCGTCTGGCCGTGGCACTGCTGAAGGATCGCAAGGGTGAGATCCATCTGGACCTGCCGGTCACCGGCCGTACGGATGATCCCCAGTTCAGCGTCTGGCGGGTGGTGCTCCAGATCCTGAAAAACCTGCTGGTGAAGGCGGCCACATCTCCCTTTGCACTCCTGCAGTCCGCCTTCGGCGGCGGCGCCGACCTGAGCGTCATCTCCTTCGGCTACGGCTCGGCGGAGCTTGCCCCGGCGGAGCAGGACAAACTCCGAAAAATCGCCCAGGCCCTGGCCGATCGCCCCGCCATCAAGGTGGAGGTGGCCGGCTACGTGGAGCGGGACAAGGACGCCGAGGGATACCGGTCCGAGCTGCTGAGGCGGAAGGTGCGGGCGGAGAAGTTCCTGGAGATGGTGAAGAAAAAGCAGAACAAGCCGGGCGATTCGGCCGAGACGGTGGTCGTGGCTCCGGAGGAGTACGAGCGGTTGCTCACGGCAGTCTACAAGAAGGAGAAGTTCCCCAAGCCGCGCACCATCATCGGTACGGTGAAGGAACTCCCCGTTGAGGAGATGACCAAGCTGATCCTGGCCAATACGGTCGTGGGCGACGCCGAGCTCAAGACCCTGGCCGACGAGCGGTCCGCAGCGGTCCGCACCTTCCTGGTGGAGCAGGGCAAGCTCGATTCGGCCCGGGTCTTCCAGAAGAGCGGCGATATCTTCAAACGCCCAGATAAGCAGGGCGAACGCGGCGCCCGGGTTGAATTCGGCGCAGCCGTTGACTGATGCGACAACAGGGGGCGACCGGTGGCACGGTCGCCCCTTTGGGTGCGGAGCTCCCCAAGACCACTGCCTGCTTCATGCGTCCTTTCGTTAAGTCGTTTGTCATATTGAACCGTGGAGTTTCGGGTCAGTGAGATGGGTGATGAGGTGCGGACAACGGGCTAACATCGTGATGTTTTACAGTGATGGGGGGCGTTGTCTCTCCCGGTTTTCGTCTGTCGCTTGTTGGCACGAATTTTTTTTCTTTATTCGCATTTGGATGATTTACGACCAGTCGTGCGTTGTTTCATAGTGCAATATTGACAACTCTATATTTTACGATATTGCGGGGGCGCGCAAAGCCAATGCTGTCAGTGCTCCGAGACAACATTTTCAGCCTGTTCATGCAGCATCTTCCCGGGGTTTCCTTTATCAAGGACCTTGCCGGACACTACCTCTATGCCAATGATCAGTGGAAGCGGCTTGTATCGTCGGACACCGCCGAAGACCGACCTGGAGGTCCTGACGGGGGGCAGTTCGAAGAGAACGACCAACGGGTCATTACGGAAGCGGCCGGCATCCAGACCGTGGAAACGGTTCAGGCCGAGGACGGTGTGCACCACTGGATCATGAGCGAGTTCCCGATCCGTGACGAGCAGGGTGAAGTCGTTCTGCTCGGCGGGATCGGGCTCGACATTACGCGTCGTTTGCGTCTTGAGGAAGAGCTGAATATCTACCGGGAGCGGCTTGCGTCCCTTGCGGTGGAGCTTGCTGTTGCCGAAGACCGTGAGCGCAGCCGCATCGCGGGCGAGCTTCACGATCAGGTGGGGCAGAATCTTTTCCTGGCGGGGCTCAAGCTTGGTTCGTTGAAGATTTCCTCTCTCGGCGATGATGACCGCCGCGTGGTGGAAGAGATCAGGCATCTGATCGGTGGTGCCCTGCAGGATATCCGTTCACTGACCTGTCAGCTCCGGCCGCCGCTCCTTGCCCATGGGGGGCTGGTTGCAGCTCTTTGCTGGCTGGGGGAGCAATTTCGGGAAGACTTCGGGCTGCAGGTGGACATCTTTGATGACCAGCATGAGAAGCCGCTCTCGCCCGAGGTCAGTTCGACGCTCTTTCAGGTTGTCAGGGAACTGTTGCTGAACACCGCAAAGCATGCGTCGGCACCGCGGGCGGCCATATCCGTCACGACGGAGGCCGACTCCATCATGGTAAGCGTTGAAGACGGGGGCGTGGGGTTTGACGTCTCCTCCGTGAGCCTTAACTGCGGCAAGAGCGGCGGTTTTGGTCTCTTCAACGCTCGGCAGAAAATAGAGTACCTGGGCGGGACGCTGACGGTCCAGTCGGAACCAGGCTGCGGCACCCGTACGGTCATCCGCGTTCCGCTGAAAGGGGAACAGCACGGTACGACTCATGCCGAAAGTGGAGCGCAATGATGCTGCGGGTACTGCTGGTCGATGACCACCGGATCGTGCTGGAGGGGCTGCGGGCCCTCGTGAGCGAGCATTCCGACCTGGAGGTCGTCGGGGTCGCGTGCGACGGGGCAACGGCCATCGAGCTCACCCGACAGCTGCGGCCTGACGTGGTGGTGATGGACATAACGATGCCCGGCATGAACGGCATTGAGGCGACCCGGCGCATCGTGGCGGAATTCCCCCGCACCCGGGTTCTTATCCTGTCCATGGAGTCGGAGCGGCGGTTTGTCCTCGAGGTCCTCAAGACCGGTGCCCACGGCTATCTGCTGAAGGACTGCAGCCAGGACGAGCTGGTTTCGGCAATTCGTCACGTGGCGGGGGGCGAACCCTACCTTGGGCCCCGTATCACCGAGATGATCATTCGAGCCTACATGGAACGGATTCCTGATGATACACTCCTGACCCATACCCTTCTATCCCTCCGCGAACGAGAGGTGCTGCAGCTGATTGCCGCCGGGAAGAGCACAAAAGAGATCGCCTTTGCCTTCGGGGTGAGCCTCAAAACCATCGAGACCCAGCGTCACAGCATCATGAAAAAGCTCAACCTTTACAGTGTCGCGGAACTTACCAAGTATGCCATTCGCGAAGGGCTCACCCCGCTCCGCTGACCAGAGTCGCCTCTTCTCCTCACCCCTGCTTTGGGGTTTTTCGAAATCTCACCTCGCAATCCGCTGATAGAGAAATCATTCCCCCAATCCGAATACAATATACAGAGAATATGCGTCGCCCCGGCCGAGACGGGGTATTCCCGCGATGTGACCACGTGTGACTTGCCAAGCCTGCCCATGGTCCGGCCCCGGAGCCCGCTCATTATCTCCGCTTCCCCGCATGCCGGGAGGGGAGATGGCGCGACAGTGTGTGTACCCGGCGCCATCGGGAACAACGCGGATCCCGCAACAACACCCAACAAGGAGGCAGCGCATGAAGTGGTTCGAGGAACTCAAGGTTTCAAGCAAGCTGGCCGTGTCATTCATGGTGGTCATAGTTCTGACGACTTTCCTTGGAATCTTTTCCATATTCGAGCTGTCGCGAGTCAATGAGACGGGAACCGACATGGCGGAGAACTGGATCCCCAGCCTCAACGCGATATCGGCCATGCAACTGGATTTCGCCAGCTACCGCCGTCTTGAGCTGCAGCATATTCTGGAGGTGGAGAGCGCCGGGCAGAAAACGTACGAAGAGAGAATGGCGGGGCTCGTCAAGAGTATTGCCGAGCACCAGAAAGAATACGAACCATTGCTGTCAACGCCGGAAGAGAAGCAAATGCTTCAGGAGTTCAGCACAAAATGGCAGGAATACCTGAACGAAGGCAAGCCGGTCCTTGAGCTGTCCCGGCAGAATAAGGCCCAGGAAGCAGCCGCCCTCCTGAATGCAAACTCGCGCAAACTGTACAACGAAGCCGGAGCCCTGATCGACAAGCTCAAGACGCTGAACACGCAGGAGGCCAAAGATGCCAGCGCACGTGGCGATAAACTCTATTCCTCGGCACGTATCTGGATCATCGGTTCGCTGATCGCCTGTATTGTCCTTGCAGTAGTCATGGGGCTGGTAATTACGCGGGTGCTTCTCAGGCAGCTTGGCGGGGAGCCGACGGCAATTGCCGATATTGCCAACAAGCTTGCGGATGGCGATTTGCGCATCGCCTTTGACACCACCGGCAAGGCGGAAACGGGCGTGTATGCGGCGATGCACAACATGGTTGAGAAGCTGAAGGGAGTGGTTGCGGACGTGAAGAGCGCGGCGGACAACGTTGCCGCCGGCAGCCAGGAGCTCTCCTCCAGCTCCGAGGAGATGAGCCAGGGTGCCACCGAGCAGGCGGCCGCGGCCGAAGAGGCCTCCAGTTCCATGGAGCAGATGAGCTCCAACATCCGGCAGAACGCGGACAACGCCACCCAGACCGAGAAGATCGCCCTGAAGAGCGCCTCCGACGCCAAGCAGGGGGGCACGGCCGTGGCTGAAACCGTCGTGGCCATGAAGGAAATCGCCTCCAAGATCTCGATCATCGAGGAGATCGCCCGTCAGACGAACCTGTTAGCGCTGAACGCGGCCATTGAAGCGGCGCGAGCCGGCGAGCACGGCAAAGGGTTCGCGGTGGTGGCGGCCGAGGTCAGAAAGCTTGCCGAGCGGAGCCAGAAGGCGGCGGGCGAGATCAGCGAGCTGTCTGCCTCCAGCGTGCAGGTGGCGGAAGACGCCGGCGAGATGCTGACGCGGATCGTGCCGGATATCCAGCGTACCGCGGAGCTGGTGCAGGAGATCAGTGCCGCGTGCAAGGAGCAGGACACGGGCGCGGAGCAGATCAACAAGGCGATCCAGCAGCTTGACCAGGTGATCCAGCAGAATGCCAGCGCCAGCGAAGAGATGGCGTCCACCAGCGAAGAACTGGCCAGCCAGGCCGAACAACTGCAGGCAACCATTTCATTCTTCCGGACCGATGATCGTGGCGCGTCGAGCCGGAGTGCGGCCCGTCGGCCCGTTGCCAAGAAAAAGGCAGCGATCTCTCATTTGGGTCACGGTATGTCCAACGGCTACCACACCGAGCCCGCGACGTCGCGAAAAGTAGCGGTAGGCGGCGGGGTGGATCTGAACCTGGACACCGATCACCTGGATGACCAGTTCGAGAAATTCTAGGAGGGAGCGATGGCACACGCAGACGTAACGGAAACGCGGCAGTACCTGACCTTCACCCTTGCCGGGGAAGTATTTGCGGTGGACGTGGCCAAGGTACGTGAGATATTGGAATGGAGCAGCATCACCAAGGTCCCGCAGACGCCCGAATTCATGCGCGGGGTGATCAACCTGCGGGGGAGCGTGGTTCCGGTGATCGACTTGCGGCAGAAGTTCGGGATGCCTGAAACGGAGCGCAGCATCAACACGTGCATCATCGTGGTTGAGGTGGAGACGGGGGCGGAAACGCTGGTGCTGGGAATGCTCGCGGACTCGGTGCAGGAGGTGTTCGAGCTGGAGAGTGGAAACATCGAGCCTGCGCCCCGGATCGGGACAAAGTTGGACACCTCGTTCCTGAAGGGAATGGGGAAGCATGGCGATGCATTTCTGATAATCCTGGACATCGACCGGGTATTCGGCGGCGATGATCTGGCCGGACTGGCCGCGGCAGGGGAGGCGGCTGCCTGAAAGACATTGGGAAGCCACGGCTGCCGAGCAGGCTGTGTTGATGGGCAACGTCAAAGCCGGCACCGTTTCGAACGGTGCCGGCTTTGACGTTGGTGTGGCAATGATCTTTGGGAATCTTTATCGGTCTTTGTCCGCCTGGATTCACGTCATGTTCCAGATCGCCATTTCCAGAATATCCTTCCAGCTCTTGCCGATCTCCGAGACCACCGTCGGCTCGAAGCCGCAGTGCATCATGCACTGGGCGCAGCGGGGATCCTTACCCACGCCGTAGCTGTCCCATTCGGTCTTTTCCATCATCTCCCGGAAGGTGGGGTGATGGGTGTCGGTGATAAGGTAGCAGGGTGCCTTCCACCCCAGTGGGTTGCGCGTGGGATTGCCCCAGGGGGTGCACTCAAGCTGTTTCTCTCCCTTGAGGAAGCGCAGGTACATTGGGGTCGACCAGAAGCGGAACCGCTTGCTCATCCGGTAGACTTCCTCGAATTTCTTCTGGATCTCGCGCCGCTGGAGGAAGAGATCTTCGCCCACGGCCTCGTAGTCGAAGCCCGGCGCCACGAGGATGCCGTCCACCCCCAGGTCGGTCAGGAGCGAGAAGAGCATCTCGATCTCCACAAGGTCCGTGTCCTTGAAGATGGTGGTGTTGGTGCAGACCCGGAACCCCTTGGCTTTTGCCTTTCGGATACCCTCGATGGCCACCTTGAAGGTCCCCTTGCGCTCCAGTATCCGGTCGTGGGTTTCCTCCAAGCCGTCCATGTGGACGTTCAGGTAGAAGTTGGGGTGGACCTTTACGTTTTCAAGGGCCTTCTCCAGCAGCAGGCCGTTGGTGCAGAGGTAGACGTGCTTGCCCCGGTCGAGCACCTCCGGGATCAGTTCGTAGATGTGGGTGTAGAGGAACGGTTCGCCGCCAGTGATGGTGACCACGGGGGCCGGGCATTCGTCCACGGAGCGGAGACATTCCTCCAGGCTCATCATCTGCTGGATGGTGTCGGCATACTCCCGAATGCGGCCGCAGCCGGAGCAGGCCAGGTTGCAGAGGTGGGTCGGCTCCAGCATGAGGACCAGCGGAAACTTCTCCACCTTGTTGAGCTTGTTGCTGATGATGTATCGGGTCAGGTCGTAGTTGAGTCGCCAGGGAAAGCGCATTGAACGGCAATTCCTTTCACATGTATGTCTGTTTCGTCTTGGTCGGGGCAGGAGGAATGCCCCTCCTTCCCTCCAGGTGCCGGATCATTTGACCATCGAGAGAGCGGGCGCCGGGGCCCCCTTTGCCGCCAGGAACGCCTCGGTCGCGGCAGCGATGCCGGCGGCGTCGATGCCCAGGTCGGCCCGCAGTTGCGGCTGGGGACCCTGCTCCACGAACCGGTCGGGGATGCCGAGCCGCTTCACCCGCACGCCGGTCATCCCCTCGTCGGCGAGGAGTTCGAGTACGGCGCTGCCGAAGCCTCCCTGCAGGGCGTTTTCCTCGGCGGTGATTATGCAGCCGGTCCGGCGGGCCGCCTGGAGGATCATCTCCCGGTCCAGGGGCTTGACGAAGCGGGCGTTGATCACCGTGGCCCGGATTCCTTTCTCCGCCAGGGTCCGTGCAGCCTCAAGGGCGGGCAGGACCGTGATGCCGATGGCGATGATGGCGACGTCGTCTCCTTCGGCCAGGATTTCACCTGTGCCGATGGGGATCTCCCGAAGCTCCTGGTCCAGGGGGATGCCGCAGCCGGCACCGCGGGGATAGCGCAGGGCGATGGGGCCATCATGGGAGACGGCGGTCTTGAGCATGTGGCGCAGTTCGTTCTCGTCTTTGGGCGCCATCAGGGTCATGCCGGGCAGGTGCCGCAGGTACGACAGGTCGAAGACCCCGTGGTGGGTGGGGCCGTCGTCGCCCACGACTCCCCCCCGGTCCAGGGCGAAGACGACCGGCAGGTTCTGGAGGCAGACGTCGTGGAACACCTGGTCGTAAGCCCGTTGGAGGAAGGTGGAGTAGATGGCGGTCACGGGACGGAAGCCTTCGGCCGCCAGCCCCGCCGCAAAGGTGACGGCGTGCTGCTCCGCGATCCCCACGTCGAAGAAGCGCTCGGGGAACTCTTTCGCGAAGCCGGTAAGACCGGTGCCGTCGGGCATGGCCGCGGTGATGGCGACGATTTTTTCGTTTTCCCGGGCCAGTTGTGCCAGGGTATCTCCGAAGATGCCGGTATAGGAGGCGGCCCCCGGCTTGCTGCCGGTGGTTTTGCCGGTGGCCACGTCAAAGGGGCCGACGCCGTGGAATGCGGACGGGTTCGTCTCTGCCGGCACGTACCCCTTGCCCTTGGTGGTCATGACGTGGACCACCACCGGGCCATCCAATCCCCGGGCATTCTCGAACACCTCCAGAAGCTGGGGCAGGTTGTGCCCCTGGATGGGGCCGATGTAGTCGAAGCCCAGGGCCTCGAAGAGCATCCCCGGGGTCAGGAACCCCTTGAGGGAGTTCTCGGCCCGGCGGGCGAACTGGAGGATGTCCTTGCCGATGGCCGGGATGTTCTGCAGCAGCCCCTGGACCTCCTTCTTCAACTCGCGGAAGTAGCTGCCCGTGAGCTTGCGGGAGACAAAGGAGGAAAAGGCCCCCACGTTGGGGGAGATGGACATCTCGTTGTCGTTGAGCACGACGATGAGGTTTTTCTTCAGGTGCCCCGCCTGGTTGAGGGCCTCGAAGGCGATGCCGCCGGTCATGGAGCCGTCGCCGATGACGGCGACCACCTTGTTGCTCCCCCCCCTCAACTCCCGGGCCATGGCCATGCCGAGCCCAGCCGAGATGGAAGTGGAGGAGTGCCCGGTGTCAAAAGCATCGTGGGACGATTCGCTCCGCTTGGGGAAGCCGCTGATGCCGCCGTACTGGCGCTGGGTGTGGAAGCGGTCGCGGCGGCCGGTGAGAATCTTGTGGGTGTAGGCCTGGTGTCCCACGTCCCAGACGAACCGGTCCGTTGGCGAGTCGAAACAGTAGTGGAGGGCAATGGAGAGTTCGACCACCCCCAGGTTCGAGGCCAGATGGCCACCGGTGCGGGATACGGTTTCCAGAAGAAACGCGCGGATCTCCTCGGCCAGAGCCGGGAGTTGGTCCCGCGGGATCTTTTTCAGATCGGCGGGGCAGGTGATTGTGTCGAGCAGCGTGGACATGCGTAACCTCCCGGCCGAGGGCAAAGGGAATCCTTAGCCTTCGGCCTCAGTTCACCGGGCATACCCGTTGGCGCGGAACCACTCCACGGCCCTGCGCAGGGCATCCACGGCGGGACGGCGTTGGAGCCCCAGCTCCCCCGTCGCCTTGGACGATTCGAAGAACATGAATTTTTTGGCCATCTGCACCCCTGCCAACGGGATGAGCGGCTCTTTTCCCGTAAGCTTGGCCAGTGCCTCGTTCACGTAAGCGGCCATGAGAATCGGGGTATGGGGGAGCCGCACCCTGGGCGCCGGAATCCCCGTGAGCCTGGCCAACAGGGCGAAGATCTCCCGCAGGGTCAGGTTCTCGTGCCCCAGGATGTACTTTTCACCGATCCGGCCGTGCCGTGCCGCCAGCAGGTGTCCCCGGGCACAGTCCTCCACATCGATGATATTGAGGCCGGTGTCCAGGTAGGCGGGCATCTTCCGGTTAAGGAAGTCGACGATGATCTTGCCCGTGGGAGTCGGCTTCACGTCGTGGGGGCCCACCGGCGTGGAGGGATTTACGATCACCAGCGGGAGACCCCGGGCGATGAACGCCTCCGCTTCCCGCTCGGCCAGGAACTTGCTTTTTTTGTAGTGACCGACCATGTCGGCGAAGGTGACCGGCGTCGTCTCGGTTCCGGGGGTGCCGTTGCCGGGATTGCCGAGGGTGCCTACGCTGCTGGTGTAGACCACCCTGGCGATGCCGCGCCGCAGGGCCGCCTCCAGGATGTTGCGGGTGCCGTCCACGTTGGCCGCATACATTGCCGCCGGCGTGCGGGTCCAGAGTCGGTAGTCGGCGGCGGCGTGGTAAAGAACCTCGCAGCCGGCAAGGCCGTGCTCCAGCGCCTGCCGATCCCGGAGATCCCCTTCGCAGATCTCCACGTCCAGCCCCGCGAGGTTCCGACGGTCGGAGCCCGGGCGGGCAAGCACCCGCACGTGGCAGCCGTCCTTCAGCAATTCCCGGACGATGCTCGCCCCTATAAAACCGGTCGCGCCGGTGACAAAAACCTTCATAGTGCCTTCAAAACTGATGTAGGGGCGGTTGGTGAACCGCCCCTACGCGTAATCCACTTACTTGTCGAGGCTGTCAGAGCCCTTTGCCCGCAAGCGTCCGGTAGCGTCCCAGCGCCATGAGAGGGAAGCAGTTCCGGTAGATGTGGTACTTGATCATGAAAAATTTCGGGAAGCCCGTGCCGGTGAAGGCGTCCTCGTCCCAGGTCCCGTCGGGCTTCTGGGTGTCGAGGAGATACTGGACTCCCCGCACCACGGACGAGCTTGCCACCTCGCCGGCGGCAAGGAGCGTGAGAAGGGCCCATCCTGTCTGAGACGCCGTGCTGGGCCCGACGCCGGCCAGCCGGGGATCGGCGTACGACTCGCAACACTCGCCCCAGCCGCCGTCTTCGTTCTGGTGCTCCACGAGCCAGTCCACGGCCTTGCGGATCCAAGGCTGGCTCATGTCTTCGCCAAAGGCGGCAAGTCCGGACATGACCGACCAAGTGCCGTAGATGTAATTTACCCCCCACCGTCCCCACCAGGGACCGTCGGGTTCCTGGGTCTCACGGATGAACTTCAGCGCCCTGACCGCCGCTGGGTGGTCCTTGGGATAACCGTAGGTCCCCATGAGCTCCAGCATGCGGCCGGTCAGATCCGCCGTGGGGGGGTCGATGAGGGCCTCCAGGTCGGCGAAGGGGATCTTGTTGAGGATGTGCTTGGTGTTGTCCTTGTCAAAGGCCCCCCAGCCGCCGTTCTTGCTCTGCATGCCCAGGCACCAGGCGATGCCGCGGGTGATGGTGTCCTCTTTGGCCCGCTGGTCCTTAACCTTCACGTTTTTGATGGCCATCATGACGATACCCGAGTCGTCCACATCGGGATACCAGTCGTTCATGAACTCGAAGGCCCAGCCGCCGGGCTCCAGATCGGGACACTTGATCTTCCAGTCGCCCGGCCTGCGGACTTCACGGTCCAGAAGCCATTGGGCCGCCTTGGAGAGGGAAGGGTGATCGGTGGGGACTCCCGAGTCGACCATGGCCATGAGGCCCAGGGCCGTATCCCATACCGGCGAGACGCAGGACTGGAGGACCAGTTCGTCCTCACCCTCGATGCAGAAGTTGGCCAGGGCCTGCAGCCCCTTGGCCACGGCCGGATGGTCGTTGGCGTAACCGAGTACGTGGAGCGCCAGCACCGAGTTGAGCATGGCGGGCTGGATGCCCCCCCAGTCGCCGGTGGGCTCCTGGTGCTCGAGCACCCACTTCTCGGCGATGGCCATGGCTTTCTTCCTGCCCGGCCGGATGGGGCTCGCCTCGTACACCTTCAGTACGTGGTCGATGCCGATGAAGATGTTCTTCCAGGTGAGGATACCGTCTTCCTTGGTGAAGGTATAGTCCGTGGGCCGCGGGGGGCGCACGTAAAGCTCCTGCACCCGGGCCCAGGGGGGCAGCTTGCGCACCGGCCGCTCCGCCATGACGATGGAGAGGGGGATGATCGTTGCCCGTGACCAGCTGGAAAACTCGTACATGTTGAAGGTGAAGCCGGCGGGGAGCAGCATCATCTCGATGGGCATGGAGGGAACCCCCAGCCAGGAGAACTCCCCGAACAGGGCAAGGAATATCTTGGTGAAGACCCGCGCCTTGAGGATGCCGCCGTGCTCTAGGATGAACGCCCGGGCCTTGCTCATGGACGGATGATCGGCCGGGTAGCCGGCGAGCTTCAGGGCGAAATAGGCCTCGATTGTGGTGGAAAGGTCGCCGGGACCGCCGTGCCAGATGGTCCAGTAGCCCTCCGTAGTCTGCTGGCGGAGAAGGTAATTGGCCATCTTCCGCTCTTTTTCACGGTTAACCAGCCCCATGAAGTGGAACAGCATGATGTATTCGGCGGTTATAGTAGCGTTGGATTCCAGCTCGGCCCACCAGTAGCCGGCGGGGAGCTGCTCGCGGAAAAAGAATTCCTGGGTCCGCTCGATAGCTATATCGAGAGGGCTCGATACCGTCGATTCCTTTTTTTTCCAAATGGTGGCGGGGAGGTGGTGGATTTTCCCCGACTTGCGTGCGGCACTATTGTCAGCTGTTTCCCGTGCCGCATCATTGAACGAAGTGAGTGCGTGCGAAATGGGATTTTTTGAGATTTTCATCTCGGCTCTGCTCCTTGGACAATGCATCTGAATATCGGCCCGCCAACCGTGGGCAGCCAACAGCAATCGGTGTTTAATATCACAGATTTAACAAAAAAGACACCGTTTTCAATGGTTACTGACCTCCCTGCAACGGCTGCCGCCGCTCCAGAGCTGCGGCACGAGACGATTGCACCCATCGGGGGGGCTATGGTATCGTGCCAAGGTTTTGACGTGTGGGGAGGATTCATGCAGCACACAAACGACAGAAAACGGTTTACGGGACTTTTCGGCGTCGTCGCCCGCCATCCGCGCCTCGTTCTCGGGGTGTCACTCCTGCTGGCAGTGCTTTCGGTGCTCTATACCTGGCAGGAGATGAGCTTCCTGACCGGCCGCGACGACCTGATGCCGAAAAATGCGCCGTTCCAGCAGGACTACCGGGCAAACCGGGCGGAATTCGGCGACCGCGAAGAGATCGTCGTGGTGGTCGAGAGCGGCGATCAGGCCAGGGCATCGGGCTTTGCCGAACGCCTGGCCGCGGACCTCTCGGCCGATCGGACGCGCTTTCGCGATGTCTTTCACCCCAACGGTCTTCCGTTTTTCCGGGAGCACGGCCTGTTGCTCCTTCCCCTGGACGAGCTGCGGTCGCTCCGAGAAAACCTTACCCTGGCCGAGCCGGTGCTGAAGGATCTCGCCTCAACGCCGTCGGTCCAGACCCTCTTTACCCATCTTACCACACGCATGGACGTTTACACGGCGGCGGACGATTCTTCCGCCGGCCGCGACCGGGAACGGGCGGGACTCGTCTTTATGCTCGACAAGCTGGGCAGCGGCATTGCCTCCTTTGGCGGCGGCAAGGGCTCCTTTTCCCTTGAAGAGGTCTTCCTCGGTGGGGACTCGGCTCTGGCCCGGGCCCAGCGGATGCAGATAGTGACGGTCAGGCCGGTGCGCGACGCTGCCAGTTTTGTTCCGGCCGAGGAGGCGATCCGCGTGGTCCGCGCCCGGGTGGCTGAGCTCAAGGCACGTCCCGAGTTCGCCGGCGTGACCGTTGGGCTCACCGGCACGCCGGTTCTGGAGTACGAGGAGATGGCAACCAGCGAGCGGGACATCACCCTGGCAACGGGTCTCTCCCTGGCCCTGACCGTGGTCCTCCTGCTGGCGGCCTTCCGGGGGGTGCTGAACGTGGCGGCCGCCATGGTTTCCCTGGTGGTGGCCATCTGCGTCTCCTTCGGCGTGGCGACCCTGGTGGTCGGGCACCTGAACATCCTTTCCATGGTCTTTGCGGTCATGCTGATCGGCATCGGCATCGAGTACGGCATCCAGGTGGTGCTCCGCTACCAGGAAGAGCTGGGGCTCGGGGCCGGTGAACTGGAGGCCGTGAACACGGGGCTCAGCCGGAACATGCTCGCCATTGTCATGGCCGCCGCCACCACGGCAGCGGCGTTTTTCACCTTCGCCTTCACCGATTTCCGGGGAATTGCCGAGCTGGGGATCATCGCCTCCCTCGGCATTGCCGTCTGCGTGGCCGTTACCTTCACCACCCTGCCCGCGGCCCTGGTCCTTCTCGTGCCGCTGCGCAAAACGAGGGAGACCGAGCGAGAAGCCCGGGCCGCCGGCCTGCTGAGGCGCTCACCCCGGTTCGCACGGCTGGAGGCGTTTCTCTTCGGCCATCCGCGGATCGTCGTGGGGATCACTGTTCTGCTCTGCCTCGCTTCGCTCTATCCGCTGGCCGATACCCGCTTCGACTACAATCTCCTTAACCTGCAGGCCCGGGGGCTCGAGTCGGTGGAGTATGCCTACAAGCTGATGAAAAGCAGGGAGAATGCGGGCTACTTCGCCGAAGTGACCGCTGCGACGCCGGCCGAGGCCAGGATGCTCACGGCCCGCCTGGAGCAGTTGCCGACGGTCGACCACGTGGTGAGCCTCCTTACGTTCGTCCCCGACGATCAGGATGCCAAGCTCCGGGAACTGGCCGTGCTGCGGGATGAACTGGCCGATGTGAACCCGGTTCCCTACGAGGAGGATCTGCGGGTCATGGAACTCCCCACGGTGTTCGAGAATTTCCGTACCTCCGTGGAGCGGTTCAAGGTGCGGCTCGAGGCGGAGAAGAGGCCCGAGGCTGTTCGGGTGGGGGCCTTCCTCGCCACCCTTGATCGTTTCTTCGCTGACCTTGAGAAAGAAAAGGACCGCAATGCCCTCGGCATGCTCCGGGATTTCCAGGGGGGGATGCTCGCCTCGTTCCCGGAACAGATCCAGCAGCTCAAGGCAAGCCTCGCAGTCCGTCCGGTAACCGAGGCGGACGTGCCTCAGCAGCTCAGGGAGCGCTTCGTGGGGAAAAGCGGCACGTATCTGCTCCAGGTGGCGCCCCGGCAGGAGATTTTCGAGCGCGAGCCACTGAAGCGGTTCCTGGACCAGGTTCGCAGCGTGGCGCCCCGGGCCAACGGCGAGCCGGTTATGGTCTACGAATCCATGACCATCATGCGCGACGCCTACTTGCGGGCGTTCGTCTACGCCTTCGGTGCAATCGTGCTGATCCTGTTCATTACCTTCCGCAGTCTAGTCTATACCCTGGTGGGGCTCGTGCCGCTGGTGGTGGGAATGCTCCTCATGGTGGGGGGGATGTGGCTGGCCGGCATTCCCTTCAACTCTGCCAATATCATCGTGCTGCCGCTTATCCTCGGCATTGCCGTGGATTCGGGGATCTACATCATCAACCGCTTCCGCCGGGAAGAGGGGGACGCTGCCTCGGTCATCATGAGCAGCACCGGCCTGGGCGTCATCTACAATACACTCACCATCATGGCGAGCTTCGGCGCGCTCATGGTGGCCCGCCACCAAGGGGTCTTCAGCATCGGGGCGGTCATGAGCCTGGGCATGGTGGCCTGCCAGGCCGCGTTCATCCTGGTGCTGCCGGCGGTGTTGACGCTGGTGGGGAAGCGTAGTGACTAGGGGGCTCAGCGGTGCGGTCCCGCTGGCGCACTTTTTCCTGCGCGAACGGGTGAAGCCGGGGGACCGGGTGGTCGACGCCACCTGCGGCAACGGCCATGATACCCTCTTTCTCGCGGAGCTGGTGGGGCCGGAGGGACGGGTCTGGGCGTTCGATATTCAGGATGCGGCCCTGGCCGCCACGGCGAAGCGGTTGGAAGCGGCCGGATGCGGGGAGCGGGTGGAGCTGGTCAACGGCGGTCACGAACGGCTGGCGGAACTGGTGCCCGGTCCGGTGACCGCCGTGGTGTTCAACTTGGGGTTTCTGCCCGGCGCGGAGAACGGCACGATCACCACCCCGGCAACCACCGGCGCGGCCCTGGACCAGGCGACGGAACTACTCCTGCCCGGCGGCATCGTTACGGTGGCGGTCTACACCGGCCATCCCGGCGGGCCGGAAGAGGAGGCAGCCGTGGATGCCTGGGCAGCCTCCCTGCCGCCGGCACGTTTCAATGTCTGGCGCTGCCGCCAGGGCAACCGTTCGTCCGCCGCGCCCTACCTGGTGGTGGCTGAGTGCCGCGCCTGAGCGCCCCTCCCTTTACCCTCCGGCCCGCTTGACGATGAATCCCCGCCGCGTGAGCTCGGCTACCAGAAGGTCGGCGTGATCGCCCTGGATCTCCACGACCCCCTCCTTCACCGTGCCGCCGGTGCCGCAGCGGCGCTTGAGCTCACCGGCAAGCTCCCTGACCCCCGCCTCGTTCAGGGGGACTCCCGTGATCACGGTTACCGTCTTGCCGCCCCGCCCTTTTGTTTCGCGCCTGACCCGCACAATGCCGTCTCCGGCCGGGGCCGCGCCCTTTTCCCGGCAGGAACAGGATGCAACCGGCTTGCCGCAGCCGGAACAGATTCGACCGTGTTCCGACGACCAGACAAGGGTGGCGCCGGACGAGCTTTTCCCTTTCATTGTTCCTTCCCCCCCGAAAAGCGCCGGCCCAGGTCCCGGCCCGCCTTGAAGCCCAGCAGCGCCAGGGGCCAGGCATGCCAGAGCAGATCGAAGATGTCGATGGGACGCGTCAGGGTCCCGGCCGACAGCATCCGGAACTTTTCGACCAGGTGAGGCTCCGGCACGAAGGGGGCCATGCCCAGGATCAGGGCGAGAGGAATCAGGACAGGGTACGTCATCAGGTGTTTCATGGATTGACCTCTTCATGTGGTGTTGCGGCCCGGTTCAGACGGCCGGCACGGGAATTCCCCGGTCAACGAGGAACCGGATCACTTCGTCCAGCCGGGGCGCTCCCCGCTGGGCACCCAGGTGAAGGCATGAAAGGGCCGCCGCGGCCGAGGCGAAGATCACCGTCTCCCGCAACGGCCACCCCTTGAGGAGCCCGAACAGATAGCCCCCGTGAAAGACATCCCCGGCACCCGTGGTGTCCAGGGTCGTTACGGGAAACGCCGGCACGTGGCAGGTCGTTCCGTCGTGCCGGGTGAGGCTCCCCCTGTCGCCCAAGGTAACGGTGACTGTCGGTGCGCCGAGGCCGTCGGCAAGCCGTGCGAACTGCTCCTCGGAACCGTCCCAGCCCAAGTCGAGGAAGAACTGCTCCGCCGCCACCAGGTAATCGCAGAGTTTCGCGAGCTCCCGCATCCCAGGACGCATCCGGCCCGCGTCCACCATGACCGGGATTCCCCGGCGCCGGGCCTCCCGGACCCCATGGAGGGACGCCTCTTCCATGAGCCCGTCCAGGTGGAGGAAGGCGCTGCCGGACCAGAACGGCTCCTCAAGTTCCGCAGGGGCCAGGTGGGCGCCGGTGGGGCGCTGCCAGACGATGGTCCGCCGCCCGCCGGTCCGTTCGACCATGATGAAGGCCCGCTGGGAGGCGGCTCCCGGCCGGGTGAGCAGATGGGTCACGTCAATTCCTTCCGCGTGGAGCGCATGGCGGATCAGCGCGCCCGCGGCATCGTCCCCCACCACACCGGCAAAGCGGCACTGCAGGCCGAGTCTCGCCACAGTCACCAGTGCCGTGGCCGCCGGCCCTCCTCCCTGCTCCACCCATTGTCCCGATTCTGCTTTGCTGTCGGGCGAGGGATACTCCTCCACCTCAGCCAGCGTGTCCCAGCAGCACTGTCCCAGTCCCGTCACAACCATCGTCACGTCTCCGTGTGCATCTGCTCGTAAAGGTTTATTAAAAAACCAGTAAACATTAAAATTGTTTACATTGTCGTCGCAATTCGGTTACATTTGCAAACTTATTCCATCCTGCCCTGATCAAATTCAAATCCGGAGCACTGAATGAATTCCGACCGCCTCGCCTTGATCCTGGAAACCGCCACCGACGGATTCTGGGATTGGGACCTGCGCGCTGACCGACTTTTCCTGAGTGAAGGCTACCGCACCCTGATCGGCTACTCATCCGACGAAACCTTTATTGACAGCGTCTTTATCGAGGCAATCGTCCATCCCGACGATCGGCCCGCGTGCGTGCCGGTCATCAGAGACCTCATGGATGGGAGCCGCATCTCGGCCACCCTTGAATACCGTATCCTGCGGGGTGACGGCGCCACCGTCTGGGTCCAGGCGCGGGGGACCGCCGTGGACCATGATGACGCCGGTCGCCCGGCCCGGATGGTGGGGACCATCTTCGATATAACCGCACGCAAGCGGAACGAGGAACAACTCGTCCTGATGGGGGCGGTGGTCGATGATGCCACCGATGAAATCTTCTGGGCGGACCGCCAGGGGCGCCTGGTGTATGTCAACCGGGCGGCCTGCGAGAACCTCGGTTATTCCCGCGAAGAGCTCCTCTCCATGACCGTCAGCGACGTGGATCCCCTGGTCCCCTCCGACCGCTGGCCCGTCATGTGGGAAACGGTGCGGCTCCAGGGTGGGTTCGTTATGGACTCGGTCCACCGGACCCGGGACGGCCGCGACATCCCCAAGGAGATTTCCGTCAGGTATGCGAGCATCGGTGGGCGGGAGATCGTCTACGGCTTTGCCCGTGATATCAGCGAGCGGAAACGGGTGGAAGAAGCCCTGCGCACCAGTGAGCACCGGCTGCGGCTCATGGTGGAGCATCTGCCTGCAGGCGCCGCCCACCGGGAGGGTGACCGGCTCCTGGTCAACCGGGCAGTGGAAGAGATAACCGGTTACCGGCGCCATGAACTGGACACCCTCGACAAGTGGTTTTCTACCATCTACGGCGAGCAGGCCGCAGAGGTCCGCGCCGTCTACGAGGCGGATCGCGCGGCGGGGATGCGCGTCCCCCGCATCATGCCCGTCAGGCGCAAGGACGGCACGATCCGCCACCTGGAGTTCTTCGGTTACCAGTACGAATCGGGCGAGGTCTGGCTCCTGCACGACGTCACCGACCGTCGGGCCGTCGAGGAGGAAATCCGGCGGCTGAATGCCGACCTGGAAGCGCGGGTCCGGGAGCGCACCGCCGACCTGGAGTCGTTCTGTCACTCGGTCTCCCATGACCTGCGGGCACCCCTGCGGCACATCGCCGGCTATGCACGGATGCTCCAGGAGGACTACCGGGACCGTCTCGATGACACCGGCCGCCACTGCCTGTCGCGCATCGGCCGGGCGGCGGTCAATATGGGTGAGCTGGTGGACGGGCTCCTGAGTCTGTCTCACATCTCACGGGAGGACATTGAGCGCCGTAATGTCAGCCTGAGCTCCATTGCGCGCTCGGTGGGCCGCGAATTGTCCGAACGGGAGCCGGACCGCAAGGTGGAACTCGAGGTTGCCGACGGGATCAACGGTTGCGGTGACCCGCGCCTGCTCAGGATACTGTTCGAAAACCTCCTGGGCAATGCCTGGAAGTTTACTGCACGTGTCGAGCGGCCCAAGGTCGAGTTCCGCATGGAGTCCCGCGATGGCAAAAATGTGTATGTCGTCCGCGACAACGGCGTTGGCTTCGATATGCGCTATGTTCACAAGCTCTTCGGTTCCTTCGAGCGGCTCCACGGCCCCGAGGAATTCTCCGGCCCAGGCATGGGGCTGGCCATTGTCCGCCGGATCGTGGAACGCCACGGCGGCACGGTCCGGGCCGAGAGCGAGATCGGACGGGGGGCCGCGTTCTCCTTCACTCTCGGCTGATTCCCCGTTCCACCAGTTCAGCCAGCTCTTCCAGGCTTGCCACCGCCAGATCGGTGAACTGGGGCCAGCGGAAGGCTCGGGTCCGGTCCACGTGTACCGTGAGCGCCCCTGCCGACCGGCCGCACTGGAGGTCGAAGAGGTAGTCCCCCACCATTACCGCAGACCGTCCGGTTGTCCCCCAGGATGCCGCCAGGCGGAGGATGCCGTCCGGCTCCGGCTTGGGGAGTGCGTCGTGACGCCCCAGAATGCTCCCGGCCGGGAAGTAGCTCCCCACGCCGATATGTTCCAGCACCCGCAGCGCCACCTGTCTCGTGTTGCGGGTCACGATCCCCATGCGTACTCCGCGCCGGTCCAGGGCCTGCACCAGGCGCCGGGCTCCGGCGGACGCCTCGGCCCGGCCCGCCAGTTCGATCTCGATTTCGTCCAGAAGTCCGTGTAGACGCCGCGACTCCCCTTCGGGGAGAGTGTCCAGATGGCCGAGGATGTCGCACCCCGCCGGCACCCCCAGGGCGGCGCGTATGGCGGCGAAGTCGTGAACCGGCTCGGTCAGGGTTCCATCCATGTCGAAGATCCAGTAAGGGCGCGCCAGCAGGTCAGGCACGACCGGGTCCGGACGCCGTTCGTCCGTCATCGTTCGCCCCCCCGCTGTTGAACCCGGCCGAGAACAGCTTCCAGCAGTGCAGCACTCTGGGCGAGCTGCCCGTAGGTCTCCTCCGGGGTCATGTCCCGGTTTTCCCGCCGCATCCGCTCGGCCAGCCGGCTGGCGCCATTGGCGATTCGCGTGATCTCCCGGGCCAGGTCCGCTTCGAAACTCTCCCTGCCCAGGGCCACCGGCGCCATGAGCCGCTGGATACGCTCAACGTCACGGAGAACCGATTTTTCCACGATGCCGTCGTTTCGTTCGTGGCGCCTCCGGTTGAAGTCGTCGTAGGGGGTGTTGTGCAGGGGCATGGAAAGATCCGCCAGGTAGTGGGCAGCGTAGGCCAGGTGGTATTCGGCGTACTTCCCCTCGCGGCTGGAGCGTTCGTATCCCCGGAGCGCGGCGATGATGGCGCCGTAGAGATGGCCCTCTTCATCGGATGGATCGTTGTAGCGGGCAATCTGGCCGAGGACCGTCCCGACGGTCACCGCCTCGCCCCGGTTGTTGTTGCAGTAGTGGTTGCGCTGTTCGATGTTTCCCGCCTTCTGCTTGGCGATATCCGGTCCTGCCGCGTTGTACCACTTGTGGTAGCCGGCCGCCCGTGCAACCGCCAGGTGGGTTTCATCGTGCCAGCCATGGGCAGCGCCCGCTGCGGCGAGCAGATGCCCGGCAAGCGCCGCGGTGATGATGCGAAGATAATGCCTCATGATTGTTCCTCCGGCGGCGTCCGGTTCGCCGCCCGGTCAATGGTAGCAGAAGATCGGGGAAAAACAGAGAACCAAAATGGAGTACAATTGTCTGGCAGCGCACTGCGAAAACCAGCGTGAGGGGGGTGTCATGCCGCTCAAGGGAAAGGTTGCCGTAGTTACCGGGGGAGCCCAGGGAATCGGCAAGGCGGTCGTGAAGAAGCTGATGGAAAAGGGATGCGCCGTGGTCATGGCCGACACGGACTGGGAGGCCGGGGAGGAAACGGCCGCCGGGTTCGCCGGACTCGGCCGGGTCCTGTTCGTTCCCGCCGACGTGGGCCGGGAGGACGATGTCCGCGTGCTCGTGGAGCGGGCGGCGTCGCATTTCGGCAGGCTGGACATCCTGGTCTGCAATGCCGGCGTCTTCCGGAGCGTTCCCCTGGAGCACTGTTCCCTGGACGAATGGCAGAGGCTAATCGGCACCAATCTGACCGGCGCCTTTCTCTGCGCGAAGCACGCTGCACCGTTCCTGGCGTGCCACGGCGGCAGCATCGTCACCATCGCCTCCACCCGGGCATTCATGTCCGAGCCCGACACCGAGGCCTACGCCGCGTCCAAGGGGGGGCTGGTGGCGCTCACCCATGCCCTGGCCGTTTCCCTCGGCCCCGGCGTGCGGGTGAACTGCATCTCTCCCGGCTGGATCGAGACCTGCGAGTGGCAGAAGGCGAGCCGTCGCCGGCCCGCGGCACATTCGGAGGAGGACCGGAGCCAGCACCCCGCCGGCCGGGTCGGCACGCCGGAGGATGTGGCATCCCTGGCGGCGTGGCTGGTCTCGCCCGAGGCGGGATTCGTCACCGGCGTCAATTTCGTGGTGGACGGGGGAATGACGCGGAAGATGGTGTACGTGTAACTCTCAGCCGATTTCCACGATCTTTCCTCCCGGCAGGAGCCGGAAGAGGTTGCCGCGCCAGCGGACCCGGTTGCCGGCGAAGGAGAGGGCCCAGGTGGCGAAGGCGAGGATGTCGCGCAGGGGGAGGAGCCAGAGCCAGCGGGGGAAGATGCCGTCCCGCAGGTACCGGCGGCTGAAGGTAACGGCCACCAGGGCGCGGGTCAGGTAGAGGAGGATCACCGCCCCCCATCCGGCGGCGGAACAGCCCGACACCAGAAGTGCCAGGCAGGCCAGGGGAACGGGCTGGGTGATGCCCGAGCCCAGGTAGCCGCCGGGGCGCGAGGCCCGCATGGTGCGGCACCAGCGGAGCTGGCGGGAGAGGACCGTGGTCAGGTTCTCCCGGTGCATGACGCTCTCCACGAAACAGTCCGACAGCTCCAGCCGCCAGCCGGCCCGGTGGATCTTGTTGCCCAGCTGGTAGTCGTCGGCCAGATAGTGGGTCAGGGCCGGGAAGCCGCCGATGGACTCCAGTGCCGTGCGCCGCACCGCCATGGAGGCGCCCAGGGCGAAGGAAAGCCCTTCGAGCCGTTGGGCGACCATGACGTTCGGCACCATCTCCACTGTGAACCCCATGGCCTCCAGGGCCGTGGCGGCGCCCCGTACGCCGGGGCTCCGGTAGAGAGAGGTGACGAGCCCCACTGCCGGGTCGGCGAACGGCGCGGTCACCTCCCCCAGATAGTCGGACGTGACACGGATGTCGCTGTCGCAGACGATGAGGATGTCGTGCCTGGCCCTTGGGAAGGCGTTGATCAGGTTGGAGACCTTGTAGTTGGGGCCATGGATGGTGCCGTCCACCACCAGATCGATGTCACGGTCCGGAAACTCGGCCATGAGGCGCCGGATCACCGGAATGACCGGGTCGTCGGCCGAGGCGCAGGCAAAGAGCATCTGCCACGGCCCGCCGTACTCCTGGCGGCAGAAGGAGGCGAAGTTCTCGAAGCTCTCTGCGTCCATCCCCTTGACCGGCTTGAGGATGGTCACCGGCGGGGTGTGTCCCGGTCCGGGTCGCTGCCGGCCGAACCAGGCCCGGGCGCAGAAGAGTGCCAGGAGCCCGTAGGCCAGCGGCGGGAGAACGGCGAGGAGGGGAAGCAGGGTGTCGGGCGTCACGGGAACCTCTCTGCGGCGCGCCCCTAGTGTCCGGCGCGGCAGGGCTATTCTCTCCATTTGGGCTGATTATGCAACCCCTTTTTCCCCCAGGGAAGCGGTTCCGACGGCATGCGTTGCACGGTATGCCGTTTTCGTTTACGATGCACCGGCAATGAGCCGGGCTCAGCAGTTACGGTGCCGGTGCCACGGGAGCGGTCACGTTTGACTGATACGAACTCAGACATACGCATTGCCGGCATCGAGCCGGGTATTCTCTCCTCGTTCATCATCGAGCTGAATATCCTGAGGCGGGCGGTCTCGGCCTACCCGGAGGGGCATCCGGCCATCCGCTCCGCGGCGGAGAAGGTCGCCGGCCAGACGGACCTGCTCCTCGCCGGCGAGGGAAGCGCCACCATGGGCATCGCGCGCGACACCATCCTCTTCGGCGGCCACCCCCTGGACCGTCGGAACCTCGTGTTCCGTGACCTGGCACGGTTTCTCTCCGAGCGGGGGCTCACCCTGCTTACGGTGAAACGGGGCGTCTCCCCGGACGAACTGGTCCGGTTCTGCTCACTGCTGGGTCTCCGGCGCGAGGAGATTCGCCAGCGGGGTGGCCTGGGGCGGATGATGACCGAAGCGGCTATCCTGGGGCTTGAGGTGACGGGGCTCGATTACGGCCTGTTCCACGTAACCGAGGACGAGCGTGTTACGGCCCCATCGGCCGATCAGGACGATCTTTCACTCTGGGAGCGGTACGTGCGGGGGATGCTCGATGGTACCCTGGACCCCTTCGGCACGGTGACCGAGCATCACGGCACTCTGGCGCCGGAGGAGCTGGCCCGGCTCATGAACGGCTGCCTCGCCGGCTCATCGGAAAACCGGCAGAAAAGTTACGACGCGGTCATCACCGCGTTTCTCCGCACCGTACGGGAGGCCGAGCAACATCCGGTGGGAGACGATAGTCAGACGGCCCGCCTGGCCGAGCTGGCCGAACTGCTCACCCCCGAGTTACGCCGCCAGTTTCTGGGCAGTACCTTTGCGTCCCTGGCGCGCCATCCTGCCATGGCGGAGCGGGTTGCCGCAGCCCTGTCCGACGGAGCGGTCATGGAGGCCTTTACGGGGCTGACCGAACGCGGCTCCTCCATCCCTGCCGTTCTGCTCGATCTCTTTCAGCGTTTCGGTTTGGCCGCCCCCTCCACTGCTGTCGGCCGGGCCCCATCGTCCCATCCCGCCGGGGCGGCGGAGATGGCGCGCCGGTTGGAAACCGTTCTGCGAGAAGGGGACAGCCGGGCCTTCGTTCCCCTGCCCTATGAGGAAGACCTCTCCCGTTTGACGCGAGCCGGGGTTCAACGGGCGGTGGCTCCCGAACTGGAGTCCCTGCGGCTGGAACTTGAATCGGAAAATGCTGCAGTCAAGGCGGGAGAGGTCATCATGGAAATCATCCGCCTGGAGCCTGACGGAGCCGACCCGTTTGCGTCGAACCTGGCAGAGCTTGCCGAGTACTACCTCGCCACCGGAGACTTCGGTTCACTGGGGGGACTGTTCCTGCGCATCCACGCCCTGGAAAAGGCCGGTGCCGGCGCTGCCCTGCGAGAGGCACTCGGCGCTCCGTCTTTCGCGGCTGCATTGATCGACGCGCCCGCCATCTGGGGAAAAGTGCGTTACGACGAGATCCGGCAGATTATTTCGCAGCTCGGCTCCCCCTGTGTGACTCCCCTGCTTGACCGGCTGGCGGTGGAGGAGTCCATGACCCTCCGACGCTGGTACATGGAATGCCTGATGGGGCTCGGCGACGCCGCCGGCGCTGCCGCCGTCGCCCTCCTGGAGGACGGCCGGTGGTACTTCGTGCGAAACCTCCTGATCCTTCTCCGGCAACTCGACTACTCGGCCGGCGCGGCACCCGCCAGAAAGCTGCTTGCGCATCCCCACCCCAAGGTACGTCAGGAGGCGGCCCGCACCCTGCTCAGGTTCCGCGACTCCCAGGCGGAGCAGTGGCTGCTCCGCGGGCTGGACAGCTCTGACCGCGAGACCCTGCTCATGGCGGTGCCGTTGGTGGACGGCAATGCGAGCCGGCGGGTCCGGGCTCAGTTGATCGAGCTTCTGCGGCGCGGCGGCGCTGCCGCCGATCCAGAGGTCCGCTGCGCCACGGTCCGGGCGCTGGCCGAGACGGGGGATCCCGCAGCCCTGCCGGAGCTGACGCGCATTCTGGGCAGCAGGAGCCTGCTGCGCTCCGCGGCCCTCAATCAGGTGAAGCTGGAGGTGATCCGCTCGCTTCCCCGTTTCCCGGGGCAGGAGCCCCTGCGCCTGCTGCGCGATGCCGCCGCTACTGGTGGCGAAATCGCCGGTGCCGCGCGGGTCGCGCTCAGGCTCGCCGAAGCGAGGGACCGATGAACGAAGCGACGCGTCAACGGCTTCTCGGGGCACTCAGGTCGCTGGTCACGGCCATTTCCGGCGCCGCCCTCTACGCGGCCCGGCATCCCCGCGTCATCCTGCTGCGTTCCGAGGCGTTCACAGAGCTGTCGGCCGCCCTTGAGGCGGACGAGGCCCTGTCGCTGGTGGTCATCGATGGCGAGATACTGGTGGAGGGCACGCCGCTTGACGGAGGGCTGTTTCTGCAACGCCTCGCGGGAATGCTCACGTCCCGGGGGATCGGGCACCTCAAGTTCCTGCGCGGCGTGACGGAAGAGGAGCTGGCGGCCCTGGCATCGATTCTCGCTGGGTCGGGAACGGCGGGTGGCGAGTTCCATTCGTCACCCCACGTGCGGTTCGGCCGGGTGGAGGTCCGCTATTCCGGGGGCACGGACGGCACCGGACACGCCTCGGGCCTGCCCGCCATGGAGATCGGCCGTTTTATGGAGCTGTACCAAGGGGTCGCCCGCCACCGGCGCAGCCATGTGACCGGCCTGGCCGATCTGGTGGCGGGCTTCATCACCGCCCTGCGCGAGCAGGCCAGTCCGCTGGCGGCCCTGGCCCCTTTGCGGGACGTTGACGAATATACATTCACCCACTCGGTGAACGTCTGTGTCCTCAATCTGGCCCAGGCCATGGCCCTGGGCATCGACGGGCCTCTCCTGCAGGAAATAGGCATTGCCGGCATGCTTCACGACATCGGCAAGATGTTCGTTCCCCCCGAGATACTCACCAAGCCGGGCCAGCTGGATGATGACGAATGGGCCGTCATGCGCCGCCATCCCCTCATGGGAGCCCGCTGTCTGGCTGAAACCCCCGGCGTGCCGCGGCTCGCAGTGGTTGCCACCTTCGAGCACCATCTAAAGCACGATCTCTCCGGCTATCCGTCCGTTGCCGCCGGCTGGCGCCAGAGTCTCTGCAGCGAGATGACGACCCTTTCGGACTTTTTCGATGCCCTGCGCACCCGGCGCGCCTACCGCGACTCCATGGAACTCCGTCAGATAGCCGGCATCCTGCTGGAGAAGCGGGGCCGGGATTTCCATCCCCTCCTCACCCGCAATTTTCTGCTGGTCTTGAGCCGGCTTGCCGCCTAATCCCCCACCTTCAGCAGCGCCATACAGATGTCGTCGCCGGACGGCACTCCCCCCGTGAACATCCGCAGTCGTGTCAGAATGGCGTCGAGGAGTTCTTCCGGTTCGCGTCCGCTTTCCTCCTCCATGGCCCGGGCGAGCCTGGCCGTGCCGAAGAATTCCCCGTCCGCGCCGGTCGCCTCGGTGATGCCGTCGGTGTAGAGCAGAAGGATGTCTCCGGCGGCCATGGTGACTTCGTTCTGCTCATACTCCACGAGGGGATTGACGCCGAGGATCAGCCCCTCCGCGTCAATCTGGCGGCATTCCCCCCGGCGGCGGCAGACCAGGGGAGGGCTGTGTCCGGCGCTGGCAAAGGCCAGAGTGTGGGTGGCGGGGGAGTAGGAGGCATAGAAGAGGGTTATGATGAGCTCCGCCCGGGACAGGTCTTCATGGAGCAGTGCATTGAGCGAACCGACGATCTGAGCGGGTGTTCCCCCCGCGTGGACCAGGGAGCGGATGACGCTCCGCAGTTCGGTCATGATAAGAGCCGCGCCGACGCTGTGGCCGGACACGTCAGCGATGACCAGGTCGAGTGAGCCGTCCTCCCGGGGGAAGAAATCGTAGTAATCGCCCCCCACGTGGGCGGCCGGCACCCAGCGCCCCGCGCACCGGCAACCCGGCACGGGCGGAGGCGTCTCCGGCAGCAGCGATCGCTGGATCTGGCGGGCCAGCTGCATGTCGCAGGCGAGCCGGGCATTCTCCAACAGCGCTTCCTGGGCCTGTTTCCGCTCGGCAATGTCCTGCTTGATGGCAATGAAGCAGCGGATGGCCCCGCGTTCGTCCCGCACCGGCGTGATGGTCTGCTCTTCCGGGTAGAGGGAGCCGTCCCGGCGCCGGTTGATCATCTCGCCGTGCCAGACCGTACCCGAGCGAATGGTGTGCCACAGATTGCGGTAGAACTCCTTACCGTGCACGCCGGAGTTGAGGATACCGATGCCGCGGCCCGCCACCTCGTCCAGCAGGTAGCCGGTCAGGCGGGTGAAGGCGGGGTTGGCCCAGATTATCCTCCCCTCCGGGGCGCAGATGACGATGGCGTTGGCCGCCGCCTTCAGGGCCACGGTCTGAATCTGGCGGGTCAGTTCTCCTTCCTTGCGCTCGGTGATGTCGGCGATGAGTCCGTCGTAGGCCGTGAGCCGGCCCGTGTCGTCCCAGGTTGGGACGATGGTATTGCGCACCCAGCGGGTTTCACCGTCCTTGCGGACGATCCGGTGCTCGAGGGTCACCACCCCCTTCTTTGCCTCCAGCCGGGCGATGCTGGCCAGCACCCGGTCCCGGTCTTCGCCGTGGATCATCTCGTACCAGAGGGTGGGGCGGGTATTGTATTCGTCGCTCGTGTAGCCGGTCACGGGCAGGCACCCCTGGCCGTGGGAGGTGCGGATCACGTGCCCTTCCGCCAATTCCACGGTGTAGGTGTAGTTGGACACGGCGGCCACCAGCCGCCGGTACCGTTCCTCGCTCCGGGCCAGGGCCTGTTCGGCCTCCCGGCGCTTGCGGCGCACTTCCGCCTCCTGCAGTTCGCGGGCGATGGCAGGCACCAGCCGGGAGGTGCTTCCCTTGATGAGGTAGTCGTTGGCGCCCGCCTTCATGGCGGCCACCGCCGTTTCCTCGCCGATTTTGCCCGACACCACGATGAACGGCAGATCCTCCTCCCGCTCCCGCCAGAGCCGCAGCGCGTCCATGCCGCTGAAGCGGGGGAGGACGTAGTCCGAGAGGGCCAGATCCCAGTCCCGCGCCGCCATGGCCGCAACCATCTCGGCGGCGGTCTCCACCCGCACATGATCAGGCTCGTATCCCCCCTTGCGGAGTTCCCGCAGCACCAACAGCATGTCGTCTTCGGAGTCTTCGATGATCAGAACGCGGAGTGGAATGCCCATGGCGTGCCTCCTGGTGCCCTGTCCCGGAGATAACGTCCCGGTTTCATAGTGTACTACGGGTTGCAGGTGGGGCAAGAAGGAGGCGTCGACGGGCGAAAAAAATCAGTGCCTCCACAAATGCGTTCAAGAAAATTTCCGTTATGCCGAAAAGAGTTACATGAGTTGAGACTATGTTATTGGCACTGGAGAACATCATGAAATCATTGCAGGCGGGGTGTGTATCTGCGGTACTGGCGGCCATCTGTATTGCGACGCCGGCCGGGGCCTTCCATTCGGGCGGTGCGGCCCAGTGCGAGGGGTGCCACACCATGCACAATACAAGCGAAGGCGCCGCCATGACCGGGTCGAGCGCCCGCTTTCAGAGCGGCCCGTTTCTTCTCAGAGGATCGGACCAGAGCTCAGCCTGCCTCAACTGCCATCAGCAGGCCGGAGACACCGGTCCCACCTCGTATCATGTTTCCACTGCCGAAAATGACATGCCCGTGGGGTCGCCGCCGTTGCAGCTCACCCCCGGCGGCGATTTCGGCTGGCTGAAAAAATCCTATTCCTGGGCTCCCGCGCCGGGCTCAGCCTCGGTGGAGATTCGCGGCGAACAGCATGGTCACAACATTGTCGCCGCCGACTTTAACTATGTGGCAGACACCACAAATATCAACGCTCCGGGAAGCTCCACTCCCTATCCGTCCGACAGCCTCCACTGTTCCAGCTGCCACGATCCGCACGGCGCGTACCGCATTGTGGAGAACGGGGTTCAGGCCACGAGCGGCAAGCCGATCAGGGGGGCCGGCTCCTACGGCTCCCTCCCCGACGCAGGTTCCGCCGTGGGTACGTATCGACTCCTGGCGGGGGTCGGCTACAAACCCAAGTCCCTGGCCGGCGGCCCGGCCTTTACCCACGCAGCGCCTTTTGCGGTGGCGCCCGTCGTCTACAACCGGTCCGAAGAATCCAGCGACACCCGCGTTTCCTACGGCAAGGGGACTTCTGCCTGGTGCACCAACTGCCATGCCCTCATGCATTCTGCCCCCGGTTCTTCGCTTCACCCGGCCGACAAACAGCTCGGCGACGTGGCCCAGACCTACAATGCCTACCGCAAGACGGGCAGCCTGGACGGCACTGTGGCTACGGCCTATCTGTCGCTTGTCCCGTTTGAGCTGGGGGATGTGACCGACCTGACGGCCCTCAAGGATGCAATCGCCACCACCGCCGGTCCGGCCGCAACGGACAAGGTGTCGTGTCTTTCCTGCCACCGTGCCCACGCCTCCGGCTTCAGCCATATGACGCGGTTCGCCATCGACTCCAACCACATTACCGTGGCCGATGCCTCCGGCAATGCCATCTGGCCCGATCCGGTCATGAACCCCTCCCAGGCCCAGGGCCGGACCGTGGCCGAGACCCGGCAGGCATACTACGGGAGGCATCCGCAGGCGTTTTCTCCCTACCAGCGCGTGCTCTGCAACAAGTGCCACGCCAGGGACTGATATCGAGTGTCCGCACCACTCTGAGAAAAGCGAAAACAGTGGCTTGAAAGGGCCGGCCAGCAATGGTCGGCCCTTTTTTGCCGCTGATGCACGTCCGGAAGTGCTCGCCCCCCCTCGCTCAACCACCTTCCCGAAACCTCCGCTCCTTCGTACCCGCTGAAAACACAAGGAAATAAACAAAAGCAGTGCAATTAAGGGGAGATGGATATTAAACTGCATCACCTGCGGTTACTTTGTATTTATTAAATTTTTGTCACATATTGGTATTCAATTTGCTGCTTTATGAATAGCTTTGATGGGTACGTGGGGTGTTGGCAATGGGTGCATAGTGAAACTGATTGATTTCATTGTGAACTGTTGTTTTCGGAAGGCTGTTGCCAATCGGTATTATGTCGTGATTTTGACTTTTGGTGCGTCGAGTGTCGGTTATTTAACGTAATACTCACATGGTATCACTGTGGTTGTGGGTAGTGAGGTTACTGTGAATACGCGATCTTGGAAAATGCTGATGATGTGGTGCTCCGTGATGTTTGTGGGTATTTCGCCGGTCCTGACCGGCGTGGACGAAGTCCGGGCAGCCATCCAGTGCTATCAGTGCCACGGAACCGCGGCAACCAGTGACTATCGCCCGGAAGACAGCGCGTTCCGCGCTATCTCCACCGGAGGATTCAAGGGAAATCACCGGACTCACATGGCAAGCAGCGCCACGGCAAACAGCTGCACGATCTGCCACGGCACGAGCGGCTACCAGGCAAGCCATCGCGACGGTACCATTGCCATAGCTTCCAACATTAATGCGTCACCGGCCGTCGGAACCTACAGTCGCGGCACGTCCTTCGCCCAGAGCGCCTCGGTGGTGCCGGGTACCTGCAGCAACGTCAACTGCCACTTTGAAACCGTGACGCCGGCCTGGGGCAGCACGCCCCTTGCCTCCACCGCCGATTGCGGTACGTGCCATGGCAGCGCGCCGGCCACCGGCAGCCATCCCGTCGGGGGGAGCAAGCACGGCGCCTATTACGGGACCGGAACCTCTTCGTGTGGCACATGCCATCCCGACCATGGGGCCAAGGAGGGTACAGCCCGTTTTGCCCATGCCACCAGTGTCGGTCGGGACTTGCAGGTCAGCTTCGCTGCCGCGCCGAACAGCGGCAGCGGCAGCTATTCCGGGCCGGTAAACGATTACCTGCCGAGTCAGAGCAATGTCTTCGGCACCTGTTCCGGCACATACTGTCACAGCCCCGGCACCAAGTCGTCGGCATTCGACGCCCCGAACCAGTCCGCAGCCTGGGGGGGGAGCCTGGCCTGCAACGGATGCCACAAGTCCGACCGTTCCTCGGGCACGGCCATGACCAGCGGCAGCCACCGCGCCCATGTGGACGGCTTTGGGCTGGGCTATGCCACGGTCAGGTGCGTCAGGTGTCACGGTGCCACCGTAACCTCGGCCATGGCCATCGGCACCTACGGCAATCATGTTAACAAGCTGGTCAACGTGGCGTTCGACAGCACCACCACGGCGAAGAACGGCACGTACGGCGGGGTGTCGTCTCCCATGACCAAAGCGCCGGGGAGTGCCTACGGCAGCTGCACCAACGTCTACTGCCACTCCAGCGGCCAGGGGAACAGCGGCAGCTGGCCGCCGACCTATACGACTCCCACCTGGGGCTCCGCCGCAACGGGGCAGTGCGGCACCTGCCACGGCATCAACGGCGATACCCACAGCGGTTACGGCACACCGACCATCATGACTTCGGGCAGCCACACCAGGCACCTGGCCTATTCCTTCGGTATTACCAGCGACGAAACCCGCTGCGCGACCTGCCACGCCACCACCCTGACCGGATTCACCCCCACGGTCTGCAGCTCCTCGGTCTGTCATAACCAGATCAGCCAGAAGCACGCCAATTATGAAGTCAATGTGGGATTCCCCGACTACTACGGCGCCACCGCTGCCTACGGCGGCACACCGAAGCCGGGTGACGGCTACGGCTCGTGCACGAATATCTACTGTCACAGCGATGGCCGGGACACCCTCCACTACGCCCAGACCCCCCTGACTTGGGGCGGCGCGTCCCTGGGCTGCACCGGCTGCCACGGGAGTGCCACGGCGCCTCAAAACGGCAGCGGCGGCACCACCCTGTCGGGCAAGCATGCCGTCCACGTGAATAATGCGGCGATCTTCGGCACCAATAACAGCCTGGGGTGCGTCCAGTGCCACAACAGAACCGTCAGCGACAACAGTACGCTCCTTGGGACCACCGGCACCCAGTACCATGTCAACAAGACCCGCGACTACTATGGGACCATGGCCGGCAGCTACAACTCCGGCACCAAGGTCTGCAGTAACGTGTACTGCCACAGTTCGGGCCAGGCCACACCGGTCTACCGGACCGTGGCCGCCTGGACCAGCGCCACCGGCTACGGCTGCAACAGTTGCCACGGGGCCGACAGCGCCTTCACGGCAGCGGCCGGCGAGCCCAACTATGCCAACGGCGGCGCCGGAACGGCCACGGCCAACAGTCACCAGCGCCACGTAGCAAGCCTCGGCATTACTGCCACCACCGGCTGCGCCGCCTGCCACTGCCGGACCGTTGACGCAACCGTTACCAACAAGCTGCGTAACTACTCGACCCTGCACCTGAACCAGGCGCGCAACGTGGCCATGAAGGCCATCAACGGCAAGTCCGGAACCTACGACAGCAATGCCAAGACGTGTTCGGCCACCTACTGTCACGGCACCTCACCGTCACCGGCCTGGGGCGGATCTACCGCCTGCAACTCGTGTCACAGCGCCCGGGCCACCGATGCCCACTGGGCAGCCAACTCCGCCCATAAGATCCACTGGGAGGGATCCGTCCTGCCCTCTTCGTATGCCATGACCCCGGGCAATGGCACCGGCGATGCGGCCACCTACCGGTTTGCCTGCTCGTCCTGCCATTCCCCCTCCGGAGGCTCAGCCCATGCCGGCGGCGCCTTGGCGGCAAGCCAGGCGGCCCAGGTCTATTTCGGTTACTCCGCGGCAGGCGTGCGCGGCAGCTACACGGGAACCGGCACGGCCTACAGCAATGACAACGGATTCAACTGGACCGCCGGATCCTCCGGCTGTACCGCCACGTACTGTCACTCCGGCGGCGCCGGTCAGGCCGGTCGTTCGGCCGTTGCCTGGAGCACCAGCGCCAAAACCTCCTACAACTGCAACCTGTGCCACGGTAATGCCGCTGCACCCAACAACGACTGGCGGCGTGGCGCCCCCCTCTATGCCTCCGGCTCCATCACCTACAAGGGCCAGGCGAAGGGGAACGCCCATGGTGCTCACATAAGCGCACAGACCAGCCTCTCTGCCGTCTACATGCAGTGCGCCCACTGTCACGGAGCCACGACCGCCACAAGCACCGCCATCAGCGACAAGCGCAAGCACCTGAACAAATCCTACGATGTCTCCGCCGGCGGCACCTTCCGGGACGGGGACAACACCGCCAACTCGACGGCGGTCACTATCGCTTACAGCTACAACGTTGCAGGGAGCAGCTGCTCCAACGTCTCCTGCCATCCGGTGGGCCTCGACGTGACCACCACGCCGTCCACGCCGCTGACGCGGTCCACCAGCACGGCTGCGTGGAACAGCTCCTACAAATGCACCGACTGCCACCGCATCCCGATGCAGGATACCGATACCTACCATCATGCCATGTATGACTACGGCCGGACGTATCCGACCACAATCCCCGACGGCAGCGCCACCAGCGGCACCAATTACACCAGCCGGACCTGCACCATGTGCCATGTGGACCACACGATCTTCAGCCCCGATCTCAACGTCAACAGTGCCGGCCGGTCCTACAACCTGAGGACCGCCATCGGCTCAACGCCCACCACGACGGCAAACTTCACCAATTCCGACTACAGCGCATCCGGCGGCGGTATCTGCATCAGCTGCCATTCCACGGAGCGAACCAAATCCACGGTACGGCGCAAACAGGAAACCAACGCCACCAAAACACCGCCTGTCACCTTGGCCAACTACTCCGGTTCCGCCCATCAGTACAATGTGCCGGCCAGCTTCTTCAGCGATGGCAGCCGGTTCCAGGGCAACTGCTCCAAGTGTCACAACGCCCTGGTCAACGAGACGTCGGTATTCATGAGCTATACCGGCTCCGGCGACTCGTTCGGCAATCACAACAGCGGCATCAGGCGGCTTCAGGGCTCCCTCGGCGCAACAGGCGGCGAGGTGGCTGAAGAGCAGATCTGCTACCGTTGCCATAGCCTGTCCAGCGATGCCGACCCGGGGGGCGGCCCGCCCAAGGCGGTCGCCAACAAGGATTACTACGGGGTGGCACCCATGAGCCTGGCGTCCCAGGACATCTTTGCTGCCAACCGTGACTTCCGGGCCGCGAACCCGACGTACAGCCTCACCAACAAGCTGTATTTCAAGCCGGCCGCGGCCGAGACACCTGCTGAGGCCATGCCGAATCAGCACAACACCGGCGATTCCTTCAGCGGCGGCACGTGGGTCGGCCGCGTCATGTCCCCCTGGGAGACCACGGTTACCTATGAAACAAAGAGCCAGGGCACCAACCTGGAGGGCACCAGCTACTGGCGCATGGTCACCTTTACCTCGCCCGCGGTCTACAGCACCACTACCGTCCCCGCCGGCAACTGGATCATCAACCTCTACTGCCGCGAGTCGTCCACCGCCCAGAACGCCAGGGTCAGGTACATGGTCTACAAGTGGAACAACCCCGCCGATACCATGGGAGCCACCATCATCGCCAAGGGGACCTATGCCACCGAGCTTTCCACTGCGGGAGCCCCCGGTACCGTACGCCAGATACCGGTGAGCGTGGGTACCCTCACCCTCAACGCGGGGGAGAAGATCGTGGTCGATCTTTCGCTGGAGACGACCACCACGAGCACCAACGGCTATACCGCGTCATTTTACTTCGGCAGCCGCGCACCCAGCGAGCTGACGCTCCCCGGCAGCGTGGCCTGGACCTACGCCGACCCGGGCGCCCCAGGTTACGGCCACGCAACCCAGCACTATTCAGGGATCCATCTCCCCTCGCGTCAGAATGAAACCCTGGCCTATATCGCCCAAAACAGGCACATCGAGTGCGTGGACTGCCACAACCCCCATGCGACCCGCAACGGGCTCCACGGCGACTACGGAATCGCCACCGGCGGAAGTTCCACCACCCTGGTCAACAGCAACAAGAACTGGGTGCCCAACCAGTGGGTCGGCGATTATATCAACATCATTTCAGGCACCGGCGCCGGCCAGACGGCCACCATCAGCGGCAATAACGCGACCACCGTTACCGTGGCCGGGTGGACTGCGCCGGCCAGCGGCAGCGTTTACCGGATCATCGCCAACAATAATGCGGTGTCCCGGAGCCAGCGCGGCGTGTCCGGCGCCAGTGTAAGCTATTCCGGGGCCTGGACCAACGGCACCTATACCATGGTAAGCGAGGCCGCCTACGAGTACCAGATCTGCTTCAAGTGCCATGCCGCCACCAATCCGACCACCAATACGCTACGCTACTGGAACGTAACCTCGCCGTCGTTGGGGGCGGCCCGTTGGACCAACATCGGCCTGGAGTTCAACCCCAACAATGCCTCATACCACCCGGTGATCCAGCCATTGCCATCCACCGGCAACCGGCGGCTGCAGGCGACCGCCCTGACCGGCGGCTGGCAGCCGGGCGAGGTGATGACCTGCTCCGACTGCCACGGCAGGGATACCAGCACCTCCGCCACGGCCCAGGGCCCCCATGGTTCGACCGTCAAATGGCTGCTGACGGGCATGTATCAGAACTGGCCCTTCACTTCAGCGGCGGCCAACGGTACCTCATCCGGCGGGACCCTGCTGACCGGAACGGGCACCGCGACGCCTCCGGCCAACAACTTCTGCTTCAACTGCCACACCTGGGCCGCCGGCGGCAACGGTCACGTCAAGTCGTCGGGCGGGCACAGCAGGCCCTGCGTCAACTGCCACATTCGGGTTCCCCACGGGGGCAAGGTGCCGCGCCTCCTGACCGGGGCCAATGCCCCATCCCGTTACAAGCCCGACGGCAACGGCGGCGCCTTTTCCGGTTCCTACCTGACCAGCGCCATCCTGCCGGCCAGCGGCTATATGGGGGCCAACAATGTCAGCTGTTCCTCCATCTGTGGGGCAAGGCACACGGACAACAGCATAAAGGCCTATTCCTGGTGATGGGGTACGGGTACGGTGGATATCCCGACCGGGCGATGCCCGGGGGAGGCGGGAGGAGTGCCGGCACCTCCGGGGGGGTGCGTGTCGGCATGATCCTGCTGGCGGTTGTGCTGGCAGTTTGCTCTGCCTGCGCCGGGGGCGATACCGGCGAGGTCGAGGCGACCATTCGCCGCTACAATGACCTGCTGGTCCAGGGCTACCGGGCCCAGAACATGAATCCCCTCGTGGAAGTCACCACCCATGAGCACGCGCTGAAACTCTATCACCACATGGCCGCCCTCGGCGAGGGCCAGCTGCGGATGGAGTCGAAGCTCAAGAGGATCAGGTTCCTGAATATCGAACGGCGCGGCAATTCCGAGGCGACGGTGGAAACGGAGGAAACCTGGGACTTCACCCATTACCGGATGGCCACTAACGAAAAATACGCCGAGGAAAAAGACTTCATTTACCGGATGGGGTATGTCCTGAACAAAGAAAACGGCCGCTGGCTCATCACCGGGGTGAACACCATCAGCGGCACCAGCACCAATAACGTGGTCCCCTGGCCGGTGCTGGACCGCAAGGGGAGGGTCGTCAATCAGGCGCCCGGCGGCGCCCAGGGACGGCACCCCTGACCATGGAGCGGATCAAGCGGTTTTTCCTGGCACGCGGCACGGTCATCAGTTTCATTCTCCTGGCACTCTGTGCCATCACCCTGGCAGCGTTCATTCCCCAGCGCTTCCTGACCTCGCCCGAAGAGATGCTGGCGTGGCAGTCGGCCTACCCGCTGTTCGCCCGCTGGAGTAGCCTGCTGGGCCTCCATCACATCTATACACATCCCGGCTTTGCCCTTATCCTTGCCGGGGGGACGATTTCCCTTGCCTTTTCGACCAGGAATCAGGCGCTTACCGCGTGGCAGCGCACCGTGCGCCCCGCCGGCGGTACAGCCGGGGACCGGCGCTTTTCCGTCGCCCGAGCGCCGGCGGAGGTTTCCCGCCTCCTGATGACCAACGGGTTCATCGGTCAGGGCATATTCGATGGGGAAATCCGGCTGGTGCGCCACCCCTGGGGGTACTGGGGCAATACTCTGCTCCATTTCGGCATGGTGCTCACCATTGTCGCATCGCTCTGTATCGCCCTGACCCAGCAGCAGGGGGTGATACATCTGGCCGAGGGCGCCATCCAGCATCCGTCTCATCCCCTGCTGCGAGAGGAGCACGGTCTTCTGGCCGGTCCGCTGCACCTGCCGGACGCCGTACGGCTCAACCGGGTCTCGTACCGCTTCGGGGCGGACCTCGCCGTGCGGGAACTGGCCTCGACCCTTACGTTTCTGTCCGATGCCGGCATTGCCGAAACAAGGACCGTTGCCATCAACCGCATTCTCAACCACCGGGGCCTCCGCTTCTACCAGGGCGTGGAGTTCGGTCACGCCTTTTTCGTGGAGGCGACCGGGCCGACGGGGGAGCCGAAGGTGTTCCAGCTCCAGTTCATGCACCCCGACAGACCCGACCTGCCGAGCTATAATGATTTCCCGAACCTGCTGGGCGACGGCTCCCTGGTGCGGGCCAAGTACCTGGTGGATGGGGAGGGAAAGACCTTCGATCGGGCAAGCCCTCTGCTCACCCTGCGCCTGGATCGTGACGGACAGGAGGTGGGGCGGCTCCCTCTGCAGCCGGGAGGGGAGGGGGCCATCGGGCAGTATCGCTTCCGGCTGCTGGGCTTCGCCCCCTGGTCGCGGCTGATCATGGTGAACGTAACCGGAATGCCGCTGATATTTGCGGGTTTCTTTGTCATCTGCCTGGGCGGTGTCCTTCACTATTTCACCCCGCCCCGTCAGGTGTCACTGGCTGAAGGGGCGGGCGGCGGCACGACGGTGTCCTGGCGGGCGGCGAGATTCTCCGGATTCTACCGGGATGAGCCGGATTCGTTGAAACGGATGGTGGAACGCGAGGGAGTGCATGACTGATCAGGCGTCGGTATACGTGGCAATGAACTGGCTGGCGGTCTGCTGCTATGTGGTGGCGACCGTCCTCAATGCCAGCGGTATCATCTTTCGGAAGGCCGTGGTGGAGCAACGCAGCTACTGGCCCTTATGGCTGGGGCTGGCCGTACACTCGGTCTCCCTGGTCTACTGGTGGCGGGTTGTCGGTCACGGTCCCTACATGGCCCCTAGCGAGGTGCTGCTGTCGGACGCATGGATCGCCATGGTGCTCTTCCTGGGCTTCCAGCGGGTATTCCCACGCATCCGGCCGACCAGTCTCATCGTCGTGCCGCTGGTGTTCCTGATGGTGGCGCTGGCCAACTTCTACAACCCCGGCATCCGTTCGCTGCCGCCCACCTTCAGCAGCATCTGGCTCGTGCTGCACATTTCGTTCTACAAGATCGCCCTCGGCGCCCTGATCATCGCCCTGGCATTTTCCATATTCTACCTGCTGAAGGCCCGGCCTGCCCCCCCGGACTGGCTCAGGCGCCTGCCTGACCTGGAAGATCTCGACCTCCACGCCTACCGTTTTGCCGGGTTCGGCTTCATCTTCTGGGCGATCGGCATGCTGGCCGGCTCCATCTGGGCTTACAAATCATGGGGGCGGTACTGGGGGTGGGATCCGGTAGAGACGTGGTCCCTCATCACCTGGCTGATATTCGGGACCTATCTGCACCTGCGGCGCTTTTTCCGCATGGGGGGGCGGGCGGCCGCCTGGTTCTTCATCTTCGGCTTTATCGTGGCCCTTGTCGCCCTGTTTGCGTCGTCCCACATGGGGACCTCCATCCACTCGGAGTATTTCCAGTAGAGGAACAACAGGCGGCCGGCGGGAATGATGCTCCGGCTATGGGAGCAATCCCGGCCGCAGGGGACTATTGGGCCCGGTGTGGCGTGGTCGTGTCTTCGGGCCGGGGAAGGAAGAGGGTGAACAGCAGGGCGCAGACCGTGATCGACGCAGCCAGCAGGTAGGCACCGGAGAAGCTGCCGGCTGCCTTGCCGATCATCCCCGCCAGGGCAGGGCCCAAGGTCTGGCCCACGGCAAAGAAGATGGTGATCGTGGCGAAGGCCCCGGCGGCGCGGGGCGCGCCCAGGTAATCCCCCACGGCGGCCGCCATGATGGCCGGAATGGCAAAGACCGCAAGCCCGTACAGCACGATGGAGACCACCAGACCCACCCCTCCCGGTTTCGTACCCGCGATCAGGTAGGCCGTGCTCTGCACGGCGAACACCAGCGCCAGCCCGTGGCGGCGGCCGATGCGGTCTGAAAGCGCCCCGAACACCACCCCCGAGAAGCAGCTGAAAAAACCCGCCCACGACCAGTAGAGGCCGGCCCGGGCCTCGCTGAAGCCGAACTCCCGCACCATGGTGGTGACGATGAACGTGCCATAGATCATGAAGGTTGCGCCGAAGGCCAGGTAGAGGAGTCCCAGCCGCATCAGCAGCATGCCGTCGCCGGGCCGCTCGTGGGGCACGAGATCCTCCGGCGCCAGGGCCGCGCTCCGGCCGAGCGGTTCATGCCCCACGTCCGAGGGATGATTGCGCACCAGCCATGCCGACAGGACCGCGACCCCCAGGGCGACGCATCCCAGCAGCAGCCAGCCGGCCCGCCAGCCGTTGGCCCCGAAGATGCCGTTCAGCCTGGGTACCAACACTCCGGCCAGTACGATGGCCGCCCCGTTGCCGGCGATCATCAGCCCTGCCGCCGTGCCGCGCCGGTCGCTGCGGAACCAGTGGCCGATCAGCACCATGGTGGGGATGTTGGCGAACCCGGTCCCCATGCCCACCAGGGCATAGAGTGCAAAGGGGGCCGCAAAGCCGCTGGAAAGCCCCATGGCCGGCATGGCCAGGGTGATCAGTGCCAGTCCGCCGCTGATCACCGCCCTTGGCTGGAAACGCCGGATGAGCCGGGGCGCCAGGATTACGGAAAGGAGGTAGCCGCAGAAATTGCCGGTCCCGATGAATCCCATGCGGTCGTAGGAGAGCCCCAGCCCCGCCTGCATGGAGGGGAGGAGCATGGTGTAGGCGTAGCGGGCCAGGCCGATGCAGGCGAAGATGATCAGGAAGCCTACGGCCACGATGACCCAGGCGTAGTGGAATCGCCGGCCGGCCGCCGGGACAGTGCCGGGTCGGTCGGCATGTCGGTCGGTGGGCGTCGTCACCTGAGTCCTCAGGCTGGCGAAGAGAGCTTGAGCCCGATGATGCCGGCGACGATCAGCGCAACACTGATCAGCCGGGCCGGGTTGGCCGGTTCCCCGAACAGCACGATCCCCAGGAGCACGGTGCCAACGGCACCCACCCCCACCCAGACGCTGTACGCCGTGCCCACCGGCAGCGTCCTCATGGCGATCTCCAGCAGCCAGAAACTGGCGATCATTGCCAGTACCGTCAGGACCGTCGGCCAGAGCCGGGTGAACCCTTCCGTGAATTTCAAGCCGATGGCCCAGCCCACCTCGAACAGCCCTGCGAGAACAAGAATTCCCCACGTCATGATGTCGTCCTTTCCGATTCGTGGGGTCGTCCCCGTGGATGTTCGGGCGGCGGAGTCGTCCCCGCCGTCGGTCGGTCAGTGCGTCGCCGATGTGGAGCAGAGATTGAGAACCAGTACGCCGGCAATGATCAGCAGAATACCGAAGACCGCCGGCAGATCGAGCCGCTGCCCCATGAAAACCCAGGCAACCACCGCGACCAGCGCCGTTCCCAGGCCGGACCAGATCGCATAGGCAATGCCGACCGGGATCGCTTTCAGGGTCAATGACAGGAAGTAGAAGGCGGAGGCATATCCGGCGACAACCACGCATGATGGCCAGAGCCGGGTGAACCCTTCGGCCGACTTGAGCGCGGTTGTCCCGGCAACCTCACTGATGATCGCCACCAGAAGATACAGCCATTTGTGCATTTGGTCGGGACCTCGATTCTCACAATTGATGGAGGGCCGTCAGGGTGCGACGACGACAGATCCCTCCGCACTGAAGTTCCGCTCATTACGGCCACCTGCCATATCGATACTAATAATATGAGCCGGCGTTCCTCTCACGCTGAACACCTTGTAGCACACCCTCCGGTGTGCCGCAAGGCTCCGGTCCCCGCGGAGGCTGGGAGGTCTTATTGCTCTGCGGTGTGAGACTCCCCGCCGCTCCCTTCAGTGGGGTCGTGCGGTGAAGGAATAACGCCGGGCCACGGAGGAGGTGTCGTGGAGAGTGGCCAGGAGCGTTGGCTCGTTGCCGAGCCCCTGGGGCGCGACGCTGTTGTGCAAGGCCTTGAGCGCACCCAGGAGTGGTGCGGCTTCGGTGCTAGCGGTGACGCGGGCGTCTTCGCCCAGGGCGGCAATCAGGTCGACCAGCCCCTTGCGCTCCTTGGGTTCGGCGAGGTTGCCGGCAGCGAGGATGGCCAAGTGGTCGAAGTAGACGGGGGCGATGTCCGGCGCCCCGGTGACAATGGCCAACTGGGTCAGGAGAGCCCGGTAGGCTGTCTGTTCCCCCTTGTCGCCCACCAGGGTCTCGTGCTCGTGGAGCGGCAGGCTGGTGCGGATCAACCGGTAGACGTTGACGAAGCGCAGTCCCCGACGCGGGGTGCCCCCGGCATGGGGGGCAAGTTCGGCCATGAAGGCGGTTTCATGGGGGGTGAGGGTCATGGTGCGGGCCTCGTGCTCGCGGAAGGACTCCCCGCCGCTGTCGGGCTGAGACGGCGCAGCGGGGGGCGGGGACGCGACCGGTGCCTCTGAGGGCGCTACTTCAGTCGCTCCGCCCGCCCGCTCTGTCGGCGGTTGGAGCGAAGGCGCCGGCGGGGCGGCGTTCGGAGCCGGTTCGGGCGACAGGGGTGCTTGGTCGGCCTGGACTGTCGACTCGGCTGCCACGATCCCCTTGATATAGTTCCGGCAGGCGTCGGCATCCATGGCGCGCACCCAGTAGGGAAGCTGGAAGATCTTCTCCAGGTAATCCTGGGACGAGGCGGCCCGCTCCCGGTCTGAGTTGTTGGGAGCGGTGCGCCGGTCGGTGGCATCATGCCGTGCTTCGCCGGCGGGGGCGCCGGGGCGGGCGGGTGCCGTGGCGCCGGTTCCGGGGATGATGACGGTTTCGGCCAGGAGCTCCGGGTAGACCTCCTTGAGGGAGCGGGAGACCCAGCGGGCGTCCACGGCCACGACGACCACGAAGAGGGGGAAGCAGAGGAGCAGGTGGATGGCCTGGAGGACCTCCACGACCTTTTCGGGCGGGCAGCGGTCCAAGTCGTCGATGTAGAGGATGATCCGCTCGAACAGGCGCAGGGATTCGGCGTCGAAGGTGGTGGAGGCCCGGAGGGCGGCGACCTCCTCGTCGGTCAGCACGTCGCCGGAGCGGGCGATGAGTTCTTCCACCCTGCGGACGTAGTCGAGCCGGGCCCGCTCATATTCCTCGGCCAGCTCCCGGTCGCGATCGGCGTCGGCCATGAGCTGGGCCAGCTGGCCGAAATCCTTGCGGATGGTGGCGATGATACCCAGGTGCTTGGCGTAGTCCCCGCTGACGACCTTGTCGCGGATGAAGGCATTGAGCCGCCCCCGGGCCGTGGCCCCCTGGAAGTCACGGGCCGCGTCGGCGGCGCGGCGGTCGGCATCGGCCAGGCGGCGCTCGGCCTGCTCCACGTCGCTCCTGAGCCGCGTCGCCTCGCGCTCGGCATCGGTGAGCAGGGCCGCTTCATTGCTGTTCTTTCTGAATTCCTCGGTCCGCTCGGCAATGGCCGTTTCCAGGTTGGCGCGGAAGCCTTCGAGGGTGTCCAGGGCGGTGGCGGTCCGCTTGAGGGCCGTACCCGCGAACCCGGCCACGGAGGCCATGACCGAGGAGAGTCCCAGAACGGCGGCGTTCACCTCCTTCAGCCAGGAGAGCACCTCTGTCCGACCCAGGATGTCCCGGAACCAGACCACGGCGACCGGCGCCGCCACGAGGATCAGGGCCAGGGCCGCCAGCCACCGGGGGCGGCCGAGCGTGGCCATGGCGCTCCGCCCGAGGGTCCGGGCCCGTCCGGCCTGGGTGGTGGTTTCCTGGAGCACTTCGCTCAACTGGCGGGCCGAGGCGGAGAGTTCCGGAACTCCCAGGACCCGGCCGGCGCGGTCGATGGTCTCGCGCGTCTCCCGGTCCTTGCCCAGGGTCGTGCCCACGGCGGTCCAGAATTCGCCTGCCGTTGCCACGGCCTGGCGGGCCAGAGCCGTCTCGAACCGGGCCCGGACGGTTTTCAGGTTTTCTTCGGCCTCCTGGCGCTGGCGGCGGCGGAGCACCAGTTCGTCCATGGCCTCCAGCCTGAGGGTGCGGGAGGTGGAGAGGTGGTCGAAGAGAAGATCCACGGTCTCGTTGGGGTTTTCGGGGCGCTCCTTGAGCCAGCGGTCCAGTTCGGTGAAGATGTAATCCACCAGGCTGGCCCACAGGTTGGATTCCACGTAGTGCCAGGCATTGAAGCGGATCTGGACGATGTTGCCGTGGAAGGGGCCGTCACTGTCCGCATCCCGGGAAATCCGGGCCACATGCTCGTGCATCAGCTTCATGAAGAAGGTCTTGCCCGACCCCCATTCGCCGAATACCCCGATGGAGAGGGGCGGGCGGATGGCGCGGCCCGCGGCGAGGCGGGCAAAGGCCCGGGCCTCCTGCCGGACGTCCATGAGGTCCGTGGCCGAGGTGGGATCGTCGGCGGTGAACCGGGCAATGAGGACGTCGGGGCCGGCACTGACGGGCGGGACGGGGGCCTCGGCGGCAAAACTCTTGAAGATGGTGTCGGCGGGAGGAGGTTCCGGGGGCGGCGCCTCGGCCTGCTCCAGGGCCAGGGAGACCCAGGTGGAATCCTCCGACGGGAAGGCCCGCTGGAGGAAGTCGAGGGTGCTGCGCTGCCAGGCGGCGATGTCGACCCCCCAGCCGATGAGCTGGCGCCGGTGGTAGTCGGAGAGGCGGAAGGCGAGGGCCGCCAGCAGGTGGCGCGTCCCCAGGGGGCGGGGCTCGGCACCGTCGCGGGTGGCGAGCCGCAGCGCCGACCCGAGGATGTCGCGCACCGACGAGGAGTAGAACTCCCTGGCATCGGGGAGGGTGCCGGCGGCTGCCTGCTCCTCAACCCTTGGGCGCATCGCCTCGGATGTCTGCACCAGGTCGGCGATAGCCTCGGCCCGTTCTCCCGTTTCCCGGGCGTAGCGGGTAAACCAGGCGCCGGTCTCGTCCTCCACGAGAATTGCCCCCACGAGGATGGAGGTGAAGTTCACCGGCGTGCCGTCCCCCCGGATGGCGCCGGCCCATGCGGCAAGGCGCATGAGCCGGTCGAGGGACGGTTCGTAGGCCGCTTCGGGGGGAAACGGCGCCAGGGGGGCGGTTTCGGGCTTGTCCATGGGGTTCTCCCGGGTTGTCAGTTACGGTTACCGGTTCCTGCCGCCGCCGGGCCCCATCCCCTTGCCGGGGGCACCCATTCCGGCCGGACCCATGCCGCCGCCCGGCACCGGCGGTTCGTCGGGAAGGGTCACTCCCCGCTCCCTGGCCCTCTCTTTCATCCGCTCGTGGTGCTCTTTCCTGATCTGCTCCCGTTCCTGCACGGTCTTGGCGGCCCGCATCCTGGCCCGGTATTCGGCCCGTTCCTTCCTGGTCATGAGCTGGCTGCCGTAGACCCGTTCCTGCTCCTTGGCCTCGGTCCGGACTTTTTCCCGGACGTTCTCCCTGACGCGCTCCTGGTCCGTTGCCGGCGCGACTCCGGCGACCAGGGAGAGTATCCCCGCCGCGACGGTTGCGATGAGTGCCTGCTTCTTCATGGCTGCCTCCTTTCGTTCATGGGTTCGGCCCGGTGGTCACCAGGAGCGAGACCGGCCGGTGATCGCTGGTCTGGCTGTCCTTGGGGAGCCCGGCGTTGGCCAGTTCGTGCACCTCGTGTTCCACCTTGCCTGCATGGGGCTTCACCTGCCACGGCAGAGAGCCGTTCACGAGCCCCTGGGTGAAGAGAATGTGATCCAGAAGAATCTCGGGGCGCCGGTCCGGCTGGACGAAGTCCCTGAACCGGACAGTCCAGCAGAGTTCGTCGGGGATGTCGAAGAGACCATGGTTAAGGAACCGGCTCGTGGCAAAGACGTTGCCCTGGATATTGGCGATGAGATCGAAGAAGAGGTATTGCTCCTCGAAGTACTCCTTGCCCGGCCCGTCGTTGAAGTCGCCCAGCACGAACAGGGCGGGGTTGCCCACTTGCCGGAATTTGGCGTCGATGTACGCGCGGACGTTGGCGGCCTCGGTGGCCATCTTGATCCGGGCCGTGAGGGCCTCGCGGATGAATCGCTCCCGTTCGTCGCGCCAGAGCCGCTCTCCCTGGTTGATGAACTTGCTCTTCAGGTGCAGGCCGATAAACTCCACGCGCAGACCGTTCCAGTCCAGAATCAACACTTGGGGATGCCGATAGTGGCGGTGTGTCCCCTCCGTGAATTCGCCCCACAGATGGCATGTCCATGATACCCCGGCAAAGGCATCCCATGTGCCGACGGGAAGAAGCGATGCCCGGGCCGCCAGATCCTGTCGGACGAGGAACCATATCCACTGGTCACCCCTCGTGGCATAGTTGCCGTCGGCCGCCTTCACCGCCACCCACTCGCCGTCCAGCAAGTCGTTGGCAACAAGATCGATCCCCGCTTCGCCGGCTGGACCCTCAAGCAGACAGAGAATGTCGGGCGCCAACTCCCTGATCTCCCGCACCACGGCATCCCGTCGACGGCGTTCTTTGGCGGTGGGATGCGCTCTGGTCAAGCGTTCCAGATGCGCCACGTTCCAGGAGGTAATTTTGACTGTGCCCATGGGATCCTTCCGTGCCGCGCGGCCACCCTGTCGGCGGAATGCCGGGAAGTGGTCCCCCTTGCGGCTGCCTGCGTCACTTGGCCTTCAGTTTCTCTCGATGTTCGTACAGCTTGCGATACTGTTCTGCCGACGGTTTCTGGACGACCGGCCTAAAGACCGTGATGGACCTGACCCGCTCGTCGGCCGGGTCGATGACGAATTCGACCCCCTGGTCCGCATAGGTGAGAACGATGACGCTCCCTTTCATGGTCTTTTCTCCCCTGCCGTAGAATCGCAGTACCTCGGCCAGGGTGGCGCCGGCCTTCAAGCGGTTACGCTCTACTTCATATCGGGGCGATGAGACGGTGATCCTGCCGATGATGCCGCCCGCCGTGGTGATGCCGATTCCCTTGCTTTTTCGGATAGTGCGAAGCGTGCGGTTGTCCGGTGCCGGATCGCCGATGCTGAAACGTTCGATTCTCTGGCCCGGGACAATGATTCCTCCGCCTGATTCGCCGCGCACCCCGTCGGACGGAAGGCACGGGTCCAGGCCGAGGAGGGCGATCCCTACGACGATGGCAGACAATCCCTTGCGCATGATTTCTCCTCAGGCCTATGGTGGGCCGTCCCCTCCTCTTTCCGCAGCCAGGGCCACATTCTCATGTTTCGTCGTACCTGCTTGCTGACGAAGCAGACGTATGATGCCGGGGATTTTTTCCGGCCTGACCGGTTCCACGCTCATATAGCTATAGGCGCTGCGTTCCAGCATGATAATCCTGGTGCTGCCGGCATCCGCCTCTTCCGGGTGTTCGAAGGCCCCGATGATGATTTCCCGTCCCTTGGTCGGTCCGAGGATGTAGAGTTCCGCCCCCCGCTGCCGGGCCTCGTCGAGTTTTTTCCTCAAGGGGTGGACTCCCTTGTCCTCCCCCGTAAAGACGATGTCTTTCAAGCGCTGGACTTTGAATTCGAACTTGAACCGGCCGTAGGCGGTGGGGAGCGTGATGAGCACAGTCAGAAAGAGGAGGAAGATGACGACAAAGTAGCCCCCCTCCCAGAGGGGGAGACGGATCAGGCGTGTACTGTTCAGCAACAGATAGACGAGGATGCCGATGAGCACCCAGAAGGAGTACGAGATCATGAACTGGCCGAAGGCAATGGGTTTCAGGCTGCCGAGGGATGTGCATATCCGGCTGGTATCCTCATCACCGGGGACGAAGAAGGCAGAGATATTCTCCCGCAGTCGCGTCAGGCGTCTCATGGATTCGCCGGCAAGCTCGTAGTTCGCGGGAATGAGGACCAGCGAAGAGGTGTCCCCCTCGCTCGTGAGGTGACCACTCAGCAGGCTGCGGAAATCCTGGAGGGTGAGGTTGACCCGCTCCCTCAGCCGCTGCTGCAGGGCATGGCTCAGCCAGACGTTGCGCAACGCCACATAGGTCTCCGATTTTTCGAAGTCAGCGTCTGAGCGGAATGGCGACGGTTCGCGGATGGAGAACCGCTTCTGGAACACCTCCAGAGAAAGCGGCGTACCTTCCCGTCGTGAGATTTCGGCCAGGGCATAGTTCATCCAGTGTAGGGTCGGCTCCACCCCGAAGGTCAGTTCCTCGTAAAAGCGCTGCTGGAACTCGTCGGCCCGTTCGAGGGCACCCTTGCGGGGCAGCAGGATGAGAACCATCCCTCCCAGGTCCTTGGAAAGGTCGGCCAGCACGCGTTCCTGGCACACGATGTCGGAAGAAAGCTTCCTGACGAACCAGCCCGAGGTGAGGATGAAGGCTGCCGAGAGAGCCAGCGTCAGGAAAATAATATAGTTGATCCGATACCGGAGGATCAGGGAGACGGAGCGGGTGATCCGCCCCTTGCCGGCGGGACGTTCATTAGCGGCTTTGCCCCCACCGACGGGAACCGTCAACAAAAGCAGGGCCATGAGGATGACAAAGAAGGGGATCAGCCGCCAATCCTGAAAAAAGGTGAAGATGTCCTGAAAGAACTGAAAACCCGCCTCGGTAACGTACTCGTCGGTGTAGTGGACGACGCCGTAGAGGTTGTAGGCCCGCAGGCGTGCCACGATGATGGCATTGCCGATCCAGAAAAAGAGGATGGCGCCGCCGCCGATGCCCCCAACAACAAGGCCGACGCTCTTCAGTACTTCAAGAATGGCGGTCAGGTCGACCCGTGGGGAGGTTTGGTTTGGCTGTTGCGTCTTCCCGTGCATGGGCACGCTCGCAGTGCAACAGGGTGTCGGGCGCCCCCACCGCATTGCCGGAGGGGCGCCCGGCAGTCTATGCCGGTTTCAGGTCATTGCAGATCCGCACCGGCCACAAGGCCTCGCGCCAGTGGGGGCCGCCCGGCGTGTAGGTACGGTCCTGGACGCGGAGCTTGAAGACGTACACGCAGCATTCGCCTCGGGGCAGGAGCAGGTCGGCCGGGACCGGGTAGCCCACCGATGCGCTGCAAAGCGGATCAATGGCCCGCAGGTCGAACTGGGCCAGGGTGCCGAAGACCGCGGCAGGAAGCGGGTTGGCCGGGTCGCAGGGGGTGCAGGAGGTGCCCGGATCGCCCACGCGGTTCGTGCCGAAGAAGCAGGGAGTCCCCATGCTCCAGGAAACGGGGATCTGGACTTCGGTCCCCCCCTGCTTGCTCACCTTGACCCAGTAGAAGTCGAAGTTGTCGTTGGGGCGGGTGAGTGGGAGGGCCGGGTCGATGTACTCGTCCCAGGCGATGCCCGAAAGCGGCAGGTTCCAGGGTACAGCGCAGTCGGGCGGGGTTGCGAAGGCGCTGACGCGGATGTCGGCGCAGCGGGGCACCGCATCGATCCGGATCATGGCACAGATGGGCTTGTTGTCGATCCAGACCTTCTGGGTGTCGTAGTAGAGGGTGCCCCCCGTGTCCTCCACCACCAGGCGCAGGGTGACCAAGCCACTCAGACCGCAGGTGGAGACGTGGGTCTGCCAGCAGGAGGGTGAGAGCCGGGCCTCGGGAACGTTCATCAGGCAGTAGGGGGGGAAGGGGACCGGCACCACGCAGTCGGTGACCCAGGAGGCGGTCAGCACCGACGTGTCCTTGCGCATGTTCATGTCCCGGTACTGCCAGACCGTGTTGTACTCAACCTTCCAGATGTTGATCCAGCCGCCGGTGGTGGGGTCGGTCTCGAAGCCGGGCTTGTAGTCGATGAGGTAACGCTTGATCTTCCGCCCTTCGCACCCCCCCACGAAGGCGCTTCCCCAGATGGAGAGGCATTCGCCGAAGGATATCTCGTGGATCCCCGAGGGTCGCGTGCAGAGGGCCGGCACGGTCTCCACGAACATGGCCGCCGGGTCGTAGGCGGTGGTATCCAGGGTGAAGGCTCCGTCAAAGCCCAGGATGCGGACATCCTGCTTGAAGAGGGAGAAAGTGATGGTCCTGACGCAGGTGGTTCCCTGGACCCCGTATACGGTGAGGCGGATGGTGTAGGCCCCTTCGTCCCGGGCCGTGGTGTCGAAGTAGGCCAGGAGTCCGCCCGCCACGGGGGAGTTTCCCTGGGTGCCGCCGCCCGGCGGGATGGGTGGATAGTGGAAGTCCGAAGCGTGCCAGGCAATGCCGTCGCGGGACCATTCCAGCACGTAGCGGAGGAAGCCGCCCCCTGTGGCCGTCCCCTTCACGGCCACCACCAGGGCCTTCAGGTCCGTGTTGACCTCTTCGGCCACGCAGCCGATGGGGTCGGTCAGTTCGCAGACCAGGGGCTGGAAGCAGCGGCGCAGGCAGCGGAAGTAGGCCACCAGGCAGCGAACCAGATCGATGAGCGAGCGGGAACGCCCCAGGCACCAGCCGAAGCGGAATGCGCAGATGCACCAGCAGCGGCAGAGCCAGAAGCGCGGGTCCTTGCTCAGTTTCTCGAATATCTCGGCCCCCATGAGGAGCCGGGCGTTGTCCACCGTGAGGAACTTCTCGAACAGGGCCTCGGCCGCGTCGCCCCCCGAGTGGCAGTCCACCTGGCCCGACACGGCCCCGTCGGCCAGTTCCATGGAGTGATCCATGGCCTTGGCCTCCTGCACCAACCAGGGCCTGAAGACCTCGGCAAAGCCTGCCGTGAGCTTGCGGAAGTCGGCCCGCTCCTCCGGCGTGGGCTGGCGGCCGGTGGGATCGTTCTGGAAGAGGCGGCGGATGCAGAGCCAGTAGCGGTAGAGGTAATAGACCGAAACCGGGAAGGTGCGGGAGCGGGAGAGGAGCCAGCCGAAGCGGAGGCAGCAGAGGATTTTGCGCAGGCACCACTGCCACTGGTCGATGGGGCCCAGGGCTTCCCGGGCCTGGGGGGTGAGGGTTCGCAGGGCCACGTCGGCGGTGGCCAGGGGGGCGAAAAGCCGGTCGGCGAGAAGCTGCTCGTCCTCGCAGCTGTGGGGTTGCTTTTCCGCCACGGCCACGAGCCGCTCGGCGGACTCGCTCAGTTTGAGTTCTTCTTCGAGAATGGGGCGCCAAGCGTCCAGGAGCTGTTGGAGGACGAACTGGAAGTCCTCCCGGTTAATGTCCTCGTTCAGAAGCGCCTTGACGGTCTCCGCCGACAGTTTCGTTTCCTTTTCCATCCGTGGACTCTCCTTTCATCCGCATCCGTGCGGACATACGCGCATCCGGCGCGTCAGGCGTACCGCAGGTACCGCTCTGCCACCCATTGCTGCTCGGTTGGGTGGATACGGACCCAGCCGTCAGCCGTTTCGAATACGTTGACCCGGACCCCCCGCTTGAGCCCTTTAACCACCGGGAACTCAGTTCCCCTGCCTGCCCGGACGTTGAGGCTCGAGGCCACAACCTCGCCGCTCTTGAGCGGAACCGGCGCACTGGGTGCGGTCCCCCCCGTGAGCTGGGCCAGGGTCTGGGCCACCAGGGGGATGAACGTTGCCGCAGCCGCATCCATGGAGTTGCCGCCGAAGAATGCGGTGCCTGGGCAGGTCTTGGTGGTGCCGGATCCGCCCGTGCGCTTGCCGGAGTTCAGGTCGTACCAGTGGTGATACACTATGGAGTCGGTGTTGGGCGTCAGGTTGAACTCCCGGCAGAGCAGGGCGTTGATCTTTACGATGGCGTCCCGGTGAGCCGGGGTCATGGTGTCGCCGCCCGCATCGAAGTTGCCCAGGTTTTCCAGGCAGATACCCTCTTGGTTGGCCCCCTTGATGCCGCAGGGGACCTTGTCGATGGAGCGGCAGACCGCCACGGTTCCGTCGGGGAACGATGTCAGGTTCTGGGCGATCTCCGAGAACCCCCGCTCGGCCATGTGGAAATGCTCCATCCCCTCCAGCAGGCCGAAGTGGTTGCTCCCTGTGAACTGGACGTAGCCGGGCAGGTAGGTATGATGGTTCTGAACGAGCTTGACGGAGCGGCTGAACCTGGTCTCCAGCAGCCACTGGTCGAACTCGTCCATGGTGAAGAGGAGGAATTTGCCCTTTTTCTTCATGGTGGTCTCTCCTCCTCAGACGGTGAACGGCCTTTGTTTCAGGAATGCCGGGTCGGGCGTCCCCGCGGTGAAGAAATTAGGGGTTTGGTCCGGCGGCATCCGCCTGACTATGGCCTTGTGGAAGGAGCGGTAGCTCCCTTTGTAGAGGCCGTTCTTCCATACCCGGAGCAACTGCCCCGTGAACGCGCCGTTGAAAGCACCATCCTGGGAGAGTTGGTTGTCCTGGCAGCCGGAGATGAGGAGGATGGAGGCCTTCACGTCGGCCAGGTCCACTTTTTTCGTTTTTTGCTGGATCGTGTCGTAGAACTCTCTGTTGGCCCGGTAGGTCCGCATGGCCACGCTCTGGGGCATGGCCCGGTACCGGATTTCCCCCTCGTCCGGACCGGCGGAGCGGGCCGCGGTGGTACCGTTGTAGTAGGCCATCTTCACCACGGTGCCGCTGTGGCAGCTGTCGGAGAAGACCAGCACCCGGACCCCGGCGGCGAATTTCCCGAGCAGGGCGTAGAGTTCGTCGTCGATCAGTTCGCCGTCGAAGAGGCACCAGGTCTCGTCGACGCCGTCCGGCTCGTCGTTGGACGTGTCCGGTACCTGCCCCCCGTGGCCGGAGTAGCTGAGCATAAAGATGTCGCCCTTGCCGAGGGCCTTGGCGGCCTTGCCGATGGCATCGATGACCTTGGCCCGGGTGGCCGCCTTGGTCATGAGCGTGGTGACGGCAAAGCCCCTCTCCGCTGCGATGGCCGCCATGTCCTCGGCGTCGGCTTCGCAGGCGTTGAGTTTGCCGGCCCAGCCTCCGTAATGTTTCGGGTCAACGGCGTTAAGACCGAGTGCGAGTGCTATTCCCTTTGGCATGATTTCATTCTCCTTTTTGACCGGCTGATAGTGTGGGTGCGGAGCATTGGCAGGGGGGGCGCGGTGATGCCGGAAAGGGTGCCGGTGAGGGGAGAACACGGGGGTGCCGGAGGCGGTGACATGGAGCCCTCCCTGGCTCGCGTGGCGCGTCCCTGCGCAGCGCTGTTCTTCGTGAGGTTGTCGCCGATTGGCGGTACCGCCTGCCGCGGCTTTTCGCCTGTGAACGTGGAACGGTTGATTGGTGTCGCTTAACTATGCGTAAGTATATCCCGTCGGCTGCCGGATGCAAGGGGTGAGCAAAAAAAACGCTTTGTGTAACGGTATGGAATGATTCGATTTTACTCCTGGAGTCGCCGACGCGGTTCGTGCCGGCAGGAAGTGCATAACCGGCCGGGTGAGACGCTCCCCGTTTCTGGTATAATGAAGTACATCGCCGGGATGGTCCGCCCGCAAAAGGAGCTTGTTGATGATGAAGCCGGTCTACCTCTTTTTTCTCCTGGTGTTCGTCGTTCCAGGGGTGACGGGGGGGATTCTCGCCGCGAACCGGGCACGGAACGTCTTTGTCTGGAGCCTGCTGAGCGCCGTCTTCCCCATCTTTCTGCTGGTCATTTATTTCCATAAGCCCCTGCGGGAGGTGGAGGGGAAATTCCGGCGCTGTGGCGGCTGCGGCGAGTTCATCCCCTGGCGCGAGACGGCCTGCAGATACTGCGGCCGGGAGCAGCCTACACACCCCTGAGCCATCCAGTGCACTGAAGCGCGCGGCTGTTTCCACTGACGGCCTCCAGCCAACGCGCGCTGAGGAGAATTCTTCATGACCCAGTCCGGCCCAGAAGACGGCTCCGGCAATAGCCGGATCGGGGCAGCGGAAATGCCGGAAGCGGATACCGAGAAGCAGCAGCCCGCGTCTGATGCTCCGAGTCAGGAGCTGCGGGATATCCGGGCGCAACTGGAGCTCTCCCTCGAACGTTACGCCAACCTCTACCACTTCGCCCCCGTCGGCTATGCCACCATCGACGCCGTCGGGGTGATCGCCGACGCCAACCGGACCCTGGCGGGGATGATCGGGGCCGATTGCCGGGAGATGGTGGGGCTCCTCTTCAGCGACTTTGTGCACAAGGATGACGTCACGTCCTTCGTATCCCATCTGGCCCGCTGTACCGGACAGCGGGAGGGGGTCACCGGCGAGTTCCGCCTCAGCGGCAGGAACGGCATATCCGTGGACGTTCAGCTGTCGAGCATGCCTCTCACGCCCCCCGGCGGCCGGGTCTCGTGCCGCACGGCAATAACCGACATCACCATGATTAAGCGCAAGGAGCGGGAGCTGAACGAGAGCCGCGAGGAACTGTGCTGGGCCAAGGAGGCGGCCGAGGATGCCAGCCGTGCCAAGAGCGAGTTCCTGGCCAACATGAGCCACGAGATCCGCACCCCCATCAACGGTGTGCTCGGCATGCTCCAGCTGGTTCTCGACACGGAGCTGGGGGACGAGCAGCGTCACTGTCTGGAAATGGCCAAGCGCTCCGCCGACGCCCTCCTGCGCCTGGTGAACGACATCCTCGACTTCTCCCGCATCGAGGCGCGGAAGATGGTCTTCGAAAGCCGTCCCTTCGACCTGACGGCATGCGTTAACAGCGCCGTGGAAATCCTGGCCTTCGAGGCGCGGCGGAAGGGGCTTGCCGTCATGGTCCGCATGGGGCCCGACGTCCCCGCGGCAGTCGTGGGGGATGAGGCCCGGTTGAGACAGGTGCTGGTGAACCTGATCGGGAACGCCGTCAAGTTCACCGACAGAGGGAAGGTGGAGGTAACGGCGGCTCGGGCCGAGAGGCAGTCCGATCCCCTTCGCACCGCGATCCGGATATCGGTACGCGACACCGGTATCGGCATTGCTCCGCAGGAGCGGGAGCGTCTTTTCAGGGTCTTCAGCCAGGTAGACGGGGCCTGTAACCGCCGGTTCGGCGGCACGGGCCTCGGTCTGGCGCTGACCCGCGACATCGTGGAAGCCATGGGCGGGGCCATCGATGTCGAGAGCCAGTCGGGCCAGGGGAGCACCTTTACCATCACGATCCCGCTCCTGTTGGCAGTGACTGCGTCCTCGCCCTTTCTCCCCGCCGATACGCTTCGCATAGCCGAGGCTTCGGCCGGAGGGGGCACCGGTGCGCCGGTCACCCCCCCAATTTCTATTCAATACGAGGAGGCACGGAAAGTGAAGATTCTTCTTGCCGAGGACGACCCCATTACCCGCAAGTTCATGGAGATCATGCTGGAGCGTCGCAATTTCGAATTCGAGTCCGCGAGCGACGGCCATGAAGCGGTTGAAAAATGGGAGGCGGGGGAGTTCGACGTGGTGCTCATGGATGTGCAGATGCCCCGTCTCGACGGCTACGAGGCCACCGGCCTGATCCGCGAGAGGGAGCGCGACCGGGGGCGGCGCACTCCCATCATCGCCCTTACCGCCCATGCCATGCGCAAGGACGAGGACCGGTGCCTCGACGCCGGCATGGACGGCTATCTCTCAAAGCCCATCGATTTCACGAAGCTCATGGAGTGCATCGGCGAAATCCTGGCCCGGCGGGGACGGGGGTAACACCGTCCCTCAGGCCCGGTCGCGTTCCCTCAGGATGGCCGACACCGCCCGCCAGAGCCGGAAGGCGTCCGTCAACTTCGGCTTCAGCTCCACGTGCATGAGCCCGTCCAGAACAAAAAGCCCCCGCCGGTCGCGGGGCACTGCCCGGGCCAGGGCCTCGCTCTCGGCGGCGGGAATGATGTCGTCATCCCGGCCGTGGATGATGATCAGCCGGGCTGTGAGTCCGCGCAGGTCGCGCCGTGAGGGGTCGAGGGCCGCCAGGTCCCGGCGGATCGGTGTCGGCAGCCTCTCCACGAGCGCCGGGACCTGCCGCGGATCGGTGTTGGCGAAGAAATCGTAAAGGCTTTTCCCTTCAGGGCCGAGCCCCCGGACCAGATCGTCGGTCCGGGCGGCGGGGTTATCCATTTTGCGCCGCGCCAGTTTTTCGAGGGCCGTCCGATCCCGGACGTTTTTGATCCGGTCCGTGTTGGCCAGGACGAACACCCATTTGCCGTAGTTGTTTGGCGTGCCCCGCCGCCACCGGTCTCCGTCCCGGTACCAGCCGGTGGTGAAGAAGGTCAGGACGTTCCGCAGATCATAGTATCCCCCCACCGTAACCAGGAACCGGACCCGCTGCCCGGCCCTCGGCTCCAGCGCCGCCAACAGTGCCGGGCCGCCGGCATAGCTCAGGGCCGCCACCCCGCATTTCCCGCCGGGCGAAAGTCCGGGGCGCGAAGAAAGCCAGAGGATGGCATCGGCGGTTTCTCCGATGTCGCGACTTCCCGCCCGCAGGCTCCGGAAGCCCCCCAGATCGGGGACGAGAACGGCGAAGCGTGCCCGGGCCAGGGTTTCGGCGAAGGCCTGCAGCCGCGGATCGTCCTTACCCTCCTCGGCTGCTCCCGGCAGGAGGACAAGCCCCGCCCTGATCCGTTCGCAGGGTAAATAGAGATCGCCCTGGTAGTTCCGCCCCTCCACCGCGTAGGGAACCGTCAGCCGTCGGGGGGGCGGGGTGCGTTCCTTGAGGCCGGATGGGCCACGGCCCGCGGACAGGTCGGTCAGGACCAGAATCGCTTCCCAGCCGCGCGGCATCGAGCATCCCCAGAGGCAGAGGATGAGGGCCGACAGCACCGCCATCCGCGCCATGGGGCCGCACCTCACCCGGTCACGGCGATGTCGATGCTTCCCTCCCAGTAACCATGAAGATTGCACCGTTCATTGACCACCAGGGTGATTTTCCCCTCCGGCGCCGCCTCCTTGGGAATGGTCACGGTGAAGGTCGCCTTGGGCGACAGGAACCCGCGCGGCTGCATATCCACCCTGCCTGCCGGCTCGTTGCCCACGTTGAGCTCGATGAACTGAATCCAGTGGGTCGGCCCCATGGGGTGGACCACCTCGCCCACTGCCACCTCCACAGTGAACGGTTCCCCTGCCTTGACCGCCTTGGGCGCGGTGATGACCGGAACGTGCTTCTGCTCCAGGGGACTCTTCTTGGCCGGATCTTTGGCTCGGTTGATGGTTTCGAAAAGAGATTGGTCCGCCTTGACCGGGTAGTATCTGCCGGCCGCGGCCGCCTCGCGGGCGATGCCGGCCGCCATGGCGCCAAGTGCGGCAGTCTTCAGAAAGGTTCTTCGATCCATGGCTCCTCCTGTGGTACCATAGCTCTGTTCCTGGGGAACGGAAGCGGGTGAGAGAAATGCGTGTTCTCAAGTGTAAAACCGGTGCCGTGAATGTCAACGCGACCAACGGAACCATTCTCTGTCAACCGGACAGCAGCCCGGACGTTATAAACTACAAATGTCGCGGGCAAGGAGAAGTGACGCTGGATACAACAGACGAATTGAACCGGTTCCTGGCCGGCGTGGAGCGCAGGGCGTTCCGCATGGCGCGGCTCGCCACGTCCGACGATGACGAGGCCCTGGACGTGGTCCAGGACGCCATGCTCGGCTTTGTCAGAAACTATGCGCGGAAACCCGAGGCGGAGTGGCCGCCGTTGTTCCACCGGACGCTCCAGAGCCGGATCGTGGACTGGCACCGGCGCTCGACCCTGCGGAACAGGTTCCGGGCGTGGTTCGGCAAAAACGACGACGAAGATGGCGGCGATCCCTTGGACGGGATCCCGGACGTGAATTCGCCTGATCCGGCGCGACAGCTCCTGGACCGGGACCTGGGGCAGGCAATCGAAGCGGCTCTGCGCAAGTTGCCCACGCGGCAGCGGCAGGCGTTTCTCCTGCGCAACTGGGAAGGGCTCGATACGTCGGAAACCGCCTTTGCCATGGGATGCTCCGAGGGGAGCGTCAAGACCCATCTTTCGCGGGCGGTTCATGCGCTTCGCGGCATGCTTGAGGAGTACGGACCATGAAACATGACGAGCGTGACGAGCGGATGATTCAAACGGTCAGGCGCGAACTCGACCGGAGCACCAGCGACCTGGACGGCGCCATTGCGGGACGGCTGGCGGAGATCCGGGCCAAGGCCGTGGCGGAGGCAGGACGCCGTCACTTCCCGTTCCTCCCCCGCTGGGTGACGGTGGGCGGGGTCGCCACCCTGACAGCTGCCGCGGTGGCCGGCATCATCTGGTTTTCCTCCCCGTCGGTCGAGCCGGTGCCCGTGGCAGTCCAGGACGACCCGGAGCAGATCGAGTTGATTGCAGCCAATGACCATATCCAACTGTACGAGGACATCGAATTCTATCATTGGCTGGCGGCCCAGGAGAATCAATGAGGTCGTATGCCCGGGGGCCGAATGTGGGGGAAGTGATGGGTAGCTGGCGTGTGATTCTGGTCTGCATGATGCTGGGCATGGCGGTTTCGCCTGCCTGGGGCGATGGGGGCGGGGTGTCGTGGGAACGGTTGACCCCCGAGCAGCGTGAGGTTCTTCAGCATTTTGCCGAACGCTGGAACAGTTTTCCTCCCGAGCGCCAGGAGCGCCTGCTGGACAGCGCCGAGCGCTGGCGAGCAATGGCGCCCGAGGCGCGTCGGAACGCCCTGGAGCGATACCGTCACTGGCATGATCTGACTCAGGAACAGCGCGATCTGATCCGGAAGCGGATCAAGGAGTTCCACAAGCTTGCCCCTGCCGATCAGGAGCGCATCAAGCGTTCGTACCAGCGCTTCCAGAATCTTCCCCCCCAGGAACGGGAGGTTCTCAAAGGAAAATGGCGTTCGTTGTCGCCGGAGGAAAAGCGGCAGTTCAAGGAGAAGTGGCGCTCCATGACGGACGAACAGCGACGGGAGTTTTTGCGGGACAGGTCAACTGATGATTCCGGCGCGCGCTAAACTCCCCATGATTGCAGTTATGTCACAGGGTTGGAGGTCGATATGAGGCAGATGGTTTTGCGGGTGGCGCTGACCGGGAAAGAGCGTGCGCGGCTCCACCGCCTGCAGGACAATGCCAGCCGCGACATCTATCGCAAAAAACACAACCGGCGCGTGCAGTAGCGCCGCGGTTCCCTTCCTGCCGACCAGAGCCCCGGAGCGTCCCTCCGGGGCTTGTCGTTTCCCGCCCCTTTCTTCTTTCTTGTTCTTGTGTCCGTCTGGACAGGCTCTTCCGCGGTCACGTGAAGGGCAGGAAGCGGCAACGGCTTCTCCGGCCCCGTGAGATCCGAAAAGTAATCTGCCACGGCGAGCGCGACGTTACGGGGGGCGCTTCAGGATTCCGGGAGGGTGATCAATCTGCCGACCAGGAATTTGTCCGCGAGCCACGGCTCGTTCAGGAAGCGGGCAACCGTGCCCACCAGCTCACGCCCCGCCGAGTCGATCCCTCGACGTTCAAGGGCCGCGGCGAGGGATCGGTAAGCCTGTTCCATGAGGTATTTCTGGAGCAGATTGCACTCCAGCGGCACCTCTTCGTCAGAGGTGCGCGACTCCAGGGCGCGGCGACACTGGGCCGGGTCGGTGGAGGTGAGGGCGCGGCACATGAGGGGCCGGACCGGGTGGATGGAGCACCAGCCCCGTTCGTCGAGAAAGGGGCACGTCACCCCGCTCCTGATCCGGTCGGCATCGTCGAGCCAGCGGATGGCGCGGGCAGCAGCAGTGAGCCGCACTGCCAAGCGGTCCACCTCCCCTGCGTCGTGGTGCTGCCGAAGCCAGACTGCGATGGTCCATGCCTCGGGCACGAGAACCGACACGTTCACGGTGCAACAGGTCATGCAACCGGGGCCGCAGGCGATCCGGATATCGTCACGCCCGTTTCCCCGGGCCGAGAGGAGTTCTTCGGCGCGGGCCACGATGCGGGTTGTGGCCGGGGCGATGCCGGTCGGGTCCGTGACCCCGTCGAACAGGTCGACTGCCAGGTCGGCCAGCTCGTCACCCATGCGCAGGATTGCCAGAACGTTGTCCACCATGGTCCGAAACCTCCCGTTCGACCGCGACAGGCCCCCTGTCATCAGGCTCTAATTCTAAACGAGAACAAAAAGGTGTCAAAGGGTGGGCGTGGGGACGGGCGGTGCCCATTTATTCGGCACAGGTGCGGGGCACGTGGATGAGAGATGCGCGCAACCCTCGATATGGAAAGGAGTTTCGACCGGTCTGCGTGTTGGCACGGGACATGAAGTCGCAGCAGCAGAGATACCAAACGGGAGGTCATGCCATGAAAACGAACGACTTGGTGCCGATCCACGATGCGGCCCGCGAACTCGGCACCACCCACCTGCGCCTTCTGATGCTGGTGAAGCAGGGTACCCTGGCTGGTGAACTGTGCGACGGAGAGTGGTTCTTGCCCCGCCACGCGGTGGAGCAATTCCGCGCCTTCGGCGGCGACAGCCGGGCAGACCTGGCCTGCCGGGCTACGTGCAAGGCCCCCTCCTGCGGCTGCAAAGGGTAGTTGCGGAGGCACATTTTACAGGCATGCGGGATACGCCGATTCTGCTATACTGTAACAATGCGTCATCAACGCCTCGAAGGCCGTCACATTATCCGTATCGCTCCCGGCGAATACCACGTCACTACAGGCGGGGGCGTCATTTCGACGCTTCTCGGTTCGTGCGTGGCCGCCTGCCTGTTCGACTCGGAAAGCGGCGTGGCCGGGATGAATCATTTTCTGCTCAGCAATCACCGCTACTCCCGCACCATGCCCTTCTGCTTCACCGAGGCGGGGCGCTACGGCATCCACTCCATGGAACTGCTTATCAACTCTCTCATGCGCCACGGTGCGCGGCGGGAGAACCTCCGCGCCAAGGCCTTCGGCGGTGCCTCGATTCTGGTCAATCGCGCCGAGGTCGGCAACTTTTCCTGTGTCGGCAGCGTCAATGCCCGGTTTGTCCGGGAGTTTCTCGCCAATGAAGGGATTCCGCTCCTCTCCGCCGACCTGGAGGGGGAGCGGGGCCGCGTGATCTATTTCGATACAACGGACTTTTCCGTATTCGTCCGCAAGATCCGGCTCCAGCGGAGCCTCGTGGTGGCCAAGCGCGACCGGAACGTGTGGGAACACGGGGTCCAGGCCCATGATGTGGAACCGGACTCGGTCGACCTCTGGCTGCCGGGGTAGGCCGAGATCTCACCAGACCTGGAACGTGCCGTAGACCGGGTTCGACAGGTTGCCGCCGCGGTCGGTGAGGTAGATGGTGAAGGTATAGGTTCCCGGCGGATAGGTAAGGTAGTCGATCGAGAACGAGACCGTGCCGCCGGTATAGCCCACATAGTCATCCAGGTCGGCAACCGTCCGCGCCATGACCCGGCCGAGGCTGTCGCTCACAACGATGGTCATGATATCTGTGTCCGCGTCCGGGTCGGTGAAGTCGATGGACCCCGGCACGAAGTACCGGTCCGCATCCTTCCAGAAGCTGAGCCAGGTGATGGCAGGGGCGTAGTCGACCGGGTACACCACGGGGATTTCCGCCGAGATGCGGACCTCTCCCCCGCCACATCCCCCGAGCAGCAGTGCCAGACCGAGAAGCAGCGCTCCCGCCGTCCGTTTCATCCGTTTCATGGTTCCCTCCCGTTGCATCCCGAAATGTTCCGCATGACTCCACTCTAGGGGGAATCCGGCCGCGAAACCATCGACATCGCAGGGCATGCGACCCGATGTCGGGTCGTTTTCGGGGCGCAACGGGGCCGTTGCCCGAAGAGCGGGGCCGGCGATGCTGCCGTTCCGGTCCCGTCTTTCCTGTGGTATCCTTTTCCCGGAAGATACTTGCCGCAGGAGGAACGATAATGTTCGAATCGGCCGAACTGGACCATGCTGTGGACAAGAAAACCTGGAAGGCCCGGGTTCCTCCTCTGCGGGAGGCACTGCTCGATGCCCAGTACGATTTGCTCGAAGCCCGCGGCTTTCCGGTCGTGATCCTCATCAGCGGCGTGGACGGTGCCGGCAAGGGGGAGACGGTCAACATCCTCAACGAGTGGCTCGACCCGCGCCATGTGGAGACCAACGCGCCGGGGGACGCCTCGGACGAGGAGCGGGAGCGGCCCCCCATGTGGCGGTTCTGGCGCTCCCTCCCGCCGAGAGGGAAGATCGGTATTTTTTTCGGATCCTGGTACAGCGGGGCGATCTCGGACCACATGGAGGGTCGGAGCAAACAGGCAAAGCTCGACCAGGCCCTGGAACGGATCAGGCGCTTCGAGCGGATGCTGGCGGACGAGGGGGCTCTGGTCCTCAAGTTCTGGCTCCATCTGTCCCGGGACCAGCAGGAGCGGCGTCTCAAGGCGCTGGAGAAAAACCCCCGGACCCGCTGGCGGGTCACGGCCCGGGACTGGAAAAACTTCAAGGTATACGAGCGGTTCCGTGATCTGGCCACCCATGTCCTGCGGGCAACGAGCACTGCCGAGGCACCCTGGACCGTTGTGTCCGGCGTCGATCCCCGCTATCGTTCCCTGACGGTGGGGAACGCGATTCTCTCTGCTCTGCGCGCCCGGCTCGCCACCCCCGAAAACCCCCATCCACCGCGCACGGCGCTCCCCGTGTCCCCGGCAACAGACGCGGTTATGCTGCTTCGGTCCCTGAATCTTTCCCGAACGATAACGAAGAAGCGCTACGAAGAAGAACTGGAGGAACTCCAGGGACGGCTCAGCCTGCTGACCCGCGAGCCCCGGTTCCGCAAGCGGGCGGTAGTGGCGGTGTTCGAAGGGAGCGACGCGGCCGGCAAGGGTGGCGCCATTCGTCGGGTCACTCAGGCCCTCGACGCCAAGATTTACCGGGTGGTGCCCATTGCCGCCCCTACAGAGGACGAGTTGGCCCAGCCCTACCTGTGGCGCTTCTGGCGCACTATCCCGCGCCTGGGGCGCTTCGCGATCTTTGACCGTTCCTGGTACGGCCGGGTGCTCGTGGAGCGGGTGGAGGGATTCTGTTCCCGTGGGGATTGGATGCGGGCCTACAGCGAGATCAACGATTTCGAGGAGCAACTGGTGGAGAGCAGGATCGTGGTGGCCAAGTTCTGGCTGGCCATCAGCCCGGAGGAACAGTTGCGGCGTTTCCGGGAGCGCGAGGAGACCGGTTTCAAGCGGTTCAAGATAACGGAGGATGACTGGCGTAACCGGGAAAAGTGGGGGGAGTACGAGACCGCCGTCTGCGACATGATCGACCGAACGAGCACGGAGATCGCCCCCTGGACCCTTGTGGAAGCCGAGAACAAGCAGTATGCCCGGATCAAGGTGCTGCGGACGCTCTGCGAGCGGATCGAGGCAGTTTTATAGCTGCCAACCTCTTTTCAGGACGGCCAGCCGAGGGCATCCTTGGGGCAGGCGTCCACGCAGGACGAGCACTTGAGGCAGTCCCGGTGGGGGAGAGTTCCATCCTGCCGGTGGGCCGCGATGGTAAGCCCCATGGGACAGTGACGCTCGCAGGAGCCGCAGCCGACGCACGATTCCGCGATGGTCATCTGCCAATTTCCGCCGCCGATGGCGTTCGACATGGTCCCCACCGGGCAGACCAGGCACCAGGTGCGGGCCCGGAAGGCGAGGCCCAGGACGATGCCGATGCCGGTGGTCAGGGCGCAGGCCATCCAGAAGACGAAGCCCCAGTGGGCCGGGTCGGCGGGGTCGCGGGAGATCTGCCACCCCAGAAATCCCATGAGGAGCGCGAGAAAGGTCCAGCGGAAGGCTGAGCCGCGCAGGAACGCGGGGACGTCGCGGGGGCCCCCCACCAGCCGGAACAGGGTATCGAAGAAGCTTCCCCGCGGGCAGAAATTGCCGCACACGTACCGCCCCCTGAAGAAGCTGCCGGCGATGGAGGCCGCCATGGCTGCGGGCACGACGAATCCCACGAGGGGGTAGCGCCAGCCGACAGCGATGGTGAGGATCATGATCAGGGCCAGCGCCCAGCGATGGGTGGCCGCAACCGGTTTCTGGAAGGGAAGGGAGATGGCGCCGTCCATGTGCTCCATGAGAGAGTCGTCCTCCGTGCCTGCGTGAAAGTAAGTGCCATCATAGGGATTCCGCGGTATTCTGTCAATAATATATATTCAAAATAATATATTTTAAGACTGCAGTTGTTTTGCAGGAGTTCTTTTTTCTTTTTCCGGCGCAGGATTTGTGATACGCACAAGGGACCATGAACAAACGACAAACAACCATCAACCGGATTTTCAAGCTGAGCGGCATCGGTCTCCATACCGGCCGGGAAGTGACCCTGGAGTTCATCCCCCGCCGGGAGTTCGGCATCGCCTTCGTCTATCAGGGACAGCTCATCCCTGCCCGCTACGACATGGTGGCGGACACCCGGCTTTCGACCCAGATCGCGGCGGACGGGAAATCGGTCTCCACCATCGAGCACCTGATGGCGGCCTTCTACTACTCGGGGATCACCAACTGTCTCGTCTACATCGACGGCCCCGAGGTGCCGATCATGGACGGCTCGGCCTGGGAGTTCTACCACGAGATCTGGCGGGCCGGGGTCTACGAGTTTCCGGAGACGGGGGTCTACCTGAAGGTGCTCCGCCCCGTCGAGGTGAGCCACAATGATGCCTGGGTGCGGGTAAAGCCCCTTAACACCCTCGACATCACCATGACCATCGAGTTCCGTCCCCCGGTCGGGAAGCAGAGGAAGCGGCTCATGGACGTGGAGAACGCCGTCTCCATCATTAACTCGCGCACCTTCGTCCTCCACGAGGAGATCGAGGCGATCCGCAAGGCGGGCCTCGCCAAGGGCGGGTCCCTGGACAACGCCGTTGTCATCGGCGGAGAGGAGATCCTGAACCCCAACGGTCTCCGCTACAAAAAGGAGTTGGTGAACCACAAGATACTCGACCTCATCGGCGACCTCTTTACCTGCGGCTACCGCATGCTGGGCAAGGTGGAGGCAAACAAGACCGGCCACTACCTGAACAACCGGCTGCTGCGCGAGATATTTGCCGATCCCGACAATTACGCCATCTACTGACGGCGCCGGTTTGCGCGGCCCGGAAAATGAAAAAGCCCGCCGAATGCGGGCTTTTTTCGTACCGGGAACCAGGCGCGTGCCGGCTACCGATGAAAATCCCCCGCCGCTTCCGGCTGGTAGAGAATCTTGGTGATTTTGATCTTTCTCGTGCCCCCGGGAACCTTCCAGGTGATGGTGTCACCGGCCCGGTAGCCGAGCAGGGCTGTGCCGACGGGGGCCAGGATGGATATCCGGTTTTCCTCAAGCCGCGCGTCGGAGGGGAAGACGAGCTCGTACACCATCTCCTCTCCCGTGGCCAGGTCTTTCAGGGCAACCCGCGAATTCATGGTGACCACGTCGGCCGGAATCTGCTGCGGCTCAACCACCTCGGCGCGCAGCAGCTCATCCTCCAGCTCCTGCAGGTGCCGGCTGTCCCGGGAACCCTCCGTGTCAATCTTGTCCAGCAGCTCTTCGAGCCGCGTCAGATCGAATTCGGTGATGTAGATCGATCGTTCTTCAGCTTTCTTTTTCATGACGTCGCTCCCGTTGAGGAGGGGCACGTTCGGTCCCCCTCCGGATAAAGCTTCAATGATACACAACGTCGGCAAGTATTCAACGGTCGCGACTTAACCACACGTAATGTTGTATAAAAAATCGTTTCGTGTACACTGGCTGCCAGTGATCCGCGGCTCGATTCGAGGAGCCCGGCGTTCCGACCGGGGAGGAGAGGATGGCATCGTTGCGAGAGGATATGTTCGGGCAGGCTTCCGGGGACTTTGCCGTTGATCTGGGAACGACCACCACCCGGGTCTACCGGAGGGGGGCGGGCATCGTGCTGTCCCAGCCGTCCATGGTGGCGTTCCGGCGCGGCGACGGCGGTCCGGCACGGCTGCTGGACGCGGGGAGCGGCGCCCGCCGGATGTTCGGCCGGACCCCGGCGGGCATCGACGTGGTAAGGCCCCTGCGCGAGGGGGTGGTCGTGGATCCGGCGGCCGGGGCGCACATGCTGCGTTCGTTTTTCGACAGCATTCCCGGCTGCGCCCACAGATCCCTGCGGATTATCATAGGGGTCCCGGCTGGGGGCAGCGGTCGCGATCGGGACAACGCCCGCGCCGTGGCCCGTATGGCCGGTGCCGGCGAGGTGTACCTGATGGAAGAGCCACTGGCCCTGGCCATCGGTGCCGGCGCCGATGCCGCAGACCTGTGGGGAACCCTCGTGGTGGACGTGGGAGGGGGGACCACCGAAGTGGCCCTGGTGGCCTCGGGAGGCATCCAGTGCCTCCGTTCGGTGCCCGTGGGGGGAGATGCCATGGATGCGGCCATTGTCGGCTACCTGGAGCGGGAGCGTGGAGTGCTCGTGGGGGAACGGACGGCCGAGGAACTCAAGATCCGGCTCGGCGCGGCCACGGCCGACAGCCCTGCCGAACGGGCCCGGGTGCGTGGGCGCGGCGTGGCGCGAGGGTTGCCGGTTGAGATTTCGGTAAGCAGCCGCGAGGTGTGCGCTGCCCTGAGGGCGCCGGTGGCCGCCATCGTGGCGGCAGTGCGATCATGCCTCGACGGGATTCCGCCGGCCGTGTCCCTGGATCTCCTGGATCGGGGCATCCTGATGGGGGGCGGCGGGTCCCTGCTGCACGGCCTGGACCGGGCCCTGGAGCGGGAGGTGCTGCTGCCGGTCACGCGGGTGAGCGATCCCTTTTCCTGCGTGGCCCGAGGCTCGGCCGCGGTGCTCGACTACCTGGGGGTGCTCCGGCGGGTCGAACGGGGGTAGCCGGGCGGTCACATGCCGAACAGCAGGAGCGTGACCAGAGTGATCAGGGTGTAGAGGATGTAGAGGTGCAACTGGCCGTGCTGGAGCCTCCGGAGCGGGGCGAGCTTACCATTGGCCCACGTGATGAACGGGAGGTAGAGGTGTTCGAGCACCGTCTCGGGGACATGGGTATGGAGCTCCGACGGCGCCGGCGCACAGGAGCGGATGCCGGGCTGGGTGCCGTGGGGGCGCAGGATGCCGCCGAAGAGCCGGACCAGCATCTCGGCGAAGGATGACGCGGTGTACTGCATCCGGGGGGTGGGGGCCAGATAGCCGCAGCCCCAGGTGGGCGAGGCTCCCCGGGGCACGGCGGCCAACCGCCGGGCGTAGAGGAGAGCGAGAACGGCCACCGTGGCAAGGGTGCCGGCGGCAACGGCCATGAGCCATCCCAGGGGCGCCAGATCGGCCAGGGCCGGGGCCGTGAGAGCCAGTTCCGGCCGCCAGGAGCGCACCGCGGCGTCAAGCAGCGGCGCCACCGCCGCCGGTGCCAGGCCGACCACGACGCAGACCGCGCCCAGCACGGCCATGGGCGCGAGCATGGGGCGCCCCGCCTCGTGGGCGCGGGCCGCCTCTTCGCTCCGGGGGAGCCCCAGGAAAACCACGCCGAAGACCTTGACGAAGCAGGCAACCGCCAGTCCCCCCACCAGGGCAAGGGCCGGCCCGGCCAGTGATGTGACGGCCGCGGCCGCGCCGGTGCCGTGGACCGCCTCCCGGAAGACCCCCAGGTAGATGAGGAACTCGCTCACGAAGCCGTTCAGGGGCGGCAGCCCGCAGATGGCCACGGCCCCGGTCAGGAAGAGAAGGGCGGTCCGGGGCATGACGCGGGCGATGCCCCCCATCCGGTCGATTTTCCGGGTGCCGACGGCATGGATCACCGAGCCGGCGCCGAGGAAAAGGAGCGCCTTGAAGGTGGCGTGGTTCAGTACGTGGAGCAGTGCCCCTGCCATGCCGAGGAGTGCCAGGGAGGGAACCCCCGTGGCCGCGCCCACCAGGGCCACGCCGATCCCCATGGCGATGATCCCGATGTTCTCGATGCTGTGGTAGGCCAGCAACCGCTTGAGGTCATGCTGACCCAGAGCGAAGGCGACCCCGGCGATCCCCGACGCCATTCCCGCCACCAGCAGGACGATCCCCCACCAGAGCGGAATCTGGGCAAAGAAGGAAACCGTCCGGACGATGCCGTAGATGCCGAGCTTCAGGATTACCCCGGACATGATGGCCGAGATGTGGCTCGGGGCGTTGGCGTGGGCCGACGGGAGCCAGACGTGGAGCGGCATGAGCCCAGCCTTGATGCCGAAGCCCAGGAGTGCGGTCAGGAAGATGCCGGCGCCGATCCCTCCGCCGGCCGCCAGCGATGCCGGGGCCGGGAAGAGGTACGATCCCGCCGTCCCCTTGAGGAGCGAAAACAGGGCGAACAGGGCCAGGGTGCCGATGTGGGTGGTGATCAGGTAGAGGGTGCCGGCATCCCGGACCTCGGGTTTCGCGTGGTCGGCGGTGAGGACGAACCAGGCGGAAACGGCCATGATCTCCCACGCCACGAGGAAGAGGACCCCGTTGCGCGCTACGATCACCCCGATCAGGGCTGCTACGAGGAGGCCGAAGAAGAAGGTCAGGCTGCGCACCGTGCGGGGATTGTCCCGGGCCGGCCAGTAGCCGAGGGCATAGACCGCGCAGCAGGCGGCCACCAGGAGGATCGGCAGGGCAAAAAAGGCGGAGAGGGGGTCCACGGCCATTTCGGCGGGACCGAAGGGGAGTCCCCAGGAGAGGAGAAAGGTTTCGGTCCGGCCGGTGACGAGGGTGGCGACGGCGCTGCCCAGGCCGATCACGGTGGCCAGGAGCATGAGCACTGTGGCCGCCTTCTGGCCGGCGGCAGGGGAAAGGCTTCTGACGAGCAGCGGCACCCCCGACAGGGCGGCAAGGGCCGAGGCGCAGAGCAGGAGCATACCGGGCGAGACCATTCCCCCTCCATCAGTCATCGGCTCATCCTCCCAGAGATCGTTCGATTTCGGCCACGGCGGCCAGGATGCCCGCCGGGTCGCAGGGTCGTTTCAGGGCCTCCCGCAGCCGCGGGTCGCGCAGGGCATGGGCCAGCCTCGACAGCAGGTGAAGGTGGGCCTTCACGGTGGGACTGGTGAGGGTGAAGAGGATCTGCACCGGCTTGCCGTCCAGGGCGCCGAAGTCCACGGGCGTAGCCAAGTGGCAGAGGGTGATGCTCGATCCGGCCACGTGGAGCAGGATCGGGTTGCGCATGTGGGGGATGGCGATGCCGTCGCCGATGGCGGTGGTGCCCAGGGCTTCCCGGGCCAGGAGCACCTGGAGTACGAATTCGGGGTCCACCTGCTGCGGGAGGGGGAGGAGGTCCACCACATTGCGCAGGACGGTCAGCTTGTCGTCCCCCGGCACGTTGCAGTGGATGCCCCCCGCCTGCAGGGCCGACGAGAGGGACGGGAAGAGCCCCGGCTCGTCTCCGGCGCCGGCATAGGCCTCGGGCAGGACCTTGATCCCCCGCTCCGTGGCCCACTCCAGCAGGTCGATGCGGTTGATCCGCGGCTCGCCGTCCACCGGCGTGGCCGGGAGCCCATCCCGCCTGATCCAGCGCTTGACGGTCTTTTCGTCGGTTGAAAGTAGCCGGGCCGCTTCCGCGGCGTTCAACAACATGGATTCACCTCGTGGGCGTTCAGTTCGCTAGTTCGGCGCCGGTCCTCCGGAGGGCGGGGCTCCCGCTCCGAACATCTCCACGCGTCACCAGCCCGCCCTCCTAGAGCTCCAACTGGAACCGGAGCGCCTTCTCCACCTGCTCCATGAGCGTCTTGCTCAGGAACCCCAGTCGTTCCCCCACCACCTTGGCCTTGTCGATGGTGATGATAATGTGGGAGCTGAGCTTGGAGTCGGCGGCCAGGCCGGTCTTGGTGGCCGGCAGAAACGTTTCGAACTCGTAAATCTTCTCCAGGTTCCGGAAGGAAAGGGGGATGATGGTGACCACCGGCGAGAATTCATTGCTGATGTTGTTGCTCACCACTACGCATGGACAGGTTTCCGGCGTGCCGTCCCCCTCCTGGGCCAGGTTGACCGAATAGATCCCCCCCCGTTTAAACATCCCGCTCCTCCGTCACTGCCGCTTCAAGTTTTTTCAGGACCTCCACCGTTTCGTCCGCGGTTGAGCGGTATCCCTCGATGAGTCCCTTGTAGGCCTCCCGCTTCACGGCGGCCAGCTTCTCCTGAGCCGCCTCCTCCAGGAACTGGCTCAGTCCCCGGGGGCCGTAGAGCGCCTTGATGTCGTCCACGATGTGGGTCGGCAGCGAGATGTTCAGTCGGGTGCTCGGCATCTTCGTCTCCTCAGAAGTCTTTCGACTTCTATGCGTCATAAAATGTTATTGACGCATAAAAAATAGTACCATATAGTTTTATAAGGTGTTAGCGTTTTTTGTGTGTTTTGCTGTTTCTATGTGTCGTTAGTGGGTGGAAATCCATGGAATCCGCGTTAGAAGGGGCGGACCCCGCCTCTCAGATTCTTGCCGCCATAGTCCTGGTGGCCCTTTCCGGCGTTCCGGGCGTGCTGGCGCGCCGATTCGTGCCGGGCCAGATCCTGGCCGCCGTCATGGCTGTGGCTGCGTCTCTGCTTGGCTTGACCGGCACGATTCGGACGCTGCTGGAGCACCGGACAACGGCCTTCAGTCTTGCCTGGACCCTCCCCTTCGGCCCCGCCGACCTGGCCGTCGATCCCCTGTCGGCTCTCTTCCTGATTCCCGTCTTTCTCGTCTTCGGCTGCGGCTCCCTCTATGCTCTCGGCTACTGGCCCGCCGCTGCGAACCGTTCCACCGAGCCGGCCCTTACGTTCTTCTACGGGATTCTGGCCGCGGCCATGGCGGGCCTGGTGGTGGCCCGCAACGGGGTTCTCTTCCTCATGGCGTGGGAGGCTATGGCCCTGTCGGCCTGGTTCCTCCTCGCCACCGAGCACCGTGACCCGGCCGTGCGCCAGGCGGGGATCGTCTATCTGGCGGCGACCCATGCCGGCACCGCGGCGCTCTTCGTGCTCTTCTGCGTCCTGCGGGGCGTCACCGGATCCTTCGTGTTTCCCGCGCCACACAGCCTCGACCCGGCCTTGGTGCCGGCCACGGTCCTGTTTCTGGCCGCCCTTGCCGGGTTCGGCGCCAAGGCCGGGATCATGCCGCTCCACATCTGGCTGCCCGCGGCCCATGCCAGCGCGCCGAGCCACGTCTCCGCCCTCATGTCGGGGGTCATGCTCAAGATGGGGCTCTACGGGCTGGTGCGGACCATCTCGTTTTTCGCGCCGGTACCCCTCTGGTGGGGCGGTCTCATTCTGGTGCTGGGGGCGGTTTCGGCCCTGGCCGGCATCGTCCTGGCGGCGTCCCAGCGCGATCTGAAACGGCTGCTGGCCTGCAGCAGCATCGAGAACATCGGCATCATCGCCTTGGGCATCGGTACGGCCCTGGTGGGGGAAGCCACTGGCAACGTCCCCCTCTATACCCTCGGCATGACCGGGGCACTGCTCCACCTGCTCAATCACAGCCTGTTCAAGCCGCTCCTCTTTTTCGGGGCCGGCGCGGTGATCCATGCCACCGGCACCCGGGAGATGGACCGAATGGGAGGGCTTGCCCGCCTCATGCCCCGGAGCGCGCTCTTCTTCCTGGTGGGGTCCGTGGCCATCTGCGGGCTGCCTCCCCTGAACGGCTTCGTGGGGGAATTTCTGCTCTATGCCGGCTTCTTCGGCGAGGCCGTGGCTGACCCGGTGCCGCTCCTGGCCCTGTCGGCGCCGCTTCTGGCCGTGGTGGGGGGCATCGCGACGGTCTCCTTCGTGAAGCTCTACGGCGTGATTTTTCTGGGGGTTCCCCGCTGCGGCGCGCATCATCACTCCCACCTGCCCGACTGGCGGATGGGCGCGCCCATGGGGCTGCTGGCCCTGCTCTGCCTCGCGGCGGGGATCGCGCCCGGGCCGGTGCTGAGCCTGGTGGAGCCGGCAGTGGGGGCCTTCGGCATGGTTCCCCCGGCCCCCCTCGAAACCCTCGTTCCCCTGGGGTGGCTCACCCTGGGGGCGGGCATGCTGGGCGCTGCGGTGATCCTCTCGGGGCTGCTCCTGATGTTCCGGCTGAAACGGACCCCGGTCGCGCGGGGTACTACCTGGGGGTGCGGCTACCCGGCCCCGTCGCCGCGGATGCAGTACACGGGAGTTTCCTTTGCCGATTCCCTGGTGAGGCAGTTCGAAGGGGTCGTCGCCCCCCGCCGGGAAGGTCCGGCCGTGGCGGGATTCTTCCCGGCACCGGTTCTGTTCCGGTTCGTGCCTACTGAAACGATCCTTGAGCGGGTCATCATGCCGCTGTTCAGGGTCGCGGGGTTTTCCTTCGCCTTCCTGCGGCGGCTGCAGCACGGCCGGCTGCACCTCTACATGCTCTACATCCTGACCACGCTCTTTCTGCTGATGGTCTGGGCCCACTGACGGGGAGGGCGCGCCATGCTCGACATCATCATCCATCTGCTGCTGGCGATCCTGATGCCCCCCCTGCTCCTGGGGGTGATCGTCAAGACCAAGGCCGCCTTTGCGGGCCGGGTCGGGGCGCCGCTTCTGCAGCCATACTATGACATTGCGCGGCTGCTGCGCAAGGGGAGCGTGTTCAGCGATACCACCACCTGGGTGTTCCGTGCCGGGCCGGTGGTGACCCTGGCCGCCACCGCCGTGGCAGCGCTGCTGGTCCCTTTGGGCAACCATCCGGCGCCGGTCTCCTTTGCCGGAGACATGATCCTCTTTGCCTACCTCTTCGGTCTGGCCCGGTTCTTCACCACCGTGGCCGCCCTGGACACCGGCTCCAGCTTCGAGGGGATGGGGGCGGCCCGGGAGGTGACCTTTTCCTGTCTGGCCGAGCCGACCCTCTTCTTCGCCCTCATCACCCTGGCCCGCATGAGCGGCAGCCTGTCGCTTACCCCCATGCTCACCCACGCCACCGTGGGGGATTGGCTCACCGCCGGCGCCTCCCTGCTGCTGCTGGTGGGGGCGCTGTTTCTGGTTCTCCTGGTGGAGAACTGCCGCATCCCCTTTGACGACCCCACCACCCACCTGGAACTGACCATGATCCACGAGGTGATGGTGCTGGACCACAGCGGCCCCGCCTTCGGCCTGATCCTCTACGGCGCGGCCCTCAAGCTCTTCGTGCTCGGGGCCTTCTTCATGAACGTGGCCCTTCCCGTGCGGACCGGCAACACCCTGGCCGACTGGGGGATCTTCGTGGCATCCATGCTGGTGCTGGCGGTGGCCGTGGGGGTGGTGGAATCGGTCATGGCCCGGCTGCGCCTGATCCGCATCCCGCAACTGCTTGTGGCGGCGACAATCCTCTCCGCCTTTTCCATGCTCCTGATCCTGAGGTAACCCATGGTTTCCCTTGCCGACCAACTGCTGGTGCTGGTCATGCTGATCAACTTCGTCGTCCTGGGGTCGAGCCGGATGGCCTTCTGCATCCGGGCCGCCGCCGTGCAGGGGGTGATCCTGGGGGTGCTCCCCGGCATCATCCACTCCTTCTCCTGGCACCTGGTGGCCATCTCCGGCGGGATCATCCTGGCCAAGGGACTGGTGATCCCCTGGCTGATCAGCGATGCCGTGCGCAAGGCCCGGATCAAGCGGGAGGTGGAGCCGTTCATCGGCTACGTGCCGACCCTGATCCTGGGCGCCGTGGCCACGGCCTTGGCCTTTGTCTTCTCGGAGCGGCTCCCCCTGGCCCCGGAGCACCAGGACCTGCTCTTCGTGCCGGCGGCCATCGCCACCCTGATGACCGGGTTCCTGGTGCTGACCACCCGACGCAAGGCCATCTCCCAGGTGATCGGCTACCTGGTTCTGGAAAACGGCATCTTCATTTTCAGCCTGCTGTTGACCACCGCCATGCCGGTCATGGTGGAGGCCGGAGTGCTCCTGGACCTTCTGGTGGGGATCTTCGTCATGGGAATCGTCATTAACCACATCAGCCGCGAGTTCTCCTCCGTCGACACCTCGCGCCTGAGCGCCCTGAAGGAGGAGTAGGCCCATGCTGACCGCCGCCGTTCTCCTGCCGCTCGTAGGCGCCCTCGTGGCCTGGATCGTCCCGGACAACCGGCTCCGCCCCCTGGTGCTGCCGGCTGTGGCCGTCCCGCATTTCCTCCTGACCCTGGCGCTCCTGGCGTGGACCCCGCCGCCGTCCCCCCAGGGGTGGATCTTCCTGGACCCCCTCGGCAAGATCGTGCTCCTCTGCATCAGTACCCTGTTCCTGATCTGCGCCGTCTACGCGGTGGGCTACCTGGCCTACCGCCGGGACCGCTCCAACCGGGTCCTCTGCATGGGGCTGCTGGCGTGCCTCTCGGCCATGACCCTGGTGACCGCCTCCCAGCACCTGGGGCTCCTCTGGGTGGCGGTGGAGACCACCACCGTGACCATGGCGCCCCTGATCTACTTCAACCGCAACGCCCGCTCCATCGAGGCCACCTGGAAGTACCTCCTGATTTGCTCCGTGGGGATCGCCCTGGCGCTTCTGGGGCTTTTCTTCCTGGCCTACGCGACGCTTGTCGCCCACCGGGACGCCACCCTGCTCCTGGGGCCGATCCTTGCCTCGGCCCGGGAGCTGAACCCGGGCTGGCTCCACGCCTCCTTCATCTTCATGCTGGTGGGATTCGGCTCCAAGATGGGGATCGCGCCGCTCCATTCCTGGAAGCCCGATGCCTACGGCGAGGCGCCGGGGCTCGTGGGGGCGCTCCTGGCCGGGGGACTGGTCAACTGCGCGTTTCTGGCCATCCTGCGGGTCTACCAGATCAGCCTCGCCTCCGGCGGGGAATACCTTTTCTTCCAGAAGGCACTCCTGACCATGGGGCTCATCTCCATGGGGCTGGCAGCGGTCTTTATGGCGCGCCAGGCCGATTTCAAGCGGATGCTGGCCTATTCCAGTGTGGAGCACGTGGGCATCCTTGCGGTGGCCCTGGGGCTCGGCAAGGGGGCCCTGTTCGGGGCGCTCTTCCACCTGCTGAACAACGGCCTCACCAAGGGGGTCCTCTTTCTCTCATCGGGCAACATCCACCGCAGTTTCAACAGCAAGAGCACCGAGGTGGTGCGCGGCGCCCTGGCCCGGCTCCCCTGGTCCGCCGGCCTCTTCCTGGCCGGTTTCATCGCCATAACCGGGTCGCCGCCGTTCTCCCCCTTCGTGAGCGAGTTCTCCATCGTGAGCAGCGCCTTCGTGGAGGGGCGCTACCTGGTGGGGGGCCTCTTCCTTTTCTTCCTGGCCGTGATCTTCATCGGCATGGCCCTCACGGTGCTGCCCCTGGTCATGGGCGTGCCCCCGGCCGACGCGGAACGGACCGACTACCGCGACCGGCTTCTGACCGTGGGGCCTCCCCTGGCCCTGCTGGGGCTGATCCTGATGCTGGGGGTCTGGCTGCCTGAACCGCTCCTGCGGCTCCTGGGCGAAGGGGCCGCTCTGCTGGAGGCCAAACCATGAGCGCCCGGTTCCTCACCCTGCACAACGGTTCAGCCGTCCCCTTCCACGAGGTGCCGCGCCTGGAGTTGACCGCCTTCCTCCAGCAGATGATCGACGCCGTGGACCGGGGTTGGCGCGTCTCCTCCTACTTCGGCATCCCCACGGAGGCCGGGGCCACCCTCTGCTGTGCCCTCTCCTCCACGTCCGACGGCAGCATCGCCCTGGCAACGGCAGACGCGGCCGGGTCGTTCCCGTCCATCGCCCGGTTCTGCCCCCAGGTGCAGCTCTTCGAGCGGGAGATCGCCGAGCAGTGCGGCCTTCCCGCCGAGGATCACCCCTGGTTCAAGCCGGTCCGGTTCCACCGTGCCTTCGTTCCCGGCCGGGATGCCTGGGGACGCGCCGCCGGTGAGCCGATCCCCGTGGGGGTCATGGACTACTACCGGGTGGAAGGGGATGAGGTCCACGAAGTGGCGGTGGGCCCGGTCCACGCCGGGATCATCGAGCCGGGCCACTTCCGGTTCCAGTGCCACGGGGAAGAGGTCTTTCACCTGGAGATCTCCCTGGGCTACCAGTACCGGGGGATCGAGCAGGGGCTCATGGGCGGCCCCGACCCTCGCACCCCCTTCCGCATGGAGACCATTGCCGGTGACACCACCATCGGCCACATGCAGGCATACTGCATGGCCCTGGAAGCCCTGGCGGGCACCCGGGTCCCGGCTCGGGCCGAGGCCCTGCGCGGCATTGCCCTGGAGCTGGAGCGGCTGGCGAACCACACCGGCGACCTGGGGGCCATTGCCGGCGACGTGGGCTACCTCCCCACCGCCTCCTTCTGCGGCCGGATCAGGGGCGATTTCCTCAACATGAGTGCGGTCCTCTGCGGCAGCCGCTTCGGCCGGGGGCTGGTGCGTCCCGGCGGGGTCCTCTTCGACCTGGGGCCGGCCGAACGCGACGACCTCCTGGCCCGCCTCGACGCCGCCCAGTCGGACCTGCAGGGTGCCGTGGAAATCCTCTGGGACGCGCCGTCGGTCATGAGCAGGCTGGAGAACACCGGCACCGTGCCGGCCGACACCGCCCGGGAACTGGGCCTGGTGGGACCTGCGGCAAGGGCCTGCGGCCTCAACCGCGACGTGCGGCGCGACCACCCCTACGGCATCTATCGGATGGCCCAGATCCCGGTGGTCACCGCCCACCACGGCGACGTCTGCGCCCGGTCCACGGTGCGCTGGCTGGAGGCGGGGAAATCCCTCGACTTCATCCGGGAGCAGCTCAAACAACTCCCAGGAGGCGGCTGCCGGAACGAGGCGGGCTCCCTGCAGCCGGACCGGATTGCCGTGGCCCTCACCGAAGGGTGGCGGGGCGAGGTCTGTCACGTGGCGATCACCGGCGCTGACGGTCGCTTCCTGCGCTACAAGGTGACCGACCCCTCGTTCCACAACTGGCCGGGGCTCGCCATGGCGCTGCGGGGGGAGCAGATCTCCGACTTCCCCCTCTGCAACAAGAGTTTCAATCTGTCGTACTGCGGGTTTGATCTGTAGGGGGAGCGGTGGCCTGCGGAAGGCGGACGGCTGGAAGCGGGAAGGTCCGGGGCGGTGCTCCCGCTCCGAAAATATCCAAGCGTCACCTGTCGTATTTCACGGCACCTGAGCCGGAGCTGCCGGAGTTTTCCCTCCGAGAGGTCTACTGGTGGTTTTCGCGGGATCTTTTCTCCGCGGGAGCCTCGCCCCGGACCGGCGGGAGACGCGGCGAGCATGCGGCTCAATTGGAAAGGACGATGAAGTGCTGAGAGAGATCATCGCACGGCTGAAGCAGGGACACCGGACCATGGCCTATCCGAAGGAGCCGGTGAGCCTTCCCCAGCGGTTCCGGGGGTACCCGGAATTCCCCGCCACGGTGGAGCGATCCGACGCCCGGGCCTGCGCCGAGGCCTGTCCCCACGGTGCCATAACCTGCGACAACGGCATGGCCCTGGACACCGGCCGCTGCCTCTTCTGCCCCGAGTGCGCCGCCGGCGGGCTCGTCAGCTTTACCACCGACCACCGGCTGGCGGCCACGAAACGCGAGCACCTGATCGTCCGTCCCGGCGGTGAGCACCACCTGGCCCGGCCCCTGGAACCGTCGCTCCGCTCCCTGCTGGGCCGCTCCCTCAAATTCCGCGAGGTGAGCGCCGGTGGCTGCAACGCCTGCGAGGCCGACACCAACGTCCTCTCCACCATCGGCTGGGACCTGGGTCGCTTCGGCATCCAGTTCGTCGCCTCCCCCCGCCACGCCGACGGCCTCTGGGTCACCGGCCCGGTTACGGAAAACATGCGCGAGGCCCTGCTCATGACCTGGGAGGCGATCCCCGCGCCCAAGATCGTCGTGGCCTGCGGCGCCTGCGCCATCGGCGGCGGCCCGTTCGCCGACTCGCCCGAGACCCACAACGGCGTGGCCGACATCCTGCCGGTGGACCTCTTCATCCCCGGCTGCCCACCCCATCCGGCCACCATCCTGGACGGACTGCTGCGGCTGATTGGCAGGATCGAGGGGACGTAACGGCACTAGTTCGAAACAAGAGGGAAGAGAGACGGGGGAACCGCTGCGGTGGCTCCCCCGTCGTGCGTTCAGGGGATGGTAGCCAGGTGGGTGAAGACGAAATCATTGTCTTTCACGGGGGTGTGGCAGCCGAAGCACTCCAGGACAAAGGAGGCATCCTTGCCGTAGGGTTTCAGCTCCTGCCCCACGAAACGGGCAAAGCCCCAGCCGCCGGTGGGCTTGAACTTCTCCCCGTCCTTCACCATGAATTCAACCTGCGCGAAGGCGTCCGGCACCGTGGCAAGCGGGAACTTCGGGTGCTTTTTCGCACTCCAGGCCAGCTTGGCAAAGGTTGAGCCGTCAGGGAAGGGGCGGGTTCCGCTCCGCAGGGCCTTCATGGCCGTGGGGTTGCCGAGGATTACCCTGATCTGTCCCCGGTCGTCGCGCCAGGACGGTGCCACCGCTTCCCAGGCCCGGTAGTCGGTGAGACAGGCGATCCCGTTGGGCGCCACCGGAAGCTCCCCGGCGCCGCTAGCGGCCGCGCCGGCCAAGGTCAGGGCAAGGACTGCGAGCATGAATTTCATGGGTGCCTCCTTTGGCGGACTGCCGTACCTGATCAATTGTACCGCACAGTCACGGCGTGCAAAGGGGAGCCGGTGGTCGTTCCCGGCTTTGTCACTCCTTGTCTTTCCGTGAGGGAGGATGTGCCATGTTCATGTAGACCCCTCCCTTTTCAAGCTCATCAAGCATCTGGTGCAGCCGTTTCTCTTTTGTTTCAGAACGTTTTGCCCGGTTAACCCAGCCGATGTAGTCGTTCCGCTGGTACGCCGGCCGCGCAAGGTAATCAGCCATCAGGCCATGCTCTTCAAGTGCCTGCCTGAAGAAATCCGGCATCGGGTAGCGGGGGCGTTTGGGGTTGGGATCATGGGGTGACATGGTGGCTCCGTAGGGGGGGACTGTCTGTTTTCATGGTCAGACCGGTACATATAAAATTTCGTCACGTGTGCAGGTCTGATACTTCTTGTTTCTCATTTCGGCTCTGGCATTTTTTCTTCGAGTTTTTTCAGATTAACATCTTTTCCCTTCTACCTCAGTCTCTTGAACTCGATTTCCTTCAAATATCCGCGCAGGCCGTAGGCTCCGTACAGCGTTTCAGACTGAAGACCCGCCTTTAGGGCTTCAAACTCCTCGACCGCCGTGCCGTGTGCCCTGCCGTCATCGCTGAAGTCCCGGCAGAACCATTCGTCTTCCTTGTAGCCGCAGCGCCCCAACCCGATGTCCAGGGGGATGGCATGGAGGCGGCAGCGGGATGTCCGGTCGGTATCCGGCCATGACGACGGCCCGGCAAAGTGTACGCAATAGGCGCAGTCCAGGCCGACCGAGTCCCATCGGGCGGAGTAGGAAAACGGGTCCTTGATTCGCATGGTTTGATTCTCCCTATTCAATTACCGTGTTGTTGCCGCGCGTATCCGCGAGTCGGTCTTCTCCCGATACTCCGGGGCAATCCGTATCCTGTGATGGCGGGAGGGTCCAGCCGGATTCCATTAAAGTAGTCATGGTTGCCAATGCAGCGACTATCTCAGCTCGGTGAGGCACTGTCAAGGTAGGGAAAACCTGATATCCCGGGGCTTTTGAACCATCTGTGCCGGGGGAGAAGGGAGGCAGGGAAGGAGCAAACAAAACGGGCGATGCCGTTGTGGCACCGCCCGTTCCATTTCGTATGCATCGTCGACCGGTCACACCCTGAACTGGCTCACCAGGCGATCCAGGTCGTGGGACAGGTCCGTGAGCCGGGTGGAGGTCCGGGCGCTGTCGTGGGCGCCGCCGGCGGTCTCCTGGGCGACGTCCTTGATGCGCTGGATGCTGCCGCTGATTTCCATGGTCGTGGAGGTCTGCTGCTCCGCGGCGCAGGCGATCTGGCCCATCTGCTGGTTGAGCTGCTCGATCCCCTGCATGATCTCATTGAGCGCCTCGCCCGACTTGGCGGCCTCCCGGGTGCCCGCTTCGACTTCCTTGACGCCTTCTTCCATGGTGAGCACCGCAGTCCGGGTTTCGCCCTGGATGCCCTTGATCATCTCGCCGATCTCGCGGGTAGCCCGTGATGTCCGCTCCGCCAGTGCCCGCACCTCGTCGGCCACCACGGCGAAGCCGCGCCCCTGTTCGCCGGCCCTGGCCGCCTCGATGGCAGCGTTGAGCGCCAGCAGGTTCGTCTGGTCCGCGATGTCCTGAATGGTCATGACGATTTCGCCGATCTGGTCGGAGCGGGCGCCGAGCCCCTGCACCGATTCGGCCGACACCCTGACCCGCCGGGCGATCTGGTTCATGACCGCAATGGTGTTTTCCACCATGGCAAAGCCCCGGGCAGCCGTTTCCCGCGCCCGGCTCGACGACTGGGCCGCGGTCTGGCAGTTGCCGGCAATCTCGCAGGAGGTGGCGGCCATCTCCTCGCTCGCCGTGGCCGCCATGACCGCCTGGGAGGCGACCTCTTCGGCGCCCTCGGCCAACCGCTCGGCGGTCCGGCTGATCTCTGCCACCGATCCGGTCACGTCCCGAGCCACGCTGGAGGTCCGGGAGATGGTGTCGTGGACTTTGCCCACGAAGGAGTTGAACTCGGTGCAGAGTTTCCCCAACTCGTCGTTGCTCCGGTGTTCGAGGCGCTTGGTCAGATCCCCCTCGCCCTCGGCCACGTCTTCCATCATGGCGATGACCTGACGGAGCGGCCTCATGATCGAACGGCTGAGCCAGGAGGAGAACACCACCAGCAGCACGATGCCGATGCCACCCAGGGCAAGGGAGAAGGTCTTGAGTTTTGCGCTGAAGGAGTCGTACTGGGCGCTTGCGGCAATGGCCCGTTTTTCCAGCGTTTCGGCGACCTTGAGCAGGCTGATGCTCAGGTTGTCGGACTCCATGGAGATCTCATCGTCGATGTCCATGATATCCTCGTGGTTCGCCCCTCGTTCGAGCGCCGGGATCAATTTGGTTTCATAGAGGGTAACCGTGCCCCGGAACGCCTTGTCCGCCGAGGCTACCAGGGCGCCCAGGGCAGCGTCGTCCCCGGTCTGCTCGGCCAGCTGCTTCAGCTTGGCCATTCCCTCCGCCTTCCGGTTCAGCCATCCCTTGGACGAGGAGCCGGCCATGTCGGGGTTGGCGACCGATTCCAGGACGAACCGGTACAGTTTTTCGCCGATCACCTTGGTCTCCTGGGCGGACCTGCTGCGCGCCATGGCCTCGTGACTGGTCGCTTGCAGCTGCTCCAGATGGCCCATGCCGATCCAGTTGCCGATCACCAGCACCAGAACCACAAACACCCCCCAGACCATGTTGAGGGTTAGCCGTCTGCCGATACTTACACTCATCGATGCGCTCCTTTGTTCATGCTGCCGCCCGTCTTGCCGAATGCCGGCGTGCGGCACGGAACGTGGACTCCGGGACAGGTGGCAATCCTAGTGATATTTTATAGCCTAAATATATGAATAAATGCTTTATATCTAGTTATCGGCGCAATCAGGGCGATACTTTAGGGATATTTCACGAGTAACCTGTGCAGGGAGGTGGGGAAGTATTGAGCCAAAGCCGGGGATGGAATCCGGCTGACAGGGCATGGATGGGGTGTCGCACAAGGTGCCGTAATGGACAATTCTCATATCCCCCGCTGCTCCGGGGGGATAGAAGGGTAACCTTTCGCTTGCATGTCGCGTCGATCTCTGCCATGTAATGGATCGGAACCGGGGAACAGGTGGCCCAATCGACGCGAAGGAGAGGGGACATGGCGGATCAGGCGGTGCTGCAGAAGCTGTTTCAGGACGGAGGGGCGCGAGATTATCGCTGGATCGACCCCGAGGAGATCGTGGTCGGCCAGTGGGTGCGGATGAAGTGCATGTTCGGCTGCAGCGACTACGGACGGAACGCGTCCTGCCCGCCCAACACCCCTCCGGTGGGCGAATGCCGCGACTTTTTCCGCGAGTACCGACTCGGCGCGATCTTTCGTTTCACCAAGCAGCTCGATGACCCGGAGGAACGGCACGGCTGGTCGCGGGAGCTGAATCAGAAGCTGCTGGAGCTGGAGCGGGCGGTTTTCCTCGCCGGCTACCCCAAGGCCTTTCTCATGTTCATGGACAACTGCAAGCTCTGCCGGGAATGCGCCCGCACCCGGGCCGGTTGCCGCAACCTGAAGCACGCCCGTCCCTCGGCCGAGGCGATGGGGGTCGACGTCTTCGCCACGGTCGCCAAGTTCGACTACCCGATCGACGTGCTCGGCAGATATACCGACGAAATGAACCGCTACGCCTTCCTGCTGATCGAGTAGCTCTCACAGGAGCCCGCCATGCCCGGAAAAGTCGCCCTTGCCGCCATCATCCTGCTCGCCGCGGTCTCCGCGGTCCATGCCGCGGACCCCCCCGCGCCGAGCCAGCCTGCCCCGGTCGCCACCAGCGCTTCACCCGAACGGGACGAGAGCGACAGGGTGTCGCCGGTTAACCTCCTTCCCGCCACCGACCCGACCGACCGGAACCTCTCCCGACCTGGCGCCGCCCCGCGTCCCGCACCGGCCCCGGCCGTGAACGGCAGCATACAGCACGAGTTCCACGGCGGGTTCACCACGATTTTCAGCACCACCAACGGCATCCCCCGCTGAAACCACCCCACCAGACTGTTTAAAAAAGATGGTGGGGCATGGTGCCTGTTAGGGATCTTCCGGTGGACACGTCAGATCAGCAGCGGCCTGCATGCCGGCCGCCACTTCGGGAATGATGCCGAGCCGGGCGTAGATGGGCCGGACCAGGGGGCGGAGGTTACGCAGCTCCCGGCCGAAGAGCGCCCCGCCGAGCAGGCAGGCGGCACCCCCGATCAGCAGGGTGTTCTGGGCGCCGATCCGGTTGGCCACGGCCCCGGCCATCAGGCTGCCGATGGGGGTGGCTCCCATGAACGACATGGTGAAGAAACTCATCACCCGGCCCCGTTTGTCGTCGTCGACGATGGTCTGGAGGATGGTGTTGCTGGAGGCAACCTGGGCCATAGCGCCGAAGCCGGCCAGGGCGAGGAACAGGGGCGAGAGGACCAGTGAGCTGGACAGGGCGAAACCGGCGATGCCGAAGCCGAAGACGCAGGCGGCCACCGCGATCACCCGGCCGAGGCCGAGGACGCTCGTGCGGGAGGCGAGGTAGAGGGTGCTGCCGAAGGCGCCGATCCCGACCGAGGCCATCAGGAAGCCGAAGGTGTGGGCCCCGCCGTGCAGGACCTCCTTGGCGAAGATCGGCATCAGCACCACGTAGGGCATCCCCATCAGGCTGACCAGGCCGAGGAGCATCAGGATGTAGCGGATCGGCTTGAAGTCGAAGGCGTAGCCGAATCCTTCGCGCAGTTCATGGAGGATATGCTTGCGGCCGGGCCGCTGCGGCACCGGCTTGAGCCGCATCGCCGCTATGGCGATGATCACCGCCAGGTAGCTGGCTGCATTGATCAGGAAACAGATCCCCTCGCCCAGGGTGGCGACCAGCACTCCGGCAATGGACGGGCCGATCAGCCGGGCACCGTTGACCATGGACGAGTTGAGGGCGATGGCGTTTCCCAGGTCTTCTTTTTTCTCCACCAGCTCCACCACGAACGATTGGCGGATCGGGATGTCGAAGGCGTTGACCACCCCGAGCAGGGCGCTCAGCGCGACGATGAGCCAGACCGGGGTGGTCCCGGTCAGTACGAAGACCGCCAGCACCGCCGCCTGGACCATGGCCAGGGTCTGGGTGGCAAGGAGGAGCGGCCGGCGTTTCCAGCGGTCGGCCAGCACCCCGGCCACCGGCGCCAGGAGGAAGGTCGGGATCTGGCTGACGAAGCCGACCACCCCGAGCAACAGTGCCGAGCCGGTCAGCCGGTAGACGAGCCAGCTCATGGCAACCTGCTGCATCCAGGTGCCCACCAGCGACACGCTCTGTCCGGCGAAAAACAGCCGGTAATTCCGCGAATTCAGCGCCCGCAGCATCAGCCGTAGCCGCGTCCCGACCTTTTCCATCTGAGCACTGGCTCCCATCGCCATCCCGCCCCTTTACCGGTCACTCCCGGCACCCGTACCCTTCTATGCTAGCAGCAGCACGACCGCCTGTCACCATCCCGTTTCCACGACGGTACGGCGGGCGGGCTTCCTGAAACTGCCGGGGACGAAGATCGAGCCGTAGCGGCGCCGGGACTTCACGCCGCTTTCACCTCTGCCGAGATCAGCCGCGCAAAAAAAAACGCCGTCTGCCGAACATCGTGCAGGCGGCGTTTTTTGTCTGGCGGCGGGCGCCCCTCTGGTTCCCGCCTCTTACCTCACGGCATCGAGGGTCACTGCGAGCTTGCCGGTCAGGTCCACCGTGCTGTTGGTGAGCGCATCGTAGCCCACCGCCCTGACCAGGGTTACCGGCGTGTTGAGGGCCCGCAGCCCGCTCAGGGTGATGCTTGTCCCCGTGTCCACGGTGCAGGCCAGCCGCAGGAATTCGCCCGAACGATAGCTGGAGCTGGTGGTGGCCATGGAGAGGTAGGCCTTCCGCGTGGAGGCCGAGTAGTTGCCGTAGGCCAGGTTGGTCCCGCTCAGGGCGCTGCCCGGCGTCAACGTGGAGTTGACGATCTGGCCCGTGCCGCCGGTGGTCGTGGTGACGCCCATGCCGGCCGGCAGGGCCAGGGTAAGCTCAATGCCGCTGACGGGGACCGAAAGCTGGGCCGTACTCATGGCAGTGAAGGCCAGGGTCGCCGTTCCGGCCGGGAAAACGTACTCGCTGCCGGCCGTGCCGGTGTCATTCTTGTCGTCGCCGCAGCCGGCCAGGGCGATTGCGGTCAGGATTATGCCAACCAGGTACCGTGTTCTCTTCATGCTATCCTCCTTCGGTGGTGTGCCGTATCGCGTGTCAGTGAATCATGCCCAGAGCCATTCGCAGGATGACGATGACGTCCGTGATGTCGATCCTGCCATCGCCCACGGAGGCGCCGTTGACCATCGGCGCCACGTCCAGCCGGGCGATCTGGCTGCTGTCCGGTCTGATGATGCCCACCGTCATCCGTAGTGCCTGAAGGGCGTCGACGATGGTGACCCCGGCGCCGGTGGTCCCGGTTGCCGACGGCTGGGCGTAGATGATGTTGCGTTGCACGGTCAGGGTGTTGCTGTTCTGGTCGACCCCGGTGACCGCCACCTGGTAGACCTTGGCCTCGCTGAAGGTGAGCTGCTGCCGGAAGGCGCCATTGACTACCGTCGGGGTGTAGACCCGGCCGTCCATGGCGACGGTGACGGCAACCGGGCTGGTGTTGTCGGCCACCTCTCCGGTCAGGGTATAGGTGCCGAGCGCGGTGCGGATGTCTGCGGCCGGGTCGGTGACGGCCAGGGAGAATACCGTGGCGCGGGTGACGGTCCGCTTGGTCTCGACCGTCTGTCCGGCGGCATTGGAGGCGGTGATCAGGATGGTGTTCATGCCCTCCTGCAGGTTGGTGGTGAAGGAGTAGTCCACGCCGGAGAGCGCGGCGACCTGGGGCGCCGAACCGTTGACCGACCAGCTGACGACCGTGGTCGGGTCGAGGGGGGTGACGGAGCCGCTCACGGTGATATGTTGCTGCCAGATAACGGCGTTGTCGTCGGGGGAGGCGACCGTCAGTCTAGGTGCCGAGGCATCGAGGTTGATGGTCCTGGTGACTGCGCTGCTGATGCCGGCGTTGTTGGTGACCACGATCCTGATCGAGTTGGCCATGGCAACCAGTTGCACCGGATAGCTGAAGCTGCCGTCGGGATTGACGCTGACATCTTCGTCATTGACCGTGACCGAGCGGATGCCGGCCGGATCGGTGGCTATGCCGCAGATATTCTGGGTGGTATCGGTGGTCACGGCGTTGTCGGACAGGATCGAAAGAGCCATCATCGGCGGGGTGGTGCCGTAGACCACGGTGATGCCCTGGATGGCCTGGGGCGCCGCGTTGTAGTCGGCGTTGCCCGGCTGGCTGGCGGTGATGGAGCAGGTACCGAGAGCCTTGCCGGTGACGGTGGAGCCTGCTACCGAGCAGACCGTCGGGGTGGCGGAGGCGAAGGTTACGGCCAGGCCAGAGGTGGCGGTGGCGCTGAGCGTTGCGGTGCCGCCGACCGTGAGGGACGGCGCGGCACCGAAGGAGACGGTCTGGCTTCCCTTGCCGACGGCAAAGGTCTGAGTGATTTGGGGCGCCGCGTTGTAGTTGGCGTTGCCCGCCTGGTTGGCGGCGATGGTGCAGCTGCCGGCGGTGAGGCCGGTGACGGTCGTGCCGCTGACCGAGCAGACCGCCGGGGTGGTGGAGCTGAAGGCCACGGTCAGGCCGGAGGTGGCACTGGCGCTGACCGTGCCGCTGCCGTTAACCACGACCGTAGGCGCGGCGCCGAAGGCGACGGTCTGGCCGGCTTGGCCGACGGTGATGGTCCGCTGGACGTCGGGGGCAGCGTTGTAGTTGGCATTTCCCGCCTGGGAGGCGGTGACGACAATGCTGCCGGTGCCGGTGATGGTCAGGGTGGTGCCGGCGAGGCTGCCCGGGCCGCTGGCGACGGTGAACGTGACCGGATTGCCCGAGGCCCCCCCGGTGGCGGAGAGGGTAATGGGCGCATCACCGAAGGTGGCAGTGGCGGGGGGATTGAAGGAAATGGCCTGGTCGCCCTTGATGTTGGTCAGCGGGAAACCGGCGCTAAGACTGTCGACCGTGGCGGTTACCGAGTAGGAACCGACGGTGCCGTTAGCCGTGGCAGTGAAGGAGGCGATTCCCGCGGAGTCGGTCGTGGCCGGGCCGCCGGCCGCAATGCCGGCGCCGGAACCCGGGCCGGCAAAAGCGACGTTGATCCCGTCAAGGACCGCGCCGAGGGAGTCGGTAACCTTGAGCCGCAATGGCGCGGCAAAGGCGGCGTTGACCGCGGCTGACTGGCCGGCTCCGCCCTCAACGGCAACGGCGTCCGGCACTCCCCGCTCAAAGGCACCCATGTCGCAGGTGGCATCCTGGGGCCGGCTCATGCCGCGCTGGTCGGCAGCCGGGCCGGTGCTGCAATCGCCGGCATCAATGGCCGGACTCCCGGACAGAAGCGCCATGGTCCGGGTGACACCGCCATTGTCGGCCAACGGGGCGAGCAGCGGGTCAGCGGTCATGATGTTGCTGCCACCCGGATATCCGCCCTGCACCACAGTGTCCGAGACGGTGGGGGTGCTGGCATTGTCGGAGATTTCGCCGTTGCTGTTGCCCCAGAAAATACTGTTGCGAACAACCGGACTATTGTTGGCGTTGTACATCCCGCCGCCCGAGGTGCCGGCGGAATTGCCGCTGAAGGTGCAGTTCTTCACTGACGGGTTCCCGTGGGTATTGTACATCCCGCCACCCGAAATATTCGCTGCATTGCCGCTGAAGGTGCAGTTGGTCAGCGTCGGATTGCTGAGGGCGCCGTTTACCATCCCGCCACCATAGCCGTAGGAGAGATTGTTGCTGAAGGTGCAGTTGGTCAGCACCGGGTTGGCGTCGGTATTGTACATCCCGCCCCCGTAGGAGCTGGCGGTGTTGCCGCTGAATGAACAGTTGGTGACGGTCGGGCTGGAGCCGAGATTGAACATCGCGCCGCCCAGGCTGGCATAGTTTCCGGTGAAGATGCAGTTGGCGACGGCCGGGCTGTTGATGTAGTCGTTGTACATTCCGCCACCGTAGCCGTCCTGCAAATTCCCGCTGGCGTTGCCGCCGCTGATGGTAAAGCCGTCCAGGGTAGCGCTGTCCGCGCCGGTGACCACATGGTAGGAGTTGTCGCCGGCGGTGCCCTGGGCGCCCAGGTCACCGCTCAGGATCGTTACGTTGGCCCTGAAATTACGTTCTGCACGGGCGGTTTCCGTTCCGGCAAAGCCGCCATACAGCGCCACCCCCGATACGAGTTGGAAGGTAGCGCTGCGGTCGGTGCCGGCGGTTGGCGTATAGGTGCCGGCCGCCGCCCAGATATCCTGCCCGTTCACCGCGTTGGCCAGGGCGTAGCGCAGTTCGCAGGCGTTTGCCCAGCTTTCGCAGAAGCCGCTCTCCCGGCCGCCCGGCACCGCGTACAGCACCGGGTAGACCCCCACTGTTGCCGGTGCGCCATGGACGGCCGACACATTCCCCGCAGCGTCCTTGACCCAGGGATAGAGGGTGTAGGTACCGACCGTGGCGACGGCATAGGTTGTCGGCGCGAGAGCGGACCAGCCCGGATCTCCGGCCGGCGGAGGGGTGTCGGAGGTGGTGATCAGGTAGCCGGCGACCCCGGAGCCGCTGCCGTCGGCAGCGGTAAACGATGCGATTGGCACGGTGAGACCGGCGGCACGGGCGGCAACGGTGAAAGCGGTGACAGCCGGTGCCTCGGCATCCACCAACACGCCGGCCGTGGCGCCGACGCCATTGAGGGTCAGGTTGGCGCCATTGCCGGCGACATCGATGATCGTGCTGCCGTTCAAGGCCAGGCCGCCGACGGTGATGCCATCGCTGTCGAGATCGCCGCTTTGCACCGGGTAGCGGTAGGTGATGGCGGTGGCGGTCTTCGCCAGGTAGGTGGCCGTCCGCGCGGCAGCGCCGACGGTCAGCCCGAGGGTGGAGTCGGTGCCGGTGACCGTGACGTTCTCACTGAAGCTGACAGTGAAGTCCAGATTCTGGCCGGCGGTGTAGGTGCCGTTGCCGGGGACGGTGACCGAACTGACCGTGGGTATGGTGGTATCGACCAGGACGCCGGTTGTCGAGGCGACGCTGTTGAGGGTCAGGGTGGCATCGACGCCGCTGCTGTTCCGGATCGAGCCGCCGTTGAGGGTGAGGGCACCGATGGTGATGCCGTCGGTGTCGTTTTTCCCTGCCGTGACAACATAGCGGAACAGGCTGGTGGTGGCGGTGGGGCTGCTGGCGTAATCGGCGTAGACGGTGGTGCCCCCGATTGTCAGGGCAATGCGCGGCGTGCCGGTGATGGTGGCGGTGCTGTCCCAGGTGACGGTGAAGTCGAGGCTGCTGCCGGTGCCGTAGCTGCCGTTTGCCGGCACGGCGACGCTGATCACCGCCGGTCCAGGGGTTGGGGTAACGCTGTTGGAGGCGGCGGAGGCGGAACTCGTCCCGGCGCTGTTGGTGGCGGTGACGGTGAAGGTGTAGGCGGTGCCGTTGGTCAGACCGGTGATGAGGCAGGGCGAGGCGGCGCAGGTACCGGTGATGCTGCCGGGGGTGGAGGTGACCGTATAGCCGGTGATGGCGGCGCCGCCGGTGCTGGCCGGGGCGGTGAAGGAGACCGTGGCTTGGCCGTCGTCGGGGGATGCGGTGACGCTGGTCGGCGCGCCCGGCACCACGGCGTTCACGGCGAATGATTGGCTGACCGTCGTCGCTGCCAGATAGGAGCTGTCGCCCGCCTGATCGGCATTGATGGTGCAGATGCCGGCAGTGACAAAGCTGAGCGCTCCCCCACTGGTGATGGTGCAGACTTCGGTGGTCGCGGATGTGAAGCTGACCGTCAGCCCGGAGGTGGCGGTGGCGGTCAGGGTCGGGGTGGTGCCGAAGTTCTTGGCGCCGGGATTGGCGAAGGCGATGGTCTGGGCGGCCTTGGGGGTGACGCTGTTGGAGGCGGCGGAGGCGGAACCCGTCCCGGCGCTGTTGGTGGCGGTGACGGTGAAGGTGTAGGCGGTGCCGTTGGTCAGCCCCGTTACCGTACAGGGTGAGCCGACACAGGTGCCGGTGAGGCCGCCGGGATTGCTGGTCGCCGTGTAGCCGGTGATGGTGGCGCCGCCGGTGCTGGCCGGGGCGGTGAACGTCACGGAGGCCTGGGCGTTGCCGGCGGTGGCGCTGCCGATGGTCGGCGCGCCCGGCGCCACGGCGTTCACGGCGAACGACCGGGAGACCGTCGGGGCGGGGGCGTACACGCTGTTCCCCGCCTGGTTGGCCTCGATGGTACAAGTGCCGGTGGCGACAAACGTGAGCGCTCCCTCGCTGGTGATGGTGCAGAGCCCGACGGTCGCAGAGCTGAAGCTGACTGCCAGGTTGGAGGTTGCGGTGGCGGTCAGGGTCGGGGTGGTGCCGAAGTTCTGGCCGCCGGGATTGGTGAAGGTGATGGTCTGGGCGGCCTTGGGGGTAGCGCTGTTGGAGGCCGCCGAGGCGCTGCCGGTGCCGGCGCTGTTGGTGGCGGCGACCGTGAAGGTGTAGGCGGTGCCGTTGGTCAGGCCGGTGACGGTGCAGGGCGAGGAGGCGCAGGTGCCGGTCGCGCCGCCGGGGCTGGCCGTGGCCGTGTAGCCGGTGATGGCGGCGCCGCCGGTGCTGGCCGGGGCGGTGAAGGCGACCGAGACCTGCGTGTCGCCGGCCGTAGCGGCGCCGATGGTCGGCGCGCCGGGGGCCACGGCATTGATGGTTACCGTGATCGTCCGGGTAGCCGTGTCGGTGCCGTCGCTGACCCTGACGGCAAAACTGTCGCTTCCGGCGTAATTGGCAGCGGGCGTGTAGGTGATGGTGCCGCCGGGGGTGATGTCGGCGGAGCCGGACGACGCCGTTGCCCCTGCGAAGCTGAGGGAGCCATGGCTCGGCGCCGTGTTTTGGGACCAGGTCAGGGTCTGGCTGCCGTCGCTGTCGCTGACGTGCAGCAGGCCCTTGATATCCGCGGCGCCGGAGTTGGCGTTAACGGTCAGCGCCGTGGTCGCACCGACGAAGGTCGGGGCAGCGTTGGTGACCACCGTTGAATTGTTGGTCACGGCCAGGTTTGAGAAGGAAGCCACCTGGTTCCAGGCAGCGTCGACGAGGCCCATGTTGCTGTCGTCGAAGCCCACCTTCACGGTCTGGCCGATGCCGACCGGCGTTGCCAGGGTCAGGGTCACGGACGCGCCGCTGAAGCTCAGGCCGCTGACAGCAACCGGCGTGGAATTGACCGTGACGGTGAAGTCGGTGGTGGAAGCCCACCCGTCGCTGGCCTCGATGCTCTCGTCAAAGGTGATGGTGACCGTGGTGCCCGCGGCATTGGTGGCGGCGCTCTGGGGGGTAGGCGGCGTGGTGTCGGGCACGGTGCAGGTGATGAGCACGTCGAAGGAGCCGCCGTCGGTCATGTAGGCCGACGAGGTGGAGAAGTTCACGTTGCTCGTGCATGATGAGGCACTCATGTAGGAATTGTCGTTGAACCCCATGGTGAAGTAGCCGGGGGTCGTCCCCAGGTTCACCGCCAGGTTGGTGACGTTGCCGGTGATGTCCTGCCAGGCCACGGCGGCATCATAGTTATTCCCCGCATTGGGGATGGACGCCCGCATGAAGGTGATATGGCCCGGGGGCGTGTTCTGCGAGGCGAACTCCGGGTAGGTGGTCATGGTGATCCGGGCCGTGATGGCCGCCTGGGCGACGCCGCCAAGGATGACCATGAGCGCAAGGATCACCCCCAGCACTATCCCGAGGGTGCCCAGGGGACGGCAGCGGCCCGGAAACCGGCTGATTGGTCGCTGGAGCGGAGTGAATACGGTCGCCGAACGGGTTTGATTGTGCACGATGCTTCCTCCTTGAATAACGGTGCCTCGCGGCACATGCCTTCATCAATTCATGGGTGGTTTACGGTGACAAAATTGGGTGATTTGTATGCAAAGCGTTGGAATATTGACTCGTCGCCAGACTGGCATGATTCGGCTAATTAATGCATATCTTATTTTGTATGGCTAATAAATTTTGTCTGTAAAAGGCCGGGGCTGGCGGGTTGGCCCTGAAATGCGCAGTTGGCGGAGGAAGAATCTCATTACAGCAAACCGATGCATTAGGCCTGTCCGGCATCCGTTTATTGCATACCCCTTGCCGAAAATTGAGAGATGGTGAATGGGTGTCACGACACAACGGACTGTCAGTCGCAGTTGATCTGTCGGCAGCGTTTCAGGCACTGGCTGCAGAGAGCTGTGCCCGTGTGTTCAACGAGGCCACACCCGGCAGTGCCAAGCCCATCGACTGCATCAATGACATCATGGGAACCTACCCCCGCATCGGCCAGAAGCGGACAATCAGGCACCATCGGGGTGTTCCATTTGATGCTGCAAAGAAGCCCTGCCGGGATATCGGCAGGGCTTCTTTTGGAGTGAGATGGCGTGATAATTCAATGAATATGGATAAGTTGTTGAAAGCATTTGCAGCATAAAATAGTTTTCATACATAGTCTGATTCCGGACGAAAAAAAAGAAAAAATTACTAAAGAAATATACATCTCTCTCGATAAGTATCAGGGAATAACTGAGGCGTATCAGGAAAGTCCTGATACGCCTCAGGGAAGCGCCGATACATTGATCGGTCGGTGACCACACACGATCCAGTTCGGGAGGAAGCAATTATGGCCGCATGGCAAAGCCTCAAGGTGAAGTACAAGATTTTCACGTTGATTCTGGTATGTTGCGTCGGCCTGATTGCGGTCGGGCTGCTGGGGTTTGGCGGGATGAGGAGCATGGGCAAAAGCCTCGGCGAGCTCAACGAGGAGCAGAAGTCCGTGGCCACCCTGTCGGCAATGAAGAACGACTTCCTGGAGATGCGCTTGGCGATCGTCTACATGCTGGCGCTGACCGATTCCGCCAAGCTGGCCGAAAAAGAGCGGGACTTCGGCGCGGCCGCCGCCAGGATCAAGGAACGCCTGGCTTCCCTGGAGCACCACAATTTTGCCGCGGAAGAAAAGAAAAAAATTACGGAATTCCGTGACGGCTATGAGGCATACCTTGCCGAGGGCACCAAGTCGGCGGCCATGGCCAAGGCAGCCGCCGAAACGGGAAACGCCGCAGGGCGCGAGGAAGCCGTGCGATATGCCGTAACCACCGCGGCCCCGCTCTACAACAAGCCGGCGCAGGCACTTGCGGAACTGGTCGAGATCAGCATCAAGGAAGGCGGTGAAGTGTACGACGCGGACATGGCGTCCTACCGCAGATCGGTCTTGGTCATGGGAGTCATCCTCATGGTGGTGGTCGCCGTCTCCGCCGTGGCCGGTCTGGCCATCGCCTCATCCATCAGCGGGCCGCTGAACCGGATTCTCGAAGTGCTGCAGCGGGTGGCCGCGGGGGATCTGACCGCCCGGGCCGAGATCGACAGCCGGGACGAGATGGGGTTGCTGGGCCGCGAGTTGAACGTAACAGCTGAAAAAATCGGTAAAATTATTGGCCAGTTGGCACAGGCTGCCGGGTCGGTTGCCTCCGCCTCTGCCCAACTCCACGCCACGGCCGAACAAATGGCCACGGCCTCCGAAGAGGTGGCGGCCCAGGCTGAAACCATCGCCACCGCGGGCGAGGAGATGGCGGCCACATCCAACGACATTGCCCACAATTGCGTCACCGCGGCAGAGGGGTCCACCCAGGCCAATGATGCTGCCGAGGGGGGCGCCCAGGTGGTGCAGGCGGCCATTGCAGCCATGGACCGCATTGCCGAGCGGGTCCACGCCTCGGCGAAAACCGTCGAGGGGCTGGGGGTGCGCAGTGAAGAGATCGGCGAGATCATCGGCACCATTGAGGATATCGCCGATCAGACCAACCTGTTGGCCCTGAACGCAGCAATCGAGGCGGCCCGGGCCGGCGAGCAGGGGCGGGGCTTTGCCGTGGTGGCCGACGAAGTGCGGGCCCTGGCCGAGCGGACCAGCAAGGCGACCCGCCAGATCAGCGAGATGATCCGGGCCATCCAGCACGATACCCAGAGCGCGGTCCACTCCATGGAAGAAGGGGTGTCGGACGTCCAGGCCGGCACGGCCGAGGCGGCCCGCTCCGGGCAGGCCCTGCAGATGATCCTGGCCAAGATCGGCGACGTCACCAACCAAATCAGCCAGATCGCCACGGCTGCCGAAGAGCAGACCGCCACCACCGGCGAGATCAGCAACAACATGCACCAGATCAGCCAGGTGGTGCAGGATACGGCCCGCGGCGCCCAGGACACGGTGGCCGCGGCCAACTCCCTGTCTCGGTTGTCGGAAGATATGCAGGGCATGGTGCAGCAGTTCCGGCTGGCCTGAGCGGCCCAGAGTAGGTATGTTCCCCAACTGAAAAGGCCCGCGCAAGCGGGCCTTTTCAGTTGGAGAGGCAAAGCAGCAGGCTAGGGCGCCTTGACGCAGCGCATCTCCGGCGCGCCGTAGCCCCAGGTGATCGAGGCTTCGCCCTGGTGCTCCCAGAAGGTCTCGTTGCGGCCCTGGTACTTTGCGCCGCTCCCGCTCGGCTGGACGAACATCAGCGACACCTCGTCGCCACGTTCCGCGATCAGCGTTGCGGGCTCGGTCTGGAAGAAGGTGGCCACGACCTCGTTGGCAGGATTGCCATCACACACGAAACGGACCGGGCCGATGCCCGGCACCAGCCGGTACGTTGCCTGCAGCTCGGCGGTCCGGCGCAGGTACTCGTCCCGGACGCACTCACGCACCGTGTCGCTCTTCCAGCAGTCGTTGCGCCCCTTGATCCAGCCCCGCTGCTCCGCCCCGAGACGCGGCGGGTGTTCGTTCACCGCCCTGGCTGAGGCGGCCGCGTACACGTCGGCCAGCTTCCGGTCGAGGGCGGACAGTTCCCTGTCCCCGCAGACCAGCGCCTCGATGCTGCCGGGCGTCACTGTGTCGCAGTCGTACGACGGCCCCTCCGGCGCGGTTGCCCCGGCCGGGGCTCGCTCGCGCACGAGCCGGTCGATATACCCGCACCAGGCGTCGCCGGTACGATCCGGCACGTCCGGGTTGCCCCGGACCCCCAGCCTGAACTCGATCGCAGATTTCCACTCCTCGGAACCGATGTCCGGGCCGTGCCCCTGTCCGTCGCCGGTCGGCACACTCTCTTCGACCGCCTGGTTCCAGGGGGCGGAGCAGGGGACCACCGTGGTCGGGGCCGACAGCAGGCCGCCGCCGGCCTGGGCGCACGCCGTCGTCAGCAGGAGAGCGACCGCCAGTATTCTCGTCATAACGCCTCCGGGAGATCTACACGATTTCATACACGATAATGGCACACACGGACACCATCAGGACCAGCCCCGTAATGAAGATGGAATCGGCCCAGCGCTCCACGCGATGCATCCTGCGGGAGCTGCGCGTACGAAGCGCGAAATAGGAGAGGATGCACGACGCAAGGAAGAGGAACGCATCGAGTGCGAGCATGTCATCCGCCAGGGTTACTCCCCCGCGGATGGTCAGCGCCACGCGCAGCAGCCCGATGACCGTGAGGCAGACCCCCACCATGGCCGCCGAGGCGGTGAAGATGTGGATGGACACGTCTTCTTCGAGGTTGAGGTCGCATTTTGTCTTGTGTGTGTTGTTGGTATCCATGGCTCTTGATTGTCACCCGGGTTCCCGGTCGGGGCATGGCCGGTTTAGTTATGGACAACGTACGACGCCGGCTCGGGTTTACCGTGCATACAAAGAATTTTGTCCCCGAGCCCGACGGCGCCGCCCTGTTCTCGCATGGCGCGGCCGCGGTATTTTTCATTGCCAGTTTCCGGCTGCCATGCTATCACGGCGGCACTTCCCCGCAAGGAGCGCCACGCCCATGATTCTCACCGGAACCATCGCCAACGTCGCCACCATCTGCGCCGGCGCCCTCATCGGCCGCTATGCCGGCCGCTTCGTCCCTGCCCGGACGCGCCGGACGGTCATGGCGGGGCTGGGGTTGACCGTCCTCTTGATCGGCCTGCAGCTGGCGCTCAAGAGCCGCCAGCCGCTCCTGGTGATCGGCGGGCTGATCATCGGCGGCATCCTCGGCGAGATGCTCCAGATCGAGGCCCGGCTGGAGGACTTCGGCCGCTGGCTCCAGGCGCGCTTCTCCAGCGCCGGCAACATCGCCGAGGGGTTCGTCTCCGCGAGCCTGCTCTACTGCGTCGGCGCCATGGCCATCATGGGCTCGCTCCAGGACGGCCTCGGCGACAAGCCCTCCATCCTCTACGCCAAGGCCGCCCTTGACGGCGTCGCCTCCATTGCCCTGGCCTCCACCCTCGGCATCGGCGTCCTGTTCGCCGCGCTGCCCGTGGCCCTCTACCAGGGCGGAATCACCCTGGCCGCCGACGTGGCCAGGGGGGTGCTGACCGAACCGGTCATCGTGGAGATGAACGCCGCCGGCGGCCTGCTGATCGTGGCCATTGCCCTCGACATGATGGAGTTGAAGAGAATCCCGGTCGGCAACCTGCTGCCGTCGGTCTTCGTGGTGGTGGGGCTGGCGTGGGCCTTCGGGCTGGCGTGAGGCGGCGCGTCAGGCCGCTCAAAACGTTAAATAAGCAAGCGGGTTATTAAACGTTTTGGCCCGGATGGAAGGCTGCCGGGCCCCTTGTGTCCGGCTGAGTTACCGTTCGCGAAAAGAATTTTGTCCCCAGGGTGCTCAGGGTCGCGAACCTTCGCGAGGGGATATTCATGTTTATTTTTCTTTTGCGCCTTTAGATAAATAGAAAAGAGCATCCCGTCGGGTCACTCCTCACGGTACGACTAAAACCTGACGAACCGGTTCGCATGTACCAGATAGATCAAGGCGTCTTTCGCTTCCGGTGAAACGCCGGATATATGCCGGCGGGCCAGGGCCAATCGTTGGCGATTGTTTTCAGATATCTGCCGAATAGTGGCAAGGGGGTGCCAGCGTGGCGGATCCGTTTGGTTCGCCTCAAGGGCGGTTTCGGCATTCTGTTGTTCCTGCCAATACAATCTGCTGATCAAAATAAGATCGTACGTCAACAATGCCAGGGATTTGTAGGGCTCTGCCAGTTTGTCGAACTGAGGGGGGGCCGTCGGCTTGCTCTCAAGCTGGTCGATGAGTCCCGCAATCGGGGTATACGCAAACCCGGGCTCCGTGTGAATATATGCCCAGGCCGCCAACTCGTAGGGCGTCAGGGTTGGCACGTCAACCGGCACGGGGGGCGACTCCGGAGATGCCGATGTCGATCTCCCAAGAATTTCCATCAGGTGTTCAGGAGTCATTCCGGCCATTACCCCACCCTGGCCCGCCATGCGCGAAGTGATTTCCAGCATGAGCTCAACAGACTCCGGAATTGTGCGAAGATCATAACTTTCAAGCGCAAGCTTCAGCATCTGCACATCCCGCCTTGCTGCGGCATTGAATTCCTGGATTCTCAATCCTTGGAGGTCGTTTTCCGATGAGCTTGCCAGCAGGTCACGATCCGCTGCCTTAAGGCTGGTGGTTGTGTCCTGCCACACCAGATCGAATACGGAATGGAGTCTGGAAAACCTCGGCGGCGAAAAACCGGCATGTCTGAAGCCGGCAACCAGTTCCCGAATCGACCTGTAATTGCTCAGACTCAACATGCCGGTGACATACCCCAGCCGCATGCCTGCCCTCGCAACAGCCCCGACAGCGAGATTGCTCTCCAGTGTCGCCTCTGTTGCCGCTCCGGCCGCCGCAAAAGCAGTTGAGACGGTTTCCAGGTTTATTCCCGCATCAATGCCGGCGTCGATCAACGACTGCAGGAGTACCGCATACGCCTCGCCCCGCCGGTATGCCTCGACGTTCTGATCGAACACGATCGAATCATCGACCGATTTGCGATAAATCCCTGCGGCATCGGCCAGTCCGTTTCTTAGTGACCCCAGAAATGCGGCATGCTGCTCGGAGCTCAGGCCATCCGTTGCCAGAACAGCGAACAGGGCATCGGCGCCGGCCACAATGGCGGAACCTATGGCTTCGGCATCCGTTGTGCTGATCGTGGGCGTTCGCAGAAGCGTATGGGCAACCAGCATATGCACCGGCGTCAGCCTGCCCGACAGGGCCGTGGCCTTCAGCAGTGCCCGCGCCTGCAGATCGGTCACTTCGCTCACGCCCGCATCAACGGTCCCGCCGGGTTGCGGGCTCGGCACGATCGCCTGCCGCAACACATTCTCGCCGTCCATGATCCGGATATGCAGGAACGGTGTCGTTGCCGAAGATGGAACCGTCGAAAAATCAAAGGCTATCTTGCCGAGCGCGTCGGTCCTGGCCACCACCTCGGCCACTGTCTGCAACTCTCCCTGGGCGCTGAGGGCTGAAAGCCGGACCGTAAGATCCTTGCTCAACGGTAGTTGAGCCGGCAACGCGTAGCTGGCCGCTGAAAAACAAAAGAGAACCGCGCCAACAATCAATGGAATGATTCTGCTCATTACACTGCCCCATCCCTTCTATTTGCCGCTGCCGGTCAGGCTGCCGGTACCCTTGCTGTTGCCGTTGCCGGAGCTTCCACTTCCGCCACAGCCGCACATGGTTGTCAGGACGATGGTCATCAGGATCAAGAGCAGGATTTTGTGTGCGCGTCTCATGGTATGATTTCCTAAGTGTTGTGCTGAGCGGGCTGGGACTTGACCCGCGCCGGGGCGCTTTTCAGCCCCGGTCGGCGTCTAAGGGCCTTCTGGGGAATCGCATTTAGGTTGTAACTGTCGGATTGCCCTGAAAAATCAGAATGGGAATAAGGGGACGGGCACCAATTAACTCTTTTCCATCTTCGCTGCCCGCTACGTTATCAATTAGGTGCCTGTCCCATTATTCCCATGTATTTCAGTTCACTTCGTGATGTCCTTCCTTGACGATGAAACACCAAGCTCGCTTGCAAGTTAGCACCTCGCGTAAAGGCAATAACACCGCATTAAAGAGACTGCTCAATTTTATGTATGCTTTTTACCTATTTTATGAGTAAGAGTCACAAGGCCAAATCCATAGATAATACCTGCAGCTAATGTAATCAAACCTATCAATAATTTAATACTTAATTGCAAATCAGCTATAAACACATAAGGTAAAAGTATCCAAAATATAAATATCAGTTTTAACCAGAAACGTGAGTCAGCAACGACTTTACCTTTCTTTGCTTTCCAGTAAACAATATATGAAACAATTAAAATAACAAGCATCTCGTACAGGCCTGTGTACATTTCAAAATTCGACTTGGCCATAATGTCACCTTTGAGTTAATTATGTTAGCTATCGAGTACTACTAGTTAAGCCGTAGTAAAAGTTGGCTATATCCAAATATATGCTCAATATTGTCATAGTTGGTCCTGATGACCCTATGCCAGCTAGGGCAATCAAAGATAATACTTATATTCTGTCAATGTCTTATTACCTTTATAATATCTGCTGTCCCATACTCGATTATGACCCTGAAAATGCGCTTCTAAGGGTAAAAAGCATCCATAATTGATTAAATATCAGGAGGTTGGCTTGGTCCGACTCGAATCACGTTTCACACGTGGGCAACGGCATACCCCACTCCGATCAGCTTGAAAGGTACTTCCCAAGGTGTTCGACTAGCTCACGCACTGCCTTGATACTTTCGGTCGCCTCCGCGTGGGAACAACGCCCGCCCTCGTGGACAATTTTGTTACGTCGAGCACTCGACGTCTTGAACGCGGGCCAAAAGTCAAACTTCTCTAAGTTGTTGCCAGTAAGCGCTGTAAAGATTCGACGAACCCGGTCGTTAGCAAGATTGTAGCTGGGGAAGAATTCGGTGATGGGGTCTTCGAGGTATGTGAGACCACGGTTCCCGAAAGCTTCCGAGAAGCTCCGTTCAGCGGCAAGTTCGGCCGCCATGTGGGCAACGACTACTGCGATCCCCGGTTGCTCTGATATAAGAAGGCCTTCTGCAAAGGTCAGGAGTGCCTGCGGATACGTCACAACAGTTAGCTCAGCTGTCAACGTGGACCTCCCTGAGCTCGTGCCGCGAAGAAAAATTTGGCGATTCAAAGAGCCACACTTGGGACAGGGGCAGCGCTCACCATTGGGGCCGTCGCTTACAATTGGCTCGTTACATGAACTACAAAGATTGATGTCGTCAACTGTCATAAACTCTTCTCATGGGCTGGCACCGGTGTGTGATGTGCCACACCTGACCCCGTATGTAGTGCCGATTCACTCGTGCCATGTCGAGTGCTCGATTATGACCTTGAAAATACTCATCTAAGAGTAAAAATCCTCCGAAAAAGAGGTGTAAGTGTCGGAATGTCGATAGGTTGTCTTGGTCCGACCCGAATCACGTTGCAGGCGCTATTTATCCTTTAACCTAATCAGAGGTTTTTCAAACTGTTCAATTAGCTTGTACACTGGCTCACCTCCGCCATAAAAAACAATAGAATCAATACCATTTTCTTTAGTTAGGCCAGTTACTTTTCTCACATGACTTATATCTTTTTCCGATACTTGCTTGGTCCATGAAGGAAAACCGATTGTCCCAACCTTTACACGTTCAGTCCTTTTCTTAAACCCTAGCCATGCACTGACTTCTTTGCTCTGATAAACACTTATAGAATTATGATAAGGATCATCTATGTCGCAGGCATGTTTCTGTAGAACGGCTTTTAATTCTCTAAAAGTAATAGCTCGATATTGTGTTTGTAGCGCGCCCGGTACCCTGGACACAAGATAAGAGTCACGCAGCCTTCTTGAGTTGATACTCCTCGAAAGCCTGTCGTGGGCTTCTGAACCCGAGCTTTTCAACCAGCCACAGCCGGTTGTAACGATCCATGAAGTCAGCTACTGCCATCCTTACTTCTTCGATTGTGCGGTAATGGCGGCCATAGATGACCTGCTCTTTGATAGTCCGATTAAACCGTTCCGTCACCCCGTTGGTCTGCGGTTCGGCAACAAATGAGAAACTTGGGGCAATTCCCCAGAACTTGATCTGATTCTGGAAATGCTCTGAGAGGTATTGGCTGCCGTGATCCATCCTCAGTGCCAACCCTCGAGCAGCAGCGGCACCGACCGAGCCGAAACGGGCCTTGATTCCCATGGCGAGCGGCTGCAATGCGGCAAACCGGTCGCCATTCTTGGTCACATGCCAACCGACGCACTCGGCATTCCAATGCTCGACGGCGGTAAACAACCAGCACCACCCTTCTTCCAGGGTGAAGATCTTGGTGCCATCGGTACCCCACATGACGTTGGGGGCCGCCGTGATGATCTTGCCGGCGTGGTCCTTGGGCTGTCCCTGAACAACCCGGTGAGGGGAGAGCAGATTGTTCTCCCGCATGAGACGCAACACTCGTTTGCGGCCGACTTTTATCCCTTTGACGAAGCGTAGTCGTCCCCAGACCTTACGGTGCCCTTCGCCGACAAAGGGGGATGTCTCCAGGTCGGTCCGGATGAGAGAAAGTACCTCGTCGTCAGAGAGCGGTGTTTTTGGACCACGCTTGAGCAGTACAGCAGGCAATGTTTTTCTGCCTGCACGGCTATAGAACGACGAGCGGGGCACTCCCCAGGCAAGGCAGACGCGCTGAACGCCATAGGCTTTACCGGTGGCAGGGGAGATCGTAGCACTCATTTCTTCGATCTCCTCTGGGCCAAAGGGTGGGCACGCCTCGCTTTCTCCCGCAGTAGCTCGTTTTCCATGGTGATCTCACCGATGCGCTTGAAGGCTGCATCGAGTTCCGCTGCCAACGGATCACCTTCACGAGCCTTGAGAGCAGATTCTATCCCCTGGAGTGCTTTCTGATGCCACTCTTCCAGGCGATAGATTTCGATGCCCAACTCACGGGACAAGGCATCGATTGGTTCACCGCGCATCAACCGCAGGACAACCTCCTTTTTGCGGTTGGCGCTCCAACGTTTGACTTCCGGTGCTGCTCCAGTCGAGCTACGCTCTCCTTCCGCCGCACCGGAGACACTGACATCCTTTTCCATTGACGACCTCCTTGAACACCTAGATTTACCTCATTTTCGTGTCCAAGAAAACCGGGGCCGCCATAAATCAACCAGAAAATAGTATCCTCGCAACACATCCGTATAGTTGATGTGCCTATTTTCGAACTCATCATCACCCGGCAACATTGCGCGTTCACGCCGGTACATGTCCTTTAACCTTTGAGGCAAAGATTCCATTGTTACTCCTTGGGTTAACTCCTTATTGAGCAGTTCACGCGCACGCGTGAACTGCTCATCCCCCCAGGGGCGCCTGAAAGGAAGTAGTTGATTTGTTGACTTTCTGTCTAGTTGCCCAACAAATCAACTACGCCCCCCTAGTCTTCACCCCTCCACTGACCGGCATAAGGCCACGACGGCTAGCGAGAAGAGCGGCGTCCTTTGGGTTGGCGCTACGGCGGAGGCCCTTTAGAACACTCTGTTGCGTCTCGGGCGTCCAGAAGATCCGCAGACGCTCACGTGCACGAGTTACGGCTGTGTAGAAGATGCTGTGTGTAATGTCGTCTTCATTGGCATCGGTGATTACGATCTTGACGGAATCGTACTCGAGGCCCTGCGCCTTGTGGATCGATACGGCATAGGCCACTTGGAATGGTACACTGGAGTTCAGTGAGTCGTCGTCCTCATCGCTGGTGTCATCGTACTCGTAGACGGAGAAGCGCACTGTCGAGTCAACCACCCATTCGAGCTCATCACACTCGACATCGAACTCGCTGAGCGGTCGATCGAGCTTGACGTCGAATTGAATCCGACCAGGGGCGTGGGCGATGCCGACGATCCAGCCCTTTAGGTTGTTATAGATCACCGGGCGGAACCGCTCGGTCTCGTGGAATAGGACAGGGTCACCGATCTTATATGTGGACTCGCGCCAAGTGGTCGCAGTACCGGGGTTGCTGCTCTGCAGAAATCGATTGATGTTGTTGATACCATAGAGGCCGTCGTAGTTCAGGCACAGGATAATCTCGTCCTGCCCTTGGGTCTCAAACAGCGTCTTGTCGAGTGCGGTCGAGTACCCGTTGCGGGCCATGACCTCGGCGATGTCGTCTTCGATGGCTCGAACCTTATTCCAGAAGCCCAAGAGTGAGTCATTCTTGGTTCTGAAGGGCGTCGTCAGCTCGAACACCGACGTGCTCGGGATGAATGAACGAATGATTCCGAACCAGTTGCCGAACTCGATCGACTCGATCTGGTAGACGTCGCCGACGAGTACGAGCAGCTTGAAGGAGGTCTTCTCCAGTACCTTGATCAAGTCTGCGTTGCTCACGGTGCTGCACTCGTCGATGATGAGGAGGTCGTAAACCGGATCGGTGGTTCTCCTGGAGATCTGGCTGCTGATTGTTCGGAAGGCCGAGTTCTGCGCGGTTACCTTGCGTTTGAGGTTGTCGATCGCTGGGTGAGTGTGCGCGAGGAAGAGTTTCGCTTTGTCGTTAAAGTAGTGCGCGATGTGGTCCACCATCGTTGACTTGCCAGTGCCAGCCGCCCCGTAGATCAGGGCGACACGCGACTGGCTGAACAACTGTTTGAGTGCATCCTTCTTCACCTGGTCGTCAATGCTACGAGATGTCTCATCGAGCCAGCGCTCGACGGCTTGGGTGTAGCCGGCGATTCCGGCTGATGCATGCTCCTGGAGCTTCTCAACGATGGAGACTGTGTCGTTCTCATACCCGGAGATGAAGACGTGCCCCTTGTCGAGCACGAGCCGGCGCTCCGGATGCTTGTAGTAGAGCTTGTTGTTGTAAGTGGAGATCAAGCCGTTGACGTTTCCGAATTTCTCGAGCTCAACAACTGGCGTGTAGAGAATTCCGTGACGCTCCACATTGTTCCTCACGCATCGAGCGAGCAGTTCGTGGTTCCGATCGGTTGCATCGAGGCTCTCGACGAGGTCCCAGTACCTGGGGTTGTGCCCCGGTAGCGAGGTACAGAACGGCATGGTGTCAAAGGGGATGCAGCCGAACTGAAGTTTCATGTCGGAGAGAAGGTAACAGCCGCCCTGGAGGTGCTGCGGCTTGAGGATCTGGTTATGCATTCGTAGCATGAGATAGCGGAGTACGTTGTGACCCGGAGCGGCTGATCTCACAATGTGGCGCACTTCATCCAGTACGGGAAAGACCTGTGATTTGGTGGCGTCACCCGTACCTGCTGTCCTTACCTGTGTGTACTTATCGTCGGGCATATCAACCAGGTCGAGCAGATTGACGGAACTCTTAGTCAGCCCACGCATCAGGTAGCGATACTCCACCGAGCTGGTCCGCACGTCTAAGGTGATGCCCAGAAGGCGCGCGAAGTTTTTAAATTCGCACGGGCGGATAGAGACCTCCCACTCGCGGACGATTGTGATCGGCATTGTCTGGCCGAGCACTTCGATTGAGTCGCGCTGGAGCGTCAACATGGCCGCGTACTTGTCAGTCATATCGATGTAGCTGAAGGCAATGATACGGTCGAACTTGTTCACCTTGTCGACGGCGCGGTAGAAGGTGACTTCGTAGTATATGCGCCCGCCGACGAAAAACGGGCGCGTTTTGTGGATGTAATACCTGTCGCGGATGCTGCTGCTTGGTCGAGATGAACGGACTGCCTCAATTCTTGCTGCTATCTTTTCTTGGTACTCCTGCAGCGACGGATCGAGGTCGACCGGGAAGGCCTCGAGGTTCGCCAGCACCGTAACTCCACAGTTGTCTTGAAGCAAGCTACGGACGCGGTGGAGGTACTCGTAGTACTTAAGCATCAAACGCTCGGAAGCGTCCCCGTCCAGGGTGTAGTGGGACACACTTTTCTGAATCAGTTTATGGAACTTGCCGAGGAAGTTGAATCTTGCCTCACTCTTGACGAAGGCGAGTGCCGGTTCTACTGCGGCGTAGTTGAATTCGGCATCGGGTGAGCCCGTGTGGAGACGGACCGCAACTCCCTCGACTAGGTTCCGGAGCTGTGCGAGAACATTTTGGGAGAGCAATGCCCGCTGGTCAGCGAGCGATTCGATATTCCGACAGATCGCCTCGTCAGCGCTCTGGATCTGCCTGCTGACCGTAGTCATTAACTATCAACTCCCGCTAGATTAAAGAAAGTCATGTGTGTCCCCTTCTTGCTCATGGCTATTCTGCTGTTATCTCATCTTAAAGCGGCTAATGAATATTATGAGAATATATTTAACTCAACTGAATTGAATAAATTGTCTCCGGAATTACGTCCGAGCTTCCGATGCGCTGTTAGCAAAGTTTCAATCAGTCCGGTGTTGGGCCACGCCCGATGAAACTTAGATAGCTTGGCCACTGATACTCCTCCGGCCCCGCAACAATCCCTGCCCTGATGATGTACGGGGAAAGCTCGCATATTCGGCAGCCTCGACGAGTATCGTTTCTACCTCCTCTGGAAGAGATGTCCCGCCCGTTTCCGCTTGACGTTGAAGTGGGTGGTGTAGGCGCCGTTTACCCTTGTTGACTTGTTTCCAGTTCTCGGCGTAGCTCTTCCAAATCGGTAATCGTTTTTTCAAGGTCAGGGAAGGCACACGCTAATTTTGTTGAACTAACTGCGGCAAGTGCCAAATAAGCAACCAAGAGCATCATTAAAAAAAGGCACACTTCTCTAAATGCAATAGAATTATCTGAAAGAAGAGCACATCCATATAAAAAAATAAGGACAATAGGGACTATTGGGACAAAAGTGAGTTCATGCTTAATGTATTTACTGTACCGTTGCGCTTGAATTTCTTGCGAGGCAAGATCTTTGAGGTGATCATCTTCAGCATAGCCCTGTTTTAAACCAATTTGCATTAAATCACGCAAAATATTATCCATTCTATCCCACGATTTTAAGTAATCGAGGACTTCCTTGAACATGTATTGCCTAAATAGCAGGCCTGATATTGCTAGAACACCGCCAAGAAATGTAACAAATCCTGTATCTAACTTTGAAGTGTCCCCCAGCAAAGTAAATACAGTTACCCAGGCACCCAATGTTGTGCTAGCAATTAAGGCTGCAAAAATCAAATCGCGCATAACCGATACATTAGGTTCAGATTGCGTTGCCATTTACTGATACCGCTGGCCAAAATAATCCTCAAGATAACCGGTAATCTTTTCGGATGTAGTTTTAGGGTTTGTAAGTTGCTCTTCTGTAAGCGGCACGATAGCCGTTTCTGCCTCAGGCTTATGTCGACTGCTCCAGTTAGTGCCAATTCCAGACCTAGTGCCCCTGGCTCTCATGCGTAATCTTCTATCAGCTACGGCTTGATCTAGTTCCTGGACATCAGTTTCTTCAAGTTTTGGTTCATTAGCAATCAGATCTACAGTTTCGGAACGAAGAGACTTTCGGAAGGAATTCGCTGTATCCCGAATTGACTGCACCAAGCTCCCAGGCCTTGCAGGCAAATTAGGGCCTACATAATGAACGATTATTCTATTGAGATGGTCAAGACTGTTAAACCACTCAACGAACGAGCCAATCTTGGCGATGGGCTCCACCTCCAGCACATAGTGTTGGTCCATTTCAAGCTTTCGTAGTGCCTCGTCGAGTAGATCGTAAAAGACTGTTGCGAAAGCTTTTGCTGATCTAGCAAACCTTGAAACATCTGAGGCGCGATGCACGACAATAATTTGTAGCGGGATATGAACTACGACGGGAGTGAAAAATCTCGGCTCTTTTGCATCCTCAAGCACACCTGGTCGTGGCTCCTCTGCTATACGCCCAAGAGGAGGACGAACGGTTAAATCAGCAGCAAGAACGTCTGGGCGTACTTTTATCAAGTCTGCAAGGCCCCATGTTCGGTCGCCACTTATTGAACGTATGCTCGATGGGATCAATTCTAAAGACTGACGCAACACCTCATCTCTCGGTAGTGGCTGAGACAGCAGGTTAAGTTGTCCAGGATGTCGCTCTTGGTACTGAATCTGTAGCATCCACCATCGGGTTTCATTGTCAGGCATACTTCCTCCGCTACTATTTTCAGATTTCTGCATCCACAACGATCACCACACCAACGGGCCGGGAGAACAGCGGCTTGGCCGCTGCTTCTTCCTGGTTATACCGATGATGAACCCGGTCCTTGCGATTGCGGAGCGGCTAAAGCTGTTCAAAGATGGTGGTCATATGCTCGTCACCTCGCTTGTATCCGGGTCTTGAGGTTGAAAATGAATCTTCCAATATTTGTAAGCCGATCATTTTGGAAACGGTCATTAAGTGCCACGGCGTTGCGTCGGGCCTTACTCCGCTTCCGCCGGTTTGGTAGCACCTGATTGCCTCTTTGCCTGTTCTTGTCAGCCCGTAGCAATGAGGCTCAACAATTCTCGGATGTCCATCATAGGTAAAGGCGAGGATTCTTCTTTCTCTGATTGCTTGGCAGATTGCAGGATTCATGTTTAGTTTCTCCTTTTCCTTTGACTTTGATGGTATAGCGGGGATGGCTTTGACAACAACTCAAACTCATTAACCCACCACAAGTATACGCCCCGACTATCCCTGCGCGCACGAGCGCAGTCAAGTCAGGAAAATCCTGATACAACGGGGGATTCGGGGGAGAGGACACAAAAAAGGGGGAACCGGTACACCGGCTCCCCCTGTGGTGCGTTATGAGGGCAGGATCAGCGGGAGGAGGATTGGCCGCGGATGTGGAAGCCTTCCATCTCGGTTTCCAGCACTTTTACCTGGCGGCTGAGGGTGATGGCCGCTTCTTCCATGACCCGCGAGACTTCGAGGCTCATGGTTGCGGACTGCTGGATCTCTTCCATGGACCGGACGATCTGCTCGCTGCCCCGGAACTGTTCTTCGCTGGCGCTGCGGAACTGGCCGATCATGTCGGTGATGTTTTCGGTGGAGCGGGCGATGATGTTTCCCGTGGCGCTCTGCTCTCGGGTGGAGTTGCGGACCTGGGCGGTGGCGTCGCGCATCCGCTCCACTGCGGTCATGATGAGGTCGCCGCCGGCGCCCTGTTCGCTGGTGGCGCTGGCGATCTGGCTGGTCATGTCGGTGACGCGGTTTATGGCGTCGCGGATGATCTTGCTGCCGGTGGCCTGCTCTACGGTGGCGCGGGCGATTTCGGCCACCCGCGAGGAGGCTTCGCGGGCCCGCATGACGATCTTGCCGAGGGCCTCGTCGGCGTTGGCGGAGAGGCGCTCTTCGTCGGCAATGCTCTTGTCTGCCCGGCTGATGGCTTCCACGGCGCGCCGGGTTTCGCTCTGGACCCCCATGATGACCTCGGCGATCTCCCGGGTGGAGGTGCGGGTTCGGTCGGACAGGTCTTTGATCTCGCCGGCCACGACGGCGAAGCCGCGGCCGTGCTCGCCGGCCTGGGCCGCGATGATGGCGGCGTTGAGGGAGAGGAGGTTGGTCTGCTCGGCGATTTCGTCGATGACGGAGATGATGCCGCCGATGTCTTCCACCTTGCGGGACAGGACGTCGATGACCTCGGTGGTGATGCGCGAGGAGCGCTGGATGGCCACGATGCCGGCGATGGCGTCTTCCACGGCGCGCTTGCCCCGTTCGGCCTCGCGCTCCACGTCCTGGGAGAGGGCGGTTGTTTCGCGGGCGTTCACTTCGACCTGGCCGATGGCCGTGTCCATCTGGGCCACGGAGGAGGCGGTGGTGGTGGAGATTTCCATCAGGCTCTGGACGCTGCCGTCGATCTGCTTGATGGATGCGGCCATCTGGATGACCGAGGAGCTTACTTCGTCCACCAGGCGCGAGAGGTTGTCGGCGTTGATGGCCACTTCTTCGACGCTGGCGGTCATTTCCAGGATCGAGGATGAGGTGTCGGCCGCGCTGAGGGAGAGGTTGGCGACGCCGTCGGCCACTTCGCGGATGGAGGCGTTGATTTCGGAGATGGCCGAAGAGGCGGCGTTGACGCCCTTGGCCTGGATCTCTTCGCCCTCGGTTACCTTGCCGGCCGCGACAGCGATCTTGTCGGACAGGGCGTGCAGCTCGCCCACGGCTTTGCGGACCGAGGTGAGCATGCCCGAGAGCCGGTCGGCCATTGTGTTGAAGTCGTCGCCAAGGGTGCCGAGCTCGTCGCGGGAGTCCACCGGCACGGCGGCGGTCAGGTCGCCCCGGGCGCCGCTCTGGAGGGCCGCGGCCACCCGTTTGACCCGGCCGACGATCATGCGGGTGAAGAGAAGCCCCAGGCCGATGGCTGCGGCAACGGCCATGATGATGACCGTGATGAAGGTGTAGCGGGTGGACTGGCGGATGGTTTCGGTGGTCTTGAGCCCGGCGTAGGTCTGGGATTCGAGGTAGTCGGCCAGGTCGTCGATGTCGAGCTTGGCGTTCTCGCTGGTGTCGCGGATTGTTTCCAGGGCGAGCCGGTTCAGGGTTTCATCGGCCAGGGCATCCTTGGCGGCCTGGTCCACCACGCCGCTCCGCAGTCCCTTCAGCAGGCGCTGCTTGTGGGCGATGAGCTGATCCGCGGCCTTTTCGAATTCGCCCCAGCTTGCCAGGACGGCGGCTGCGTAGGTTGCGATGGGGCTGCCGGCCGGAGACGGGGGGATGCCCAGGGCGGGGTCGCCGTTGAGCAGGGCGTTCGAGTATTTTTTGAACAGCTCGTTCTTGGCGCGATAGTTGTTGACATGCTCCTCGAATTCGTCCGGGTCGGTCCTGACCATGGCGGCCTCGACCAGGTTGACCCGGCACGACTTCTGGCTCAGTTGCATGTTGAGGACCGCTTTTTCCTGGAGGGCGCGGCCCCGGAGCATGGTTTTCACCTGCGTCACCACGCTGTCGACCCGCCAGATGCCGAAGATGCCGGTGACGGCCACGATCAGGGCCATGGTGCTGAATGCGAGGATGTGCTTCGCCCGCAGCCGGGCATTTCTGAATGACAGTGACATGCTAATGGTTCCTCCTGCTGGAACGCATCAAAGGATTCATATGGTACGTATCGGCTGTAAACCGTTTTGTCTTAATGTTTTTTGGTGATAAACCGCCAATTGCCGTATACGGGGCCGGGCGTGCCGGGGGGGGCGCTCCCGTCCGGGTTTCATTTCAAGCGAATAGGGGTACACTGTTACCAGTGCCGCGAGCCCTGACATTCGCACTCTCTGAAGGAGGAACAGTCATGAAAAAACACACGATTGCCATTGCCGCCTTTGCGCTCTGCACCCTGCCCGCCGTGGCGGGCGCCACTCCGGCTCGGCCGGGGGGATACGTCTCGGGCTTCTTCGGGGTAAGCGCCGCGTCGGATGCCGATGTGACGAGTATCGACAATCAGTTCGGCGACGTCTTCAACGACCGGGTGGAGTATGACCCGAACATCTACGTGGGCGGTACCGGCGGGTATGACTTCGGCCACTTCCGGCTGGAGGGGGAACTCTCGTACAAGCATGCGGAGATCAGTTCGATCACCGACGATACCGGCTTCCGGTTCCGGGGGGTGGACGGCAACCTCGGCGCCCTGGCGTTCATGGCCAACGCCTTTGTGGATCTGCACAACAATACGCCGGTCACCCCCTACTTCGGGGGAGGCATCGGCTTTGCCGTGCTGAGCCTGAGCGACACGTACGGCAGCGACACCTCGGGCCGGCTGCTCCTCTACCCGGAGGACGATACCACGGTGTTCGCCTACCAGGCGGGCGGCGGTGTTGAGATCGCCATCAATCCGAGCCTGTCCCTTGACCTGGGATACCGCTACTTCGGCACCACCAAGGGGACCTTCGATTCCGACTGGATCACCACGACCAAACTGAAGTACGAGAGCCACAACGGCATGGTGGGGTTCCGGGTCAAGTTCTGAGCCGGGGCACCCGTTTCTTTTTGCCCGTTGTTGTGCTACACATCATCCCGTGCTGATTGGTGCACGGCCCGTGACCGGGGCGATTTCGAGCGGATGGTGTGCGGATGACGGAAGAGCGGAGCAGGGGAGTGGTGAGGGACGGGCTGGGCGCGGCCTGGCCCATCTGTCTGGGGTATGCCCCCATCGGGCTGGCCCTGGGGGTGCTGGCCCAGAAGGCGGGGCTCGGTCCCCTGGAGACGGGGATCATGTCGGTGCTGGTGTTTGCCGGCGGCTCCCAGTTCATCGCGGTGGCCATGATCAAGTCGGGGGCAGCCCTGGCCGCCATCGTGGCCACCACGTTCATGGTGAACCTGCGGCATGCCCTCATGACGTCGGCCCTGGCGGTGCCGCTCCAGGGGGTGCGCCGCCGGTTCCTGGCCCTGTTCGCCTATGGCGTGACCGACGAGAGCTTTGCCGTGAACATGGCCCGGTTCCGGGCGGATGGGTGGGACCGGTGGCGGGCCCTGGTGGTGAACCAGACGGCCAACCTGACCTGGATCCTGAGCACCATTGCCGGGGCCTATGCCGGGGAGTTCGTTCCCGCCGGGGCCCTGGGCATCGACTACGCCCTCACCGCCATGTTCATCTGCCTGCTGATCTTCCAGCTCCGGAGCCGGTTCTACGTCATCGTGGCCGCGTTCTCGGGGCTGGTGGCCACGGCCCTCTACGTGACGATCCCCGGCAATTCCCACATCGTGATCGCCGCCGTCACCGCCGCCACGGCGGGCTACGCCGTGCGCCGCAACCGGGCGGCCAGGGGGGTGGTGTGATGGACTTTCAGACCTACCTGGCCGTTGTCGCGGGCATGGCGCTCGCCACCTATCTCCCCCGCATGATCCCCCTCGTTCTCCTCTCCAACCGGCAGATACCTCCCTGGCTGGCCGACTGGCTGGACCTGATCCCGGCGGCCATCCTCGGCGCCCTGCTGGCCCCCGGCCTCCTGGCGGGCGAAACCCGCGCGCTGGAGCTGGGGCGTCCGGAGCTGATCGCCGCGCTCCCCACCTTTGCGGTGGCGCTGAAAACCCGCTCCCTGGGCCTCACCGTGGTGGTGGGGATGCTTTGTTACTGGTTGATCGGAAAGGTTGTCTGACGGACGGGGGGGCTCAGCGCCCCCCGTTGCCGAAGATGAGTTTTGCCGCGTCGTAGGTGTAGAGGACGAGCCCCGTCCAGATCAGGGCGAAGCTTGCCAGGTGGGTGGGGGTGAACGTCTCGCCGAAGGCGAAGACCGCCAGCACGAAGTGAAGCGTGGGCACCACGTATTGCATCAGCCCCACCGTGGCGAGGCGCAGCCGCTTGGTGGCCGCCGCGAACCAGATCAGGGGGGTGGAGGTGAGGACCCCGGCGCAGGCGAGCAGGACGGTGATGTGGGTGGGCCCGGAGACGAAGGCGCTCTTTCCCTGGTACGCCAGCCAGCCGAGATAGCCGAGGGCGAGCGGGAACAGGAGCAGGGTCTCCACGGTGAGACCGGCCAGGGAGTCCACGGGCGCCTTTTTGCGCAGCAGGCCGTAGAGGCCGAAGGAAAGTCCCAGGGACAGGGCGATCCAGGGGAACTCGCCGTGCCGGAGCGTGAGGATCGCCACCCCGGCGGCGGCCAGGATGAAGCTCGCTTTCTGCTTGGGGCTGAGCCGCTCGTGCAGGAAGACCACCCCCAGGAAGGCCGACACCAGGGGGTTGATGAAGTAGCCGAGGCTCGACTGGAGCACCTTGCCCGCGCCCACGGCATAGATGAAGACCAGCCAGTTGACGGCGATCAGGAGTGTGGTGGCGCAGAGGGTCATCAGGGTGCGGGGCTGGCTGAAGGCGGCCCGGACCCCGTCCCACCGGCGGGCCACGGTCAGCATCACGGCCAGCGTCGCCACCGACCAGGCGATCCGGTGGGACAGGACCTCCAGCGGGGTCACGCCGGCCAAGGCTTTGAAGTAGATGGGAAAGAACCCCCAGAGGAGGTAGGCGGCGAGGCCGAAGATCACACCGGTGCGGGCCTCCCGCGCCTCGTGGTCCGGCGGATTGGTCATGGCTGCCTCCTGGCCGGGCGTGCGGGCCGGCGATAGAACCAGTTCCTTCATTGGCCGCTCCCATGATACACGAGGCGGATGCCGGCATGAAAGCCCGAAGAAGGCTCCCGTGCCCCGGCCGGTGCCGCTGCCGGGCCGTGGGCGGCCGGCACGATGGCCACCAGGGCGTCCCGGTGCCCCTCCAGTACCGCCTTGCCGCCGTGGGTAAAGCAGAACATGTCGCCGGCGCCCAGGAAGCGGTCCCGGTCGTCCCCCTCCTGGGTGAGCCAGATGATCCCCTCCTTGCAGTAGAGCACCAGCCCCTGCGGGTTCCCCTCGATGGCGACCGTTTCGTTCTTCGGCAGACGCAATTCCATGATCCTCTCTCCTCTCCGCCGCTGTTCCGGTGCGGGCGGACTGTGATGGTCGCAGTATCGCCGATTCCAGACAAGAATAACAGTTGCACAATTTAAAAATTGTTACCGGTACAGATTGGGGCAGCTAACAACTGTACTGTTATGAAAAGAAGTAAACTGTTCCGGGAACGGACTTGACTTTCTAGACGACCGGTCTAATAATCTCTCCCATGGACAAGAACGAAACGCGCGCCACGATCATTCGCATCGGCACCGATCTCATCTCCCGCCAGGGATTCAACGCCACCGGCATCGACGCGGTGCTGAAGGAGGCGGGGGTCCCCAAGGGTTCCTTTTACTATTATTTCAGGAGCAAGGAGGAGTTCGGCCTGGCGGTGATCGACCATTTCGCCGAACGCTACGACCAGCGGCTCGACACCTTCCTGAACGACGAGGAGGTGACGCCGCTGAACCGCATCCGCAACTACCTGGAGAGCGCGCTGGCGCGGCTGGAGCAGAACCAGTGCAGCAAGGGATGCCTCATCGGCAACCTGGGCCAGGAACTGGCCGACCAGCACGAGCGGTTCCGGGGGCGGCTCGACGAGATTTTTCGTTCCTGGAAGGATCGTTTCGCCGCCTGCCTGCGGGAAGCCCAGCGGGGGGGGGAGCTGGCCCCGGAGCTCGATGCCGGGGTGGCGGCGGGGTTCATCCTCTCGGGCCTGGAGGGGGCGATCCTGCGGACCAAGGTGATGAAGTCGCCCCAGCCGCTGCGGGATTTCATCGAAATACTCTTCGCTTCGGTGCTGCGCCGACAGGCGTGACAGCGATTTCAAACAACTAGGCGATCGGTCTAGCGGTTTCACGCCCTGTCGGCCGGCGGGGCGCATGGATACGGGATGCGAGCCGTAGAGGTTACTAAGACGTAACCTGACTACTGGACAGCGCATCGTACCCCCCGGCCTTCGGCTTCCCCCCTATTTTATAGGGGGGACTGAGGGGGGTCGAATAGTCGATACACTTGTTCGTATGTGCGGATACGTTCTAACTCTCAGGAGGGATCAGATGGATACGACGACGCAGTTCAAGGCGCTGGTGGTGGAAAAGACGGCCGATAAGCAGTTCGTGCGGGAGGTGCGGCAGCGGAGCATCGACGACCTGCCGCCCGGCGACCTGGTGGTGCGGGTCCACTACTCGTCCCTCAACTACAAGGATGCCCTTTCGGCCACGGGCCACCCCGGCGTGACCCGGCAGTTCCCCCACACGCCGGGCATCGACGCGGCAGGTGAGGTGGTCGCCTGCGACAGCGGCGCCTTTGCGCCGGGGGACAGAGTCATCGTCACCGGCTACGACCTGGGGATGGAGACCGACGGAGGCTTCGGCCAGTACATCCGCATCCCCTCGGCCTGGGCGGTGCCGCTGCCGGAGGGGCTCTCCCTGCGCGAGAGCATGGCCCTGGGCACCGCCGGCCTCACGGCGGCCCTGTCGGTGCTCGGGCTGGAGCGGGCCGGTGTAACGCCCGACCGGGGCGAGATCCTCGTCACCGGCGCCACCGGCGGGGTGGGGAGCATCGCGGTCGCCATCCTCGCCGCCGCCGGCTACCGGGTGACGGCCTCCACGGGCAAGGAGTTCGAGGAGGAGTACCTCCGGGAACTGGGCGCCACCGAGGTGATCGGCCGCGAGGAGTTGACCGCCGGAGCGGAAAAGGCGCTCCTGGCCGAGCGATGGGCCGGCGCGGTGGACGTGGTGGGCGGCCCGACCCTGGCGGCGGTGCTCAAAAGCGTGAAATACGGGGGCGTCGTCACCTGCTGCGGGCTCGTGGGGTCGCCGGATCTGCCGGTGAACGTCTATCCGTTCATCCTGCGGGGGGTGAGCCTGCTCGGTATCGATTCGGTCCAGGCGTCGCCCGGAATCCGCCGGGAGGTCTGGCAGCGCCTGGCCGGAGCCTGGAAGCCCGCCGGCCTGGCCGGGATGGTGACCGAGTGCTCCCTGCAGGGGCTCGAAGTCATGATCCAGACGATTCTCCACGGGGGGATCACGGGGCGCGTCGTGGTCAACCTGCTGGAAAGCTGAGACAGGTAGCCTGAATCCTGGCAGCGGGCACCCCGCGTCGCTCCGCGTGCCTCTCGCACTGCCGCTGTACGGCTCACTTCGCTACCGGCCTGAAACTCACCCTGGCGGGTTCAGACAATCAGGCCGGTTGCCGCTCTATTTCGCCTACAGCGGCTGGCGCTCGGGCACAGTCGCTCCGTCGGTGCGCCCGCTGCCAGGATTCAGGAGATAAGAACATATTCATACGGGGAGGAACCATGAACATCGTCACACTGCTGGGCAGCCCGCGCTCCAGGGGGATCAGCGCCGCCATCGCCGCCCGCTTCACCGACACCGCGGCCGGGCTGGGCGCCCAAACCCGGACCTTCGAGCTGAACCGGCTCGCCTACCGGGGGTGCCAAGGGTGCTACGCCTGCAAGAAGACCCTGGACCACTGCGTGCTCACGGACGATCTGGCCCAAGTGCTGGATGCGGTGCGCGGGGCCGACGTGGTGGTGCTGGCCTCGCCGGTCTACTACGGCGACGTGACCGCCCAGCTCAAGGGGTTCATCGACCGGACCTTTTCGTACCTCAAGCCCGATTACCTCTCCAACCCGCAACCGAGCCGGCTTTCGCCCAAAAAGCTCGTGTTCGTCCTTACCCAGGGGCACCCGGACGAGGGGATGTTCGCCGACATCTTCCCCCGCTACGAGGGATTTCTCACGTGGCTGGGCTTCGTCGATGCCCGCCTGATCAGGGCCTGCGGCTTCGGCCCGTCCACCGTGGACAAGGTGCCCGAGCAGTACCTGCGGGAGGCGGAGCAGGCGGCGCGGGAGATCGTCGGGCAGGGGAAGGGATAGTCATGGCCCGTACGGCAACCGGCATCGTCCCGCGTGTTCCGGCCCCGGCCGCGGTCCGGTAGCGGCGCGTCATGGAATCGAGAGAACACCGGGCGGGCAGGCTCCTGCTCATCGCCTGCGCCATCAGCTTCGTCTGCTTTTTCGGCTCCTACATGCGGATTCCGATCGTCCCCCTCTTTGCCACGTCCATGGGGGCCGATGCTGCCCAGGTGGGGCTGATCAACAGCGCGTTCATGCTCATGGCCGGGGCGCTCTCCATCCCGTCGGGCCTCGTCTCCGACCGGCTGGGACGCCGGATTCCCCTTCTGGGCGGGCTGCTCCTGCTGGCGGGCTCGTCGTTCCTCCTCTACTGGAGCAACAGCCCCCTGCAGATGGCGGGAGTTTACCTCCTCTTCGGCATCGGACTGTCGGCCTTCTCGCCGACCCTCATGTCGTACGTGGCGGACGTCACCCCGCCCGAGGTGCTGGGGCAGGCCTACGGCTGGTACACCATGGCCCTCTACGGCGGCATGACTCTGGGCCCCGCCGCCGGCGGCTTCCTCGGCACGGCCCTGGGGCTGCGGCCCGTGTTCCTGGTCTCCGGCGGGCTGATCCTGGCCATGTTCGTGGTGGCGCTCTTCCTCCTGCCCGCGACCCCCAGGGCCGCTTCCGGCGCCGCTCCGCACCGGGCGATCCTGCCGACGCTCAGGGGGCTCATGGGGAACCGTCGCCTCCTGGCCTGCCTGGCGGCCACCATGGGCACCTGCTTCGGCTTCGGCATGTTCGTCACCTTCATGCCCCTCTACATCCGGAGCCAGGGGATGCATTCGGGGCACGTGGGGTTCGTCTTCGCGGCCCAATCCCTGGCCAATGCCGTTTCGCGCCTGCCATCCGGGAAGCTGAGCGACCGGGTGGCCGACCGCAGCCGCCTGGTGGCCGGGGGGCTTGCCGTGTTCGCCGTGGCCCTGGCCGCCTTCGGTCTCTGCCGGTCCGTGGTGCCGCTCATGGGTGTCGCGGCACTGATGGGGATGAGCATGGGGGTCGCCTTCACCGCCGTCTCCGCCCTGATCGCCGACGTGGTGCCCCGGGAGCAGCGGGGGCTCGCCATGGGGTGCTATAATACCTGTGTCTATGCGGGGATGATGCTCTGCGCGGCCGGCATGGGGCCAGTAATCAGGGAAGAGGGCTTCCGGACCGGGTTTTTCCTGAATGGCGTGGTGGGACTGGCGACGCTGATCCTGTTCGTCGCCCTCTATCGGCGGCCCGTGTCCGTAGTCGGGCCATCGGCCTGAGGGAGCCGCCGCGTTCTTTTCGCAACCGGATAAAGGAGGATCGGATGGATGAGACCATCAGTGCCGAGGTCGGGCGCTTTGTGGCGGAGAGCCCGGACAACCGCTTCCCCGACGGGAGCGGTCCCTACTTCGATCAGCCTCTGGTGGGTTTCGCCGCGGCAGGCGATCCCCTGTTCACCGAGTACAAGCGGATCATCGGCGAGTTCCACCTGACCCCGGCCGAACTGCTGGAGGGGGCGGCCACGGTAATCGTCTGGGTTCTGCCGGTGACGGAGTCCACCCGCGTGAGCAACCGGCTGGAAACCACCTGGCCTTCGCGCTCGTGGGCCCTCACCCGGACCCACGGCGAGACCCTGAACGGGGCCCTCCGGCGGCATCTGGTCGCCTACCTGGAAGGGCTCGGCCACCGGGCCGTGGCGCCCCAGTACTCCCCGGCCTGGCGGGAGTTTTCCGACACGCCGGTGGGGATCGCCTCCACCTGGTCCGAGCGGCACGCCGCCTATGCCGCCGGCCTCGGCACCTTCAGTCTCTCGGACGGCCTCATCACCGGCCGGGGGATCGCCCACCGGGTGGGAAGCGTTGTCACGACCCTGGCCCTTCCGGCCACGCCGCGCACCGCCCGCACCTACCGCCACAACTGTCTCTGGTACCGCGAAGGGACCTGCGGCGTCTGCATCGGTCGCTGCCCGGTGGGGGCCATCACCTTTGCCGGCCACGACAAGGCCCGCTGCCGGGAGCTGGTCTACGGCTCGGCCCCCGCCCTGCTGGCGGAACGCTACGGCGTCTCCCACACCGGCTGCGGTCTCTGCCAGACCCGCGTCCCGTGCGAAGCCGGCGTGCCGCGCGGGAAAAAACCTGCTGGATCACCCTGATCCGTCTCCATCCCCTGCCTGTTTTCCCTGAAGCACCTCTCTGCCCGCGTCGGGTCACGCCCCCGGTGCGCCCTCGGACCGTTCCGTCCCCCCCTGTTGCAGCGGCAGCACCACCCGGAAGGTGGTTCCCTCTCCCTCCGTGCTTTCCACCAGTATGTTCCCCCCGTGATCCTTGACGATGCCATAGGAGACGGAGAGGCCCAGCCCGGTCCCTTCGCTCTTGGTGGTGAAGAAGGGGCTGAAGATCCTCTTCAGGTTTTCTGGGGCGATGCCTCTGCCGGTGTCGCTCACGGAAACCGTGCAGGTGCCGGCCTCCTCGTCCCGGGCCGTGGCCACGGTGAGGCTGCCCCCGTCCGGCATGGCCTGGATGGCGTTGAGCACCAGGTTGGTGAAGACCTGCCGGAGCTGGTCCGGGTCCCCTGCCAGGGGCGGCAGGTCGACGGCGTACGCTTTCCTGATCTCGATGCGGGTAAGCGGCACCTGGTGACCCATCTGCTTGAGGATGTCGTCCAGCAGGGGGGGGAGCGAGACCGTGCCGAGCCGGCGCTGCTGCTGGCGGGCGAATTTCAGGAGGCTGCCGATGATCCGCTCCACCCGCCCCACCTGCTGGGCGATGGTGTCCACTTCCTCCCGGTTGGGGTCTTCGTCGGGCAGCGCCATCTGAAGGAGTTCCGCATTCCCCCGGATGATGGCCATGGGGTTGTTGATCTCGTGGGCCACGCCGGCGGCCAGCATGCCGATGTCGGCCAGTTTCGCCGCCCGGACCAGGTCTTCCTGGGTCTTGACCAGGAGCAGGTTCTTTTCCTCCAGCTGGGCGGTGCGGTCCAGGACCTTCTGCTCCAGCTCCCGGTTCAGCTTGCGGATATCCTCCTCCCGCTGGGCAAGAGTCCGGGTCATCTGGGCGAACTCGCCGGCCAGGTCGCCGATCTCGTCGCGGGTATGGATGGCGATCTCCAGGTCGCGTTCGCCGGCGGTGATGCGCCGGGCCACGGTTTCCAGCTCGCCGATGGGGCGGGCGAGCCGCGAGGCGATGAAGCTGGAGATGGCAAGCCCGATGAATGAGCCGCAGAAGAGCACCACGCCGAAGATGAGCGCTATCTCCCGCTTCATCTCGCTGTAGGGCTTCTCGGGCATCCCCACGTAGAGGGAGCCGATAGGGACCCCCCCTGGGCTGAGGATCGGCTCGTAGGAGGAGAAGTACCAGTCGTTGACCACGAAGGCCCGTCCCACCCACTTCTCCCGGCTCAGGATCACCCGGTTGAAGACCTCTTCCGACAGCCGGGTGCCGATGGCGCGGCGGTCCGGCGCGGTATAGACGTTGGTGGCGATGCGCAGGTCGCCTAAAAAGATGGTGGCGGTCCCCACGTCTCTCCCCTGGAAGCGGACTGCCTCGAAGACGATCTTTTTGATCCGGTCCACCAACTCATTATTGCCGTTGAGGAGCACCCCGCCGTAGAGCGCCCCCACGATCCGGCCCCGCTCGTCGCGCACCGGCGAGGCGGCCACCATGACCATGCCGGTGCGCTCCACGAGCTCATCCTTCCGCGCGCGGGCTCGGGGGGTGGGGACGATCTCGATGGCGGCCCGGGCAGCCAGGGCGGTGCCCTCCTTGACCAGTTCCTCGGGGGTGAGCACGTCGGTGCCGCTCACCAGTTCGCCGTGCAGGGCACGGGAGACCACGGCGTCGGACGACTTCAGGTCGCCGTGGGCCTCGGCGTTGCTGGCCCGGAAGATGACCTTGCCCCCCGCGTCCACGGCGGTGAGGATGTCGAGCCCTTCGGCCTTGAGCAGGGGAGCCAGGAGGCTGCGGAGGGTGTCCCGGTCGCTTTTTTCCAGGATCGCGGCGGTGAAGGGGTTGGTGGCGGTAAACTTCACCACGTCGCGGATATGCTCCACTTCGCCGTCATAGACCGCCCGGGCCGCGTTCAGGTCGGTGCGGACCTTTTCCTGGGCCTGGGCCACGATGCGGGAGTTGATGATGTAGACGCCGATGAGCCAGCAGATGCTGGTGGCGACGAAGAGGGGGATCAGGGTCGCAAAGGTCAGCTTGAGACGTATGGGGAAGCGGAGTGGCTTCATTCGTCGTCGGCCGGGACGCCTCCCGGGAGGGTCAGGGCGTACTCGACGATCTTGCGGTCGAGGGTCTTGCGCGAGATGCCCAGGATCTCGGCGGACCGGCTCTTGTGCCAGCCGGTCTGGTGGAGGACCCGCTCGATATGCTCCTTCTCGATCACCTCAAGGGAGATAAGACGGTCTTCCTTCGGCGGGGCGATAGGGGCGGGGGCTCCTGCTGCCTGCCGGTACATGGGAAGGACGTCGGGGGTCACGAACTCCCCCCGGGCGAGGATGGCGGCCCGCTCCACCACGTTCTCCAGCTCGCGGACGTTGCCGGGCCAGTGGTAGGCCTGCAGTACCTGGGCCGCCTCGGGCGAGATTCCCTTCAGCTCTTTCCTGACGCGACGGGAGTACTTCTGGAGGAAATGCTCGGCCAGGGGAATGATGTCCTCGGTCCGCTCCCGCAGCGGAGGGAGGTTGATGGTGATGACGTTCAGGCGGTAGTAGAGGTCTTCGCGGAAGCGCCCCTCCCGTACTTCTTTGGCCAGATCCTTGTTGGTGGCGGCCACGAAGCGGATATCCACGTTCTTGGCCTTGGTGGCGCCCACCGGGATGAAGTCACGCTCCTGGATAACCCGGAGCAGCTTCGCCTGGACCGCGGCCGACACGTCGCCGATCTCGTCCAGGAAGAGGGTGCCGCCGTCGGCCTCCTCCAGAAGCCCCTTCTGGGTGGTGATGGCGCCGGTGAAGGCGCCGCGCACGTGGCCGAAGAGCTGGCTTTCGAGCAGCGTGTCGGACAGGGCGGCGCAGTTGATGGAGAGGAAACGCCGCCCCCGGCGGGGGCTGTTGTAGTGGACGGCGCCGGCGATCAGCTCCTTGCCGGTGCCGGATTCGCCGAGAATCAGGATGTTGGCGTCGCTGCCGGCCACCTGGAGGGTGAGTTCGTAGACCTCCCGGAACTTGGCGCTGGTAAAGATGATGTTGTCGGGGGTGTCGGGCCGCGCCAGCTCCTCCTTGAGGGCCTTGTTCTCCTTCATGAGCAGGTCCAGCTCAAGGGCGTTGTCGATGACGCCGAGGATCTTCTCGCGCGGGAACGGCTTGGTGACGTAGTCGTAGGCCCCCAGCTTGATGGCGTCAACGGCCGAATCGATGGTGCCGAAGGCGGTCATGACCACCACCGGCAGGGAGGGGCGGAGCTTCTTGACCCGCTTGAGCACTTCGATGCCGTCCATGTCGGGCATCCGCACATCCTGGAGCAGGATGTCCGCATCGCCGTCGGTGCCGGCCTCGATCCGGGCCAGCAGGCTCGTGCCGTCGGCAAAGGTCTCCACCTCGAACTCCTTGGCCTGGAACATCTTCTGAAGGTAGCGCCGGATTCCTTCTTCATCGTCGCAAATGAGTATTTTCGCCTTGAGCATCGTTGCCCGGATTCCTTTGTTCATGGGGATGTGTGAGAGGTAACCCTGTGGTCTTCGTAGACGTGTCTACATGGACAAAATGATACAGATGCGGCCAGAATTCTGCAAGACAAGAATTCCATTTCCCGGCTGGGTCTACGGGGTTGAGATGATAAAAACTAATAATTGCGCAATGTTATTCCGATATGTTGGCCTGTAACCGAATTGGCACAATGCTTGCCCGTATACGCTTCGGCTATCTTCAAACCGGCCCGGAGGGGCCTGACACCTAAGGGGGATGTAATGGGTATTTCACGAAGGCAGTTCCTGCAGGGAGGGGCGCTGGCCGGAGCTGCGCTGGCCCTTTCCGGCACGCCGGGGGAGGCGAGCGCCGATTCCCCGGACTTGCGCACCAAGGGGACCAAGGTCACCACGACCGTTTGTCCGTTCTGTTCGGTGGGCTGCGGCCTGATCGTCCATACCAAGGACGGCAAGGTCATCAACGCCGAAGGAGATCCGCAGCACCCGATCAACCAGGGCTCGCTCTGTCCCAAGGGGGGCGCGCTGTTCCAGATCGCCAACAACGACAAGCGGCTCCAGAAGGTCATGTACCGGGCTCCCGGCTCCGACAAGTGGGAAGAGAAGTCGTGGGACTGGGCCCTTGACCGGATCGCCCTGCGGATGAAGGAAACCCGCGACAAGTCCTTTAAGAAGACCGAACTCAACAAGAAGGACAACAAAGAATACGTGGTGAACCGGACCGACGGCATGGCCTTCTTCGGCGGCGCCGGCCTCGACAACGAGGAATGCTACCTCTGGACCAAATTCGCCCGCGCGATGGGGGTGGGCCAGCTGGAGCACCAGGCCCGATTATGACACTCCTCCACAGTCGCCGGTCTGGCGGCTTCGTTTGGTCGTGGCGCAATGACCAACCACTGGATTGACCTGAAGAACTCCGACGTCATCTTTGCCATCGGCTGTAACCCGGCCGAGAACCACCCCATTTCCTTCAAGTGGATCGAGGCGGCCCTGGACAACGGCGCCAAGCTGATCTCCGTGGATCCGCGTTTTACCCGCACCTCCTCCAAGGCGGATATCTACGCCCAGATCCGTCCGGGCACCGACATTGCCTTCCTGGGCGGCATGATCAACTATGCCATCCAGAACAGGATGATCCACGAGGAATACGTGCGCGAGTATACCAACGCCACGTTCATCGTTTCCGAGCAGTTTGACTTCCAGGACGGCATGTTCTGCGCCTTTGACGATCAGGAGAAGGTTTACGATCTCAAGTCCTGGGCCTACTCCACCGGCGCCGACGGCAAGCCCAAGCGCGACATGAGCATGAAGGACCCCAAGTGCGTCTATCAGCTCATGAAGAACCACTACAAGCGCTACGACATCGACACCGTCTGCGCCATCACCGGCACCCCGAAGGAGGACTACCTCAAGGTGGTCAAGGCCTTCTGCGCGACGGGCCGTCCCGACAAGTCAGGGACCATCCTCTACGCCATGGGGATCACCCAGTCGACCCACGGCAGCCAGAACGTGCGGGCCGTGGCGCTCCTCCAGATGCTGCTGGGCAACATCGGCATCGCCGGCGGCGGGGTAAACGCCCTGCGCGGCGAGTCCAACGTCCAGGGCTCCACCGACTACGGACTTCTCTTCCACATCCTCCCCGGCTACCTGAAGTCGCCGGAGTTCGACAACGTGGACCTGAAGGCCTATGTCGAGAAGTGGACCCCCAAGACCAAGGACCCCAAGAGCGCCAACTGGTGGGGCAACACCCCCAAGTACACCGTGAGCCTCCTGAAGGCCTGGTACGGCGACAATGCCACGGCCGAGAACGACTTCTGCTACGACTACCTGCCCAAGCGGATGGGGAACTACTCCTACGTCAAGATCATGGAGAAAATGGCCAAGGGCGAGTTGGAAGGGCTTGTCTGCATGGGGATGAACCCGGCCGTGGGCGGTCCCGACTCCGTGGCGGCCCGCGAGGCCCTGGGCAAGCTCAAGTGGCTCGTCACCGCCGACCTCTGGGAGACCGAGACGAGCATCTTCTGGAAACGCCCCGGCGTCGACCCCAAGTCGATCCAGACCGAGGTATTCATGCTGCCGGCCGCCTCCTCCATCGAGAAGGAAGGCTCCATCTCCAACTCGGGCCGCTGGGCCCAGTGGCGCTACGCCGCTGTGCACCCCCTCGGCGACTCCCGCAGCGACCTCCACATCATCGACGAGTTCTACAAGCGGATCAAGGCCCTCTACCTGAAGGACGGGGGCGCCTTCCCCGAGCCCCTCACCAAGCTCGCCTGGAATTACGGCACCGGTCACGAGCCCGACGTCCATCTGGTGGCCAAGGAGATCAACGGCTACTTCACCAAGGACGTCACCATCAAGGAGAAGGACAAGGTCCTGGAGTTCAAGAAGGGCGACCAGGTCCCCATGTTCAAGTACCTCCAGGACGACGGCTCCACCGTCTCCGGCTGCTGGATCTACTGCGGCTCCTACACCAACGAAGGGAACCAGATGGCCCGGCGGGACCCGTCCGACCCCACCGGCCTCGGCCTGTTCCCCAAGTGGACCTGGTGCTGGCCGGTGAACCGCCGGATCATCTACAACCGCGCCTCCGTCAACCCGGCGGGCGAGCCCTTCAACCCCAAGCGTCCGGTCATCGCCTGGGATGCCCTGGAGAAGAAGTGGAAAGGGGATGTCCCCGACGGTCCCTGGCCGCCCATGAAGGACGACAAGGAAGGGAAGTATCCCTTCATCATGCTTCCGGAAGGGCACGGCCGCCTCTACGCCCTCGACATGAAGGACGGCCCGTTCCCCGAGCACTACGAGCCGGTGGAAAGCCCGGCCAAGAACCTTCTTTCAAAGGTCCAGACCAACCCGGTGGTCAAGGTGCCTTCGAACGTGTCCAGCGACACCTCCAAGTTCCCCCTGATCGGCACCACCTATCGGGTGACCGAGCACTGGCAGGCCGGTGCCATGACCCGCAGCCTTCCCTGGCTCGTGGAGCTGGTGCCCGACATGTTCGTGGAGATCAGCGAGACGCTGGCGAAGCAGAAGGGGATCAGCCAGGGGGATATGGTGAAGGTCTCCACCGAGCGGGGGAGCATCCAGGCCAAGGCCCTGGTCACCAGCCGCCTCAAGCCCTTCAACGTGCAGGGCAAGCTGATCGAGCAGGTCGGCATGCCGTGGCACTTCGGCTATGCCGGCCTTGCCACCGGCGACAGCGGCAACGTCCTGACCCCCACCGTGGGGTGCGCCAACACCGGCATTCCGGAATTCAAGGCGTTCCTCTGCAACATTGAAAAAGGAGGTAAGGCCGCATGAGTGCCGGAGCCATCGACTATTCAAAAACCAAGACGTTCCTGATCGATACCACCAAGTGCACCGGCTGCCGCGGCTGCCAGGTGGCCTGCAAGCAGTGGAACCAGCTGAAGGCCGAGAATACGACCTTCTTCACCGGCGAAGGCTACCAGAACCCGCCGGGGATGAGTGAATTCACCTTCACCCGGGTCAAGTTCAAGGACTACCAGAAGCACGGCCAGAACGAGTTCGCCTTCTACAAGGAGATGTGCATGCACTGCAACGATCCCGCATGCGCCTCCGTCTGCCCCGTGGGTGCCTTCGAGAAGACCGCCGAAGGGCCGGTGGTCTACCACTCCAAGAAGTGCATCGGCTGCCGTTTCTGCATGGTGGCATGCCCCTTCGGCATCCCCAAGTACGAGTGGAGCAAGGCGTTCCCGCTGGTCAAGAAGTGCACGGGCTGCTACAGCCGGGTGAAGAACGGCCTCGATCCCGCCTGCGCCACCGCCTGCCCCACGGCCATAACCTACGGTCCCCGGGATGAAATGATCAAGGAGGCCGAGAAGCGGATGTCCGCCAGGCCCGACCGCTACGTGAAAGTGGTCTACGGCAAGGAAGAGGCCGGCGGCACCACGGTCCTCTACCTGACCCAGCAGCCCCTGGACGAGCTCGGCTTCAAGCCGGTCACCAAGCGGCCGCTGCCGTCCTACACCTGGCAGGCCCTGCGCCTCGTGCCGGGGATCTTCCTGACCGTGGGCGGCACCCTCTCCCTCATTACCTGGTTCCAGCACCGCAAGGACCGGGTCCGGAAGGAAGAAGAGGAGCAGAAGAACCGCAAGGAGGGGAACCAATGACCGCAGCACGTATCGTCATCAATGAAATCAAGGGATACCACCGGTTCATCAAGTTTCTGATGGTCCTGGTGGGTGCGGCGGCCGTGGCCTCCGCGGTCCGCTTCATCTTCGGCCTGGGCGCCACCACCAACCTGAACGACCTCTACCCGTGGGGCCTCTGGATCTCCTTCGACGTGGTCACTGCCGTGCCCCTGGCGGCCGGCGCCTTCACCATCGGCATCGTGGCCCACGTCTTCCACATCAAGAAGCTGGAGCCCCTGGTCCGGCCGGCCATCGTCACCGGGTTCCTGGGCTATTCGCTGGTCTGTGTCGGGCTGCTGCTCGACCTGGGCCAGCCCCAGCGGGGACCGTACGTCCTTTTCAACTGGAACGTCCACTCCCCCATGTTCGAGGTCTCCATGTGCGTCATGGCGTACACCACGGTCCTCTTCCTGGAGTTCCTCCACCCGGTGAGCGAGCGGTTCGGCTGGCACATCCCGCTGCGTCTGCTGCGGACCCTGGAGCTGCCGTTCGCCATCCTGGCGGCCATGATCTCCACGCTCCACCAGTCGACCCTGGGGACCTTCTTCCTCATCGCCGTCGACAAGCTTCACAACCTCTGGTACAATCCGCTGCTGCCGCTGCAGTTCTGGCTCTCCGCCATCTTCACCGGCCTCTCCATCGTCATCTTCGAGGCGAGCCTGGTCCATAAGTATATGGGGCAGCCGGACGAGTCGGACCTGCTGGCCACGCTGACCAAGATCATCCCCTGGATCATGGGGGTCTACATAGCGGTCAAGGCTTACGCCCTGGCGTTCCTCTCCCACGGCCCGCTCTTCGACCGGCCGGTCCTGACGGCCCTCTTCAGCGTTGAGGTAATCGTGGGTCTGCTGATCCCCTTCGCCATGTTCCTCACCAAGCGGATCAGGACCGACAAGCAGATGCAGCTCCGGGCCGCTTCCCTGGTGATCGTGGGTCTCATCCTGAACCGGTTCAACGTCTCCATGTTCGCCATGCACCAGCCCGGTCAGCCCGTGTATTTCCCGAACTTCATCGAGTCGGTGGTGACCATCGGCATCATCGCGGCCCACATCCTCTTCTTCGTGCTCATTGCCAAGTATTTCCCGATCTTCGAGCACCATCCGGAGGCCACCGACTACACCATACCCGACCGCTTCCGCAAGATCGAGAAGCACGGCCACGGGACGGCGAGCGAAGCGTAGTTCACGTAATCCAACGGCGCAGGGGCAATTCATGGATTGCCCCTGCAACCACGAGACCCCATGAAAACCATCCACATCTACACTAACGGCCGACTCGAAGAAAAGCGGGGCGATATCGTGCGGGAGTTTCCCCTGGTGCTCCAGGTGAACGGCCGGGAGATCGCCACCCTCATCGCATCTCCCCACGACCTCCGCTTCCTGGTGGCCGGGTTCCTGCGCAACCAGGGCTTTGTCGAGTCGGCGGCGGATTTCCACATGCTGGCCGTCTGCGACGAGTTCGGCATCGCCAATGTCCGGATCAGGCAGGAACTGCCCGAGCGGCTCAAGCCGGTCCTCACCAGTGGCTGCGGCACCGGCATCACCTTCACCCTGGAGACGGGGGGGCGGGAAGCGGCCGTGGCGCCGTCGCCCGCCGTGGCACCGGAGGCGGTCTTCCGGCTCATGGAGGAACTGGCGCGGCAGGCCGACAACTACCGGAACCACGGGGGCATCCACTCGGCCGCCGTGGGGGACGGGGAGGGGAACCTCCTCCTCTTTGCCGAGGACATCGGCCGGCACAACACCCTCGACCGGATTGCCGGCGAGGCCCTGCTCAAGGGGATCGATCTGGCCGGCCGCATCCTGGTGACCTCGGGGCGCGTCTCCACGGAGATGGCCTCCAAGTGCGCCCGGCTCGGCATTGCCCTGGTGGCATCCCGCACTTCGGCCACCGATATGGCGGCGACTCTCTGCCACGAGGCGGGGATCTGCCTTCTGGGCTACGTGCGCGGCGGCAAGTTCACGGTCTATACCCACAGCGACCGGCTGCTGGTGCCGGAGCAGGCTGCGGCATCCCTGCCCGGGCCGGTGCCGCGGGGCCGAATTCCCGGCGTCACCGGCGTCATCCTGGCCGGCGGCCAGTCCAGCCGCATGGGGAGCAACAAAGCCCTCCTCCCCTATCGGGGCGGCCGTTTCATCGAGTCGATCCACCGCCAGCTCTCCGAGTATTTCGACGAGGTCATCGTCGTCACCAACACGCCGGAGCAGTACGAATTCCTCCCTTGTCGGAAGGTGACCGACATCCACGAGGGAATGGGCGCCCTGGCCGGCATCCACGCCGGTCTCCACCATAGTTCCAATCCGGCGGCCTTTGTGGTGGCCTGCGACATGCCCTATCTCAACGGCGACCTGATCCGCCACCTGGCCTCTATGGCCGATCCCGGCGGGGTCCTGATCCCCGAGAGTCCCACGGGCCTGGAACCGCTCCACGCCGTGTACGGCAAGGGGTGCCTCGCCGCGATCGAGGCGACGCTCCTCTCGGGCCAGCGACGGATCGTCTCGTTTTTCGGCAGGACCAATGTCAATCGCGTCAATGTGGCCCAGATTGCCGCGTTCGACCCCGAGTTCAATTCGTTCCGCAACATCAACACACCGACCGACTACTACCGCCTGAGAGAGATCGAGCGCGGCGAGGCCCTGCCCGCCCCGGCCGACGAGCGGGCCGGGGCGTCGGCGTAACGCTGTAATAAAAAGGAGACAGAACCATGTTCGGATTCGGCATGCCCGAAATGATCATTATCCTCGTCATCGCCCTGGTGGTATTCGGCCCGGGGAAACTTCCCCAGCTGGGTCAGTCCCTGGGCGCGAGCATCAGGAATTTCAAGAAGGCGTCTCTGGAAGAGCCCGAAAAGATTACTGTAAAGGAAAAGGACGAGCACGCCTGACCCGCTGACCGCGCGCTTTCCTCGCACATCTACCCGCCTCCGGCAACGGAGGCGGGTTTTTTTGTGCCCGGTGCGGCGGAATGACTCGAAATTCGTGGATATTAGTTGTTTTGTTATGGTTTTGTAATCTTGGGACAGGAGGGATGATGCATGTGGCGGAAAATAAAAAGCACAAATAAATCAAGCTGTTTACGCTGTGTTGCGTGGTTGGTTGAGGCGATGATGCATACGTGTAAAAAAGTAATCGCCATAATGACACAGGGGTTGCTTTTTTTGAGACAAAAGTATACAGTTCAAATAGACAAAACGATGCAATGCGAGGAAAAGGTATACATAATCCACTGAAGGCGTGATTTCGGACAGTTGGCATTGTTTTTAGTAATATTGATATGTTATGCGTATTTTAGCGGTAATGTCGCCTTGTTTCATTTTTGGCACATATGTTGATGTTTACATTTTATGTAGAAAAAAGATGTGCTATTTTTAATCTTGTACTGCAGGGCTAAAGTGATTTCGGGCTACTGACAATCACGCATCATACCGACAGGGGGATTTATGGGAAAGGAAGCTGTGCTTCGCGGCGGCGTGTCGCGAAGGGATTTCATGAAGACCTGTGTTGCAGCCACCGCTATCATGGGGCTGCCCTACAGCATGCACACAAAGGTGGCCGAAGCTGCCCAGAAGGCCGGCCGGCCGCCGGTGATCTGGCTTCACTTCCAGGAGTGCACCGGCTGTTCAGAGTCGCTTCTCCGTTCGGGGCACCCGGATGTTTCCGAACTGATACTTGACATGATTTCGCTGGACTACCATGAAACCCTCATGGTCGGCTCGGGGCATCAGGCGGAGCAGTCGCTCCACGACTCCATGAAGGCGAACCACGGCAAGTACATCCTGGTCGTGGAGGGTGGCATCCCCACCAAGGACAACGGCATCTACTGCAAGGTGGGCGGCAAGACCGCCGTGGATTCCCTGACCACCGCCGCCGAAGGGGCTGCCGCCATCATCACCATCGGCACCTGCGCCTCATACGGCGGCATCCAGTCGGCTCCTCCCAACCCTACGGGCGCCGTGGGGGTCCGCGACCTGATCAAGAACAAGCCGATCGTCAACATTCCCGGCTGTCCGCCCAACCCCTACAACTTCCTCTCCACGGTCCTCTACTACCTGACGTTCAACAAGCTCCCCGAGCTCGACGCACTGGGCCGTCCCAAGTTTGCCTACGGCCGGAAGATTCACGAGCACTGCGAGCGCCGTCCCCACTTCGACGCGGGCCGCTTCGCCACCGCCTACGGCGACAAGACCCATGCCGAGGGGTACTGCCTCTACAAGCTGGGCTGCAAGGGGCCGGCGACATTCGCCAACTGCTCCGTCACCCGTTTCAACGACGTGGGGGTATGGCCCGTTTCCGTCGGCCACCCGTGCATTGGTTGCACCGAGCCGGATATCCTCTTCAAGAAGCCCATCGCCGAGAAGCTCCAGATCCACCTGCCCACGCCGCCCGACACCTATGCTCCGGCCGAACTGGGGCAGAAGGGTCCCGGCGTGAGCCCGGCGGCCACCGGTCTCGTTGGCCTGGCCGGCGGCGTAGCCCTGGGTGCCGGCGCCATGCTGGCCAAGAAGCTGCCCAGCGGGGAGGAAGGTCATGAAAAGCACGACTAGACGCGATTTCCTCAAGATGATGGGGATGACCGGCGCCGCCTGCCTGGCGTGCGCCGCGCCCCTGTCGGCCTCCACGGGCCCGGCCGGCGAGAGCGAAACCGCCATCGCCATGCTTTACGACGCCACCAAGTGCGTGGGGTGCAAGGCGTGCATGGCAGCCTGCAAGCGGGTCAACATGGAGCAGAACAATCTCTCCTACGAGTACCTGCCCACCGACGGGGACAAACTCTGGGACGCCCCCAAGGACCTGTCCGGCGACACCCGCACGGTCATCAAGCTCTACAAGGAGTCCGACACCCGCTTCTCCTACGTGAAGCACTCCTGTATGCACTGCACGAAGCCCGGCTGCGTGTCCGCCTGCCCGGTCAAGGCCATGACCAAGGACCCGGTCACCGGCGTGGTGGCCTACAACAAGAACGCCTGCATCGGCTGCCGCTACTGCCAGGTGGCCTGTCCCTACAACATCCCCCGCTTCCAGTGGGACAAGGCGCTGCCCCAGATCGTCAAGTGCGATTTCTGCAAGGACACGAACCTGAAGGCCAAGGGGATGCCCGCCTGCAGCGAGACCTGCCCCGCCGGCGCCATTGCCTTCGGCAAGCGCACGGATCTTCTGGCCGAGGCCCACAACCGGATCAAGGAGAACCCGGACCGCTACATTCCAAAGGTCTACGGCGAGAAGGAAGTTGGCGGCGCCAACCACCTGTATCTGGCCGCCTTCCCGTTCCAGAAGCTGGGCCTGCCCGAACTGAAGGAGGAGTCGCCCGCCGCCTTCTCCGAGCATATCCAGCACACCATCTACAAGGGGTTCATCGCCCCGGTTGCCCTCTACGGGACCCTGGCGGCCATTGCCCTCAGGAACAAGAAGAAGCAGGAAGATCTCGGACACGGGGAGGACGATTAAGATGGGATCGCATCACGATGAATATCAGGTTCAGCCCGGCAAGATCTTAACCCGGCCCTTCTTCATCCTCCTGTTCTTCGTCCTGGTAGGGCTGGCGCTCATCGCCTACCGGTTCTTCGCCGGCGTAGGCGCGGTTACCGGGCTGTCCGACGGCTACCCCTGGGGAATCTGGATCGCCTACGACGTGGCCACCGGCACCGCCTTCGCCTGCGGCGGCTACGCACTGGCGCTGCTCATCTACATCATGAACCGGTGGAAGTACCATCCGCTCATCCGCTCGGCCATCCTGACCAGCGTGTTCGGCTACTGCCTGGCCGGCTTTTCGGTCATGGTCGACCTGGGCCGCTACTGGAACGCCTACGGCTTCTTCATGCCCAGCCGCTGGCAGGGCAACTCGGTCATGTTCGAGGTCGCTCTCTGCGTCATGTCGTACTCCACGGTCCTGATCATCGAGTTCCTCCCGGCGGTGCTCTACACCCTGGAGCACAGCAAGTGGAAGTGGGTGCGCGAATCGTCCCACTGGCTCTATGCGCGCCTGATCCCCGACACCGACGCGCTCCGCAACGGCCTGACCAACGTGAGCAAGGCGGCGGGGCATCTCCAGGTACGGCTCGACAAGGTCCTCATCTTCTTCATCGTCCTGGGGATCACGCTGCCGTCCATGCACCAGTCGTCGCTCGGCTCCATGATGATCATTGCCGGCGAGAAGCTGAGCCCTCTGTGGCAGACCGGCTTCCTGCCGCTGCTCTTCCTGATCAACTGCATCTTCATCGGCTACTCCACGGTCATGTTCGAGTCGATCCTCTCCTCCTTCGGCTTCAAGCGGGCCTATGAGGTGCACGAACTGTCCGGCATCGCCCGGATCGTGCCGTGGGTGGCAGGGCTCTGGATGGCGATCCGCTTCGGCGACCTGATCTGGCGCAACCAGATCCCCACCATCCTGACGTTTGACAAGAACGCTCTGTTCTTCCTCCTGGAGGTGCTCCTGATCGGTGGCGGCGCTTTCATGATGCTGTCGCGCAAGAACCGGCTCTCTCCGCGGCTCCTGTTCCTGAGCGGTGCCCTGCTGATGCTCGGCGGCGGGCTCTACCGATTCAACGTCTACCTGATCGGCTTCAATCCGGGCGAGGGGTGGAGCTACTTCCCCTCGGTGGCGGAATTCCTCATCACCGTGGGCATCATCGCCATCGAGATCCTCGGCTACCTGACCCTGGTGAAGATTTTCCCGGTCATGCCGAATCCGAAGAAGCACTTCGCCGAAGAGGGCGAAGAGATGGTGGAGGAAACTGCCGGCCAGGTCGCTCCCGGCGGCGTGTACGCAGGAAAATAATGGGCGGTGGCCGGCGCCCGGGGAGCATCCCCGGCCGCCGGCCGACCCGCGGTCGAACGCATACAATTCATCTCTGGAGGAATACATGTCTAAACGTATCACCATAGACCCCATCACCCGGATCGAGGGTCACCTGAGAATCGATGTGGAAGTGAATGGCGGCCAGGTTGCCAAGGCCTGGTCCTCGGCCCAGATGTGGCGGGGCATCGAGACCATCCTCAAGGGGCGCGATCCCCAGGACGCCTGGTCCTACGCCCAGCGTTTCTGCGGCGTCTGCACTACGGTGCACGCCATCTCGTCCATCCGTTCCGTGGAGAACGCCCTGAACGTGGAAGTTCCCCTCAACGCCCAGTACATCCGCAATATCATGATCGCCCAGCACTCGGTGCAGGATCACATCGTCCACTTCTACCACCTGTCCGCCCTGGACTGGGTCGACATCGTGTCCGCCCTGAAGGCCGACCCGAAGAAGGCCTCCTCCATCGCCCAGAGCCTGTCCGACTGGCCCGGCAACAGCGAGAAGGAGTTCAAGGCGGTCCAGGACAAGCTCAAGGCGTTCGTGGCCAGCGGCCAGCTCGGCATCTTCGCCTCCGGCTACTGGGGCCATCCGGCCATGAAGCTGCCGCCCGAGGTGAACCTGATCGCCGTGGCCCACTACCTCAAGGCTCTCGACTACCAGCGCCGGGCTTCACAGGCTGTGGCCATTCTCGGCGGCAAGAACCCCCACGTTCAGAACCTGGTGGTGGGCGGGGTAGCCACCGCTGTGAACATGGAGAACATCGCCACCCTCAACATGGAGCGGATCGCCTTCCTCCGCACCCTTATGGAAGAGACCCGCGAGTTCGTCCAGAAGGTCTACTACCCGGACCTGGTGGCCATCGCTTCCTTCTACAAGGAATGGTTCAAGTACGGCGCCGGCGTCACCAACTACCTGGCGGTCCCCGAGTTCGCCGAAGACACCCGCAACACCAAGTTCGGCCTCCCCGGCGGCACCATCTACGGCGGCGATCTGGGTACCTTCAAGGCGATCACCACCCACCAGGATGCGGCGCTCATTCAGGGGGTCACCGAAGGGGTGGCTCACGCCTGGTACGAAGGCTCCGATTCGCTCCACCCCTGGGAAGGGGAGACCAAGCCCCAGTACACCGACTTCCAGGAGAACGGCAAGTACACCTGGTGCAAGTCGCCGCGCTACAACGGCAAGCCCATGCAGGTTGGACCGCCCGCCCAGGTCATGGCCGCCTACGCCACCGGCCATCCCAAGGTCAAGAAGCTGGTGGACGACGCCGCAGCCAAGCTCGGCATCGGTCCCAAGGAGCTCCACTCCACCATGGGCCGGCTCTTCTGCCGGGGCGTGCGCGCCCACGTCATGGCCGACTACTCCCTGGAGTACCTGGACAAGCTCGTGGCCAACATCGGTAAGGGTGACTCCACCTACGCCAACCACACGGAAATCCCCGACGGCGAGTACAAGGGGGTCGGCTTCCACGAGGCGCCCCGTGGTGCCCTGTCCCACTGGATAGTCATCGAGAAGAAGAAGATCAAGAACTACCAGGCCGTGGTTCCGTCCACCTGGAACGCCTCGCCGCGGGACGAGAACGGCGTTGCCGGTCCCTACGAAGCCTGCCTCGTGGGCAACCCCGTGGCTCAGCCGGACAAGCCGCTGGAAGTGCTGCGCACCATCCACTCCTTCGACCCCTGCATTGCGTGCGCCGTCCACACCATCGACCCGGCCGGCAAGGAGATCACCAAGGTCAAGGTCCTGTAACGGAAACCCGGGGGGGGCTTCAGCCCCCCTCTATGGAGTAGCGAATGAGAACCCTAATCTTCGGCGCCGGCAACCTGATCCTCACCGACGAGGGCTTCGGCGTCCACTGCATCAACCACCTGGAAGAGAACTACGTATTCCCGCCCGAGGTGGAGCTGTACGACGGCGGCACCCTCGGGATCATGGTCACCCACAAGATCGAGGAGGCCGACCGGGTCATCCTGGTGGATACGGTGGAGACCGCCGGCAATCCGGGCGAGGTCTTCCGCTTCGAAAAGGAAGACATCATGCTCAACCGCCTGCCGGTCAAGCTGTCGCCGCACCAGATCGGCATCCAGGAGATGCTCTTCATCAGCGAGATGCGCGGGGCCTGCCCGGACCGGATCAGTCTGCTGGGGGTCATCCCCTCTTCCCTGGACCCGGGGAGCGATCTCTCGCCGGTCCTGAGCGAGTGTCTGCCCCGTGTGGCGGGACTTATCGTCGACGAACTGCGCTCCCTCGGACACGAGGTACACGCACGGAACTGAGCCGCCCCGCAGGGGCTCAGCATTACGCCGGACCCGGAGCCGGCGGGAGGAACGCACCATGTTTGGATTCGGAATGCCTGAAATGATCATTATCCTCGTCATCGCCCTGGTGGTGGTGGGGCCGTCCAAGCTGCCCCAGCTGGGGCAGGCCCTTGGCAGCAGCATCAAGAGTTTCAAGAAGGGGATGAACGAAGACGAAGTGAAGGTCATCAACAAGACCAACGAGGCCTGATCGACGGGTAGGTCATGGAAGCGGGAGGTGTGTCATGCTGACGGTCATCATTGGTGCAGTGGCGTTGTTCGCGGCGGGAGTGCTCTTTTCACTGCCCGAGGTTCACCACGTCTACGGGTTCGGCGGGATCGCCCTCGGCGCATTGCTCGCCTGCACCACGCTTCTGGCCGAAACCCGGGCCCTCTCCGACTTCTGGTCCCGGTTCAGGCCCAGGGGGGGCGGCGAGGTCTGAGTAGCGCACGGGGCGAAGGCGGCACGACTGTGTTCGGCCCAGCTCCCTGAAGCCGCAAAGTAGTGAAATCGGCCGGGCGAAACGGCAACCTGCCGCATGCGACGTCGTCCGCCCGTTGATGTCATAACAAAAGAGAGGGGCCGCGAGGCTCCTCTCTTTTGTTATGGTCCTGCCCGTTGTGCTAGTGTTCCGCCGTCGTCGTCCTGATAACGCCGAGCACCGCCTCGCGGGTGAAGGGCTTGGGCAGGAAATCGCTGGCCCCGCCGTCAAAGGCCGCGCGGACCACCTCGTCGCAGGCGTAGGCGGTCATCATCACCACGGGGAGGGCAGGGCGCAGTTCCTTCACCCGATGCAGAATCTCCAACCCGTCGGCATCAGGGAGCCGCATGTCCTGCAACAGCAGACTCGCGTCTCCGGGGTCTCCCCCCTCGATCCTCGCCAGCAGGCTCGTTCCGTTGCCGAAGGTTTCAACCCTCAGCCCCGCCGCCTCGATCATCTTTTTGAGGTAACGCAGCATCCCTTCTTCATCGTCACAGATCAGCACGGAACCACCGAACATGACGTCCTCCATGACTTGTGTGATCATTTCTGCTCTGTATTGGGACAAAATGTCGCACCCCGTTCAGGAAACCAATGGTTCGACTGTGGTTAAGCTCAATAATCACGCGCTTTTGGCGTATATCCCCTGAGGGCTTTGAGAATCGATTTCTGGTGATGGAGATTCATCAACAAAAATAATGCCAGTTGCAGGCGTAGATCGAAACCGGCTGTGTCAGAACGAATAACCGATGGTGCCGAACGCCAGGGTCGACCGGGTGCCGAAGAAGTCGATGTTGGCCAGGGTCTGCTCCCAGATCACGCCCAACGTGGCCGACACATTGCGCAGGCCCGCCACGTTGGAGGCCGATGCGGTCGCACCGGCTCCGTAGCCCCATTCCGTCCGGGTCTGGTCGTAGATAGGGTGGACGGCATCATATCCGGCGTAGCTGCCCGACACCCGTCCCGAAAGGGAAAGGTCGCCCTTGCGCCAGCCAACGGACAGGCGCGCCTCGCCGCTGTGGTAACGATTGCTTTCACCGTCCGCCGCGCCGCGCTCGTAGGAAACCGACGGCGTTACCGTGATCTCTCGCGATGCCTCGATCTTGCCCGACAGGGTCAGACGGTGGGTGGAGCCGTCCCTTTCCAGGTCAGGGCTCAGATCTCCGATCAGATCCCGGTCCACATCATTAAGCGTTGCCCGGTAGGTGATCCCGAGCCGGGCCGGGCCCATATCCTCAATACCGAGCCTTACGCCGTAGATCCGGTTGTCCGTGTCCTCCCGGTCCGTCACGTAGGGGTTCTCCCAGACGCGCCCCGCGAACTGGTAGAACAGCGCTCCGGTCGCCGTGCCGAAGCCGAGCGTGCGCTTGAGCCCCAGGGCTACGCTCCCTACCTCGTCGGGTGGTGTGGAGAGAAAGAACTCGTTGGCGCTCCCTTCGGCCCGGTACCTGAGGTCGACGAGGGCAATGGGATAGAGGTGGGTTACGGTCTTCGGCTTCGCGTGGATGCTGTCGATGTGGTTTTTCCCCCGGCCCCAGAGGTTGTCGGCCTTGGCCACCGCCAGCACTCCCCCGTCCACCCGCCCCGTAAAACCGGCCCCCCACGCCGGCAGCGCCACAACAGCGCAAAAGAGAAACGCTAGCACTATCCTCATTCAACCCCCCTTTGGCCTATCGGGCACTCACTTCTTGCCTGAGACAGTGTAGCAGACCTCCGCGGGCGAGCAATGGGGGCAGATGTATACGTCCGGAGTGCGAGAGCCACCTCCGTACGTTTGAAAAATGTTACAGATCGGTTGGTTTCAGCATTCCTCGCAGATGAAGCGGCGGCAGACATCGGGCCGGTCCGGATAAATGGCGCAGCGGCCGTCCGCGAGGAACTCGCAGCCGTTCTCAATGAGCAACAGGTGTCGGCCCGTGAGGGAGAAGTGGAGACGGGTGGCCCCGAGGGCGTGGAGCCGTTCATACTCGGGCCAGGAGATAGGTACGCTGGGAAAGGCGCGGCAGCAGGCGCCATCGCAGGTCTTGCAGGGCAGGGGGTCACTGGCGGGCCGGTCCAGCAGGAGGCCGTGCCGTTTGATCTTTGAGGGGACAAGCCGTGGGAATTTCATGGGTTTCCCTCCCGCTTCGCCGGATGTCTGTCGACCCTCTGAGTGGGCCGGGCAGGAGTGACCGATGTCCGGTGACCGGCAATTGGAACACAGTGTAGCAAAAGCCGGTTGTCCTTCAAGGCGGTTGCGTCAGGTGATGACCTCGAACCGATACTCCACGGTGCGCGGATGGTCGGCAGCGCCGTTGTAGCTCCGCTCCACGAAGGTGCACTGCCCGCTGCGATCCACGAGGATCACCGTGGACGAGCGGGTGCCGTAGGTGGGGCTGGTGATGAAGAGGGGAGAGAGGAGGCGCTCCCAATCGAGGCTGACCCCCGTGTCGGGCAGCAGATGGTCGGGCGCTGGGGTACGGTTGGCCAGGATGGCGAAGAGGTCGTCCACGGCCGGTTCGTCCGCTGTTGCCAGGAGGCGCGCCAAGGCATCCCTGCCCCGCGCCACCTTGGGCCAGGGGGTGTCGAGCAGGTGGTTGGAAAGGCCGTGGATTCCAGGCGACAGGGGTGATGCGGCCGCGCCCCGGTTCGAATGGTAGTGGAGCCCGTTGCCGTCGCCGAAGATCAGGTTGAAGCCGTTGTAGTCGTGCCCGTTCCGCTGCAGGTGCTCCAGCCACCGGGACGGTGCCTCGTCTCCGCCCAGGAAGCCGGCCACCAGCTCACCCCGTGAGCGCGCGCCCACCCGATGGGCTCCGGGATCGCGGTAGTTGGTGACCGCGGCGATCCTGCCGTCTCGCGTTACCCCGCACCAGGTGCCGCCGGCCGTCAGGTCCCGCCCGGCCAGGACCTGAGGGGCATCGTCCCAGAAGGCGGCCGGTGCCGTGGGGCGGGCGTAGAACTCGTCCCGGTTGGCGGCCAGCACCAGGCGGTAGCGCGGATGGGCATCGAGGGCGAAGAGGATCAGGCACATGGGCGGTTCCTTGCGCGCGGGTCTGCGGCGTGTGGTGCCGGTTGCGGCCGCTGCTATTTCATGTCGCTTCCCTTTGCGTGCCCCTCCCTTTTCATCTTCATCTGTTTGCGCTTGTCGCGAATCATCTTGGTGTCGGAATACATATCCTCATAGGCGGACTTGATGGCCTCGTCAAAGGAGGCCGGCCTGCCGCCGTTTTCCTTGATGAACGCTTCCGCCGCATCCTTGGCGGCAAAGGCCCACTTGGCATTTCTGGTCATTACCCCCTGTTTGCTGCCGCCGATAACCCAATAGGCCTTTTCGGCATCGATGAGTTGCTTGGTGGAGTAGTCGGCCACCATTATGGACTTCGGGGCCTTGTCGATGTTGTTTGCCAGGTCGACTGCGACGCAATGCAGGCTGCAGGTGGCTACGGTGGTGCCGTCCTCGAACTCGATCAGCATGCGGCTGTGTGCGAACTTCTCCCGATCCATGCCGCAGTACTGGCACGATTTGTGGGCCGAAACGTCCTTCCCGTGGCTCGATGCGGCGCCAACCCCGGCCGTGAAAACAACGATGGTCATGGTCAGCGACAGGGCCAGACAGAACAGCTTACGGAATTGCCTCATGCACATCCCTCCTCGTGTGATATTTCGGCGCACTCATTACGCCGCCTGCGATGGTTGTGGCACCCCCCGCCGGGGCTCGTTGCGATGAGTCCCGAAAATGAACATGCAGGGGCCGCCCTGGTGCCCCACTATTTGTCAGAAGTCCTGAGGGCGAACGGCCAGGCCAGAATCCCGCCGTCCATGAATTTTGCATTCCTGAAGCCTGCCGCGTCGAGGATCTTCTGGGCCTCATAGCCGCGAAGGCTGATCTTGCAAAAGGCGATGATCTCCTTGTCCCTGGGCAGTTCCTCAAGCTTCTCCCGCAGCATCCCGAGCGGGATCAGCTTGGCGCCTTCGATCCCCACTGCGTTGTGCTCTGCCGGCGAACGGACATCGAGCAGGATGAAGTCATCACCCTCATCGAACTTGCGTTTCACCTCCCGGGGCGTGATGCCGCGGGCATGGCCGGCCAGCTTGTTTTTCAGGATGTCGGCGGCAACGATCAGATTGTCCATCGCGGCGGAGTAGGGCGGCGCATAGGCGAGATCGAGCTGCGCCACCTGCTCGGCGGTTGCGCCGAACGTGATGGCAGTGGCGGCGGCGTCGAGCCGCTTGTCGACGGCGCCTTCGCCCACGGCTTGCAGGCCGAGAATCCGGCCGGTGCCCCGTTCGGCAACCAGCTTGAGAATGATGGGCTTGGCCCCGGGGAAGAAGTGAGCCTTGTCGTGGGACGGCGACAGGACAGTCTCCACCTCGAACCCGTGCGCCTTGGCCTCTGCCTCGGTGAGACCCGTTTTGCCGGCATTGACAGCGAATACCCGCAGAATGCTGGTGCCGATGACCCCGGCAAAGGTTGCCTCGCCGCCGGCGGCATTGATCCCGGCAACCCGGCCCTGCTTGTTGGCGGTGCTCCCCAGGGGGATGAACACCTTTTTGCCGGTAATGAGATGCGTGGTTTCGCAGCAGTCGCCGCAGGCGTAGATGTCGGGATCGGTGGTGCATTGGCGCGTATCGACCGCAATGGCTCCGGTGGGCCCTATCTCCAGTCCGGCGCCGCGGGCCAGCTCGACATTGGGGGCAACGCCGGGAGCAAGGACCACCAGATCGGCCGGGATCCGCACGTCCCCTATTTGTACCGCCTCGACGGCGGCATCACCGACGAGGCCGGTCACCGCGCTGCCGGTCATGACGGTGACGCCCTGCTGCCTGAGTTGCTTTTCCACCAGTGCCGCCATCTCCCAGTCCAGTACGCCGGGCAGCATCTGGTCCCGCATTTCGACGACCGCTACCTGCAACCCCTTGTGACGCAGCGCTTCAGCCGTTTCCAGCCCGATCAGTCCGCCGCCGACGATACAGGCCCGGGTGCCGGGAACAGCCAGACTCTTAAGCAGTTCGGCATCCTCGATGCTCTTGACGGTGAGAACATTGGCCAGATTGACGTTGCTGATCTGCGGGATGAACGGGGTGCTGCCGGTGGCCAGAACCAGGCGGTCATAAGGGAGCTTCGTTTCCCGGGATGTCTGGCAATCACGCATGCATACGGTTTTTGCTGCGCGATCGATCGCAATGACCTCGGTAGCGGTCTTGACGGTCACGCCCTTGACCTTCCTGAAGAACTGATGGTCGCGAACGACGCCGACGGGCGTGCTCATCAGCTCCTTCACGTCTTCAACGGTATCAGAAACGAAATAGGGAATACCGCAGGCACCGTAGGAAATGAAGGTGCCCCGGTCAATCAGGGTTATTTCGGCTGTCGGGTTGATCCGCTTCGCTTTCGAGGCCGCCTTGGCGCCGGCGGCGTTTGCGCCGATCACCACAATGCTCATCTTCATGCACGTATCTCCGGTTCAAGATAGTAGTGTCCGGCACGTCGCCGGTGCTGCCGGTGCTGCCATCACTTTTCCAGGGGATGGCCGGCCTGCCGCCAGGCGGACATGTGCCCGTCCAGCAACTCCACATTCCGGTAGCCGTATAACCCGAGCAGCCCCTTGGCCATCTGGGCGCGCGGTCCGTGTTCGCAGGTGACCACCAGCTCCGCACTCTTGTCGGCGGGGAGACGGGCGAGCATCAGGAGGATTTTCCAGGCCGGGGCATGGACCGCGCCGGGGACGTGACCGGCCTTGAACTCAAAGCCGGTCCGGACATCGATAACCGTCGGCGGGTTGTTCGCTTTCCTGCGTTTCAGCAATTCATTGGACCGCATCTCGTTTCCTCATATTTCGGGCGGGAAATCGATTTCGTAGTATCGGCACAGGTTGAGTATAAAGACGGCGGGCCGGCAGTGCAAGCGGCGAGGCATGCAAACAGACCAAATATCTCGAATGGCCTGCGCGCGGACCCGCCCGCGGCCATCAGGGGCAACCCGATAAGGCCGTGGTTGTTTGGTGTACTGCAGCGAGGTTGGGGGGAAATGGTGATACATGCCTCGGAACGCGCGACGCGACATGGCCGCGTTCTCCAGCACGTCATTGCGCGAGACGCTGAAGGCGAGATGGTTTTCCGGGTGATCAGGCCGGCAACTCTTTGCGGACCTGGTGCTGCTTGTCCATTCGGGACGCCCCTGTCGGGCGCTGCCACGCACCGGCCGTCGTGTCATTGGGGGAAGGCTAAGGGGGGCACACGTTTTTCCCCTTACCTCTGCCCCACTACCTTTGCTCTGATGTGCGTACGCGCTGGGCCCGCCGTTCCCGGGCCGCCTCGCAGAGGCGCCGCTCCTCCTCGGTGCGGGGCTCCCAGCGGGGGACTTCCGTGGGCTTGCCCTCCTTGTCCAGGGCGACCATGGTGAAGAATCCCGTGGCCGCCACGGCGCTCTCGCCCGTGAGGACATTCTCGGTTTCAACCACCACGTCCACATCGATGGATGTCCGGCCGGTGCAGACCACCCGGGCCTCCACCTTGACCACCTCCGCCAGCCGTACCGGCCGCAGCAAAGAGATATGCTCGGCCCCGGCCGTGACCACTTCGCGCCGGGTGTAGCGCCAGGCGGCTATGGCGGCGGCCTTGTCCATGAGCCCCATGATCACCCCGCCGAAGATGGAGCCCGCCGGGTTGGTGTCCTGGGGGAGCAGGGTTTCGATCAGGGTCCATTCCCGATGGTGCGTTTCCGTTGCGTGTGTCATGTGTACCTCGCGTGGTCAGTGGATGGCGAGAAAGCTCTTGATGCCCGTGAAGACGATCTGGGCCGCCAGCGCGGCGAGCATGAGCCCGGTCAGCTTGCTCAGGATGGTGATTCCCCGCTTGCCGATCACGTGCTCGATGGAGGCGGCGGAGCCCAGCAGTGCCCCGATGCAGAGGACTGCCGCGGCCAGGGCCGCGCAGCCGATCACGGTCTGCCAGGCCCCCTGGAGTTCGGCCCCCATGACCAGGAGCGCACCGGTGGTGGCGGGGCCCACGGTGACGGGGATCGCCAGCGGCACCACGGAGATGTCGCCCTGCCGGTCGCTGGGGGAGACGGCGGCATCACCCTGGACCATCTGCACCGCGGAGAGGAAGAGGAGGGCGCCGGCGCCGATCCGGAACGAGTCGATAGTGATGCCGAACAGGGAGAAGAGGTGGTTGCCGAAGAAGAAGAGGGTGAAGCAGGCGACCAGCACCGCCACGGTCACCTTGAGGGCGAGCCGCCGTCGGTCCCGGGGTGCGATCTCCTGGGTCATGGAGAGGAAGACCGACATCACGAAGAACGGGGTCAGGAGAAAGAAGAACTTGAGCCAGATAGCGACGAAGAAGTTGGCGTAGATGCTCATGTCACAGAATCCGGTTCAGGAACGACTGGATCCGCTCGTTGTTCATCCCTTCGGCAAAGAATTCCTGGGGGGTCCCCTCGGCCAGGAAGTTCCCCTTTTCCATGAAGATCACCCGGTCGGCCAGTTCCCGGGCAAAGCCCATATGATGGGTGACGATGATCATGGTCATCCCCTCGTCGGCCAGGGCGTGGATGGTGTCGAAGACCTCCCCGACCAGCTCCGGGTCCAGGGCCGAGGTGGGCTCGTCGAAGAGCATGAGCTTCGGCCGCATGGCAATGGCCCGGGCAATGGCCACCCGCTGCTTCTGGCCGCCGGAGAGGGTGGCGGGGTAGACGTCCTTCTTGTCGGTGAGCCCCACTTTGGCCAGCATGGCCAGGGCGATTTCCCGGGACTCGGCGGCGCTCTTCTTCTGCACGGTGAGGGGGCCTTCCATCACGTTGCCGAGGACCGTCATGTGGGGAAAGAGGTGGAAGTGCTGGAAGACCATCCCGATCTCGGCCCGCAGGGCGCAGATCACCGGTTGCTTGTCCAGATGGAGCTTGCCGTGGCGCCGGACGTAGCCAACCTCGTTTCCCTCGAAGCGGATGGTCCCCTCGTCGATCTCCTCCAGGAAGTTGATGGAGCGGAGCAGCGTCGACTTGCCCGACCCGGACGGGCCGATGATCACGAGCTTTTCCCCCGGATGGACCGCCAGGTTGACGCCGTTCACCGCCGTGAGGCTCTTGAAGCGCTTGGTGATGTTCTCCAGTTGGATGAGGGGCTTAACGTCGCTCATAGATCCCTGCCCGGTGCTCGATCTTTTCGAAGAGGAAGGTGAAGAAGGTCGTGAAGATCAGGTAGATGACGGCGGCCAGGACGAGGGCCGTCACGTTGAAGTAGGTGTTGAACATCTGGTCCGCGGCCCGCATCAGCTCTACCATGGCAATGGTGGAAACCAGGGCCGTGTCCTTGATCAGGGCGATGAACTCGTTGCCGATGGGGGGCATGAGCCGCTTGTAGGTCTGGGGGATGACGACCCGGCGCATGGTTTGGCCATAGGTCATGCCCAGGGCCTTGGCTGCCTCGGTCTGGCCGTGGTCGATGCTCTGAATGGCTCCCCGGATGATCTCGCCAAGGTAGGCCGAGTAGTTGAGCCCCAGGCCGATGACCGCGGCGGTGATGGGTTTGAGGGTGATGCCGAGGGAGGGGAGGCCGTAGTAGATGAAGAAGAGCTGAAGCAGGAGGGGGGTGCCCCGGAAGAGCCAGATGACGAACCAGCAGAGGGCCGACAGGGGCCTGAAGGTGCTGATCCGCCCCAAGGCGATGAGGAGCCCGCCGATGGGAGAGATGAACATGGTGCAGAGCACCAGCAGGAGCGTCATCACCGCACCCTTGAGAAGCACCGGCAGGAACTTCAGGCAGTCCTGAAGGAACGTGACGTAGCCGGGCTTCTTCTCCCGCTCCACCGAGGCCGTGAAGTTTTTCGCCTCACTGTTGTCGGGGTAGAGGGAAAGCACCTCCCGGGCCGCGGCCAGGGCCTCGTCCATCTCCTTGGCCGCGAAGTGGAGCTTGGCGATCTGCATCCGACTCCGGACAAAGGCATCACCTTCTTCGCCCGCCCGGGGCGCCGGGACCTTTTTCAGTACCTCCATGGCGGCGGGGAGATCTCCTGCCCCCATGAGGTCATTGGCCTCGCGGAAGAGGGCGTCGTAATCGGCTTCGGACGCCAACGCCGTTGCAGTGGTGATCCACAAAAAAAGCAGGGCCGTAGCGACCCTGCCGAGAGTGTATGGTTTAAGGTTCATAGAAAAGCTCATTTGAGAAGCGTGGATCTTTCGCAAAGGTCAAGGCGGGCAAGGATTTGAGCGGAGGCGTACTTCTGTACGCCGCACAATCAAATCCGAAGCCCAATGCCGAGATTGCGGAAAAGCTGCGCTTTGCTTACCACTTCTTGGGGTTGGTGATGTCTTCTGCAAACCACTTGCGGGAGATCTTCGCCAGGGAGCCGTCCTTCACCATCTTGTCCAGGGTCTTCTGCACCTTCTCACGCAGTTCCTTGTCTTCCTTGCGGAAGGCGACGCCGAAGGGCTCCTTGCTGATGAAGCCGGGGACCACCTTGAACTGGCCCGGACGCTTGGCGATGAAGTCGCGGCCGGTCACGTTGTCGATCACCACCACGTCGATGCGGCCCGCTTCAAGATCCAGCAGCGCCTTGGGGTTGTCCTCGTACTCCTTGAGCTCGGCCGGAGCGGTGGGGAGCTTCTTCACGGCGTTGAGGGCCGAGGAGCCCTTCTGGGCGCCTATTTTCACGTTCTTCAGGTCGGCGATCTTCTTGAAGCGCTTCTCGGAGAACTTCACCACGGCGATCTGGCCGTCCATGATGTAGGGCTTGGTGAAGGCTACCTGCTTGGCCCGCTCATCGGTGATAGTCATGCCGTTCCAGATGGCATCGAATTTTTTGGAGTTGAGGGAGTGGATGACCCCGTCCCAGGCGGTGGGCTGCCACTCGATCTTGATGCCCAGGCGCTTGCCCACTTCTTCGGCGGCGTCGATGTCGAAGCCGATCAGCTTGCCGCTGGCATCGCGGTATCCCATGGGGGGGAAGGCGTCATCGAGGCCGATGACAAGTTTCCCGGCGGATTTGACCCGGTTCCAGGAACCGTCGGCCGCGAAGGCGGTTGCGGCAAAAGCAACGAGCAGGGCAGAGACCATCAGCAATACGAGTTTTTTCACGTTCGGCACCTCTCCTTAAAATGAATTTAACTGCATGGAACAACAATTTGCCAACACCGAACGCGAATTATTGCAGAAAGGTGACAGTGCGTCAAGTAATGAGAAGCCTGCCGATGCATCGTGGAAATCGGGCCGGCTCGTCCCGGTGCAACTGCCCCGTTGCGGCGGGAAGCCCCATTCTTCTTTGCCCCTGCTCAAAAACGATAGGTCGCCCAGGTGCCGACGTAATCCACATCCTTTCCCGGTCCGCTCTCCCGGATGAACGGACCGGCAAAGAAGCGGGAGTAGTTGGCCGTCAGCAGCAGGTGCCGGTCGACCTGCCAGTCGACTTGGCATTGGAGCTGGCTCCCCACGGAGCGCGAACCGCCGGTGGTGCCGGAGCGGACAACGCTCAGGCTGTTGGCGTAGATGCCGTCATGCCTGCTGTGGCGCCAGATGACGTCCCAGTCGAGCCGCATCGACAGGTTTCGGGCCGGCTTCACCGTAATCTCGGGGTGGAGATTCATCAGGTTGGCGGGTCCCATGAGTCCGGCCTCGCTGAAATAGTTGCCCTTGGGATAGAACGGGTTGAACGTGCCGAGAGTGCGGTCCGTGGGGTCGCTGTCGCCGCTGGCGATGTTCGCCCTGAGGCCGAGCCTCGGCTGCCACGGCGCGTTCCTCAGGGTGTAGCCGGTGTCCGATGCCGCGGTCCATGCCCGGATGCGGCCGTTGCCGAAACTGCCCCACTGGAAGACGAATTCGGCATTGTAGTCCCACGCCCCGGCCGCGCCCCAGATCCGCGTGCCGCCGGCATGGCGCGTTTCGCGGGCGCGGCCCTGGTCGAAGCGTGCGCCCCTGCGGTACAGCCCCAGGTAGTAAAGGTCGATGGAGCCGCCGGGTAGCACGGGCAGCGGGGCTACGCCATAGGCTCCCCAGAATGCCTGGGCATCGTCGCTCCGGTTGTCGAATACATGGGGCTTTGTTTCCACCGGCCGGGTGGCGAACGCATCAAGCCTCATGCCGGCCACCCGGCCGATGATTCGGACCCCGTCGAAGCTGCGGCGGTTGTTGGGGCTTTCGCGCACCGATACGAGGCGTGACGAGCCGAAGGTCAGCTCCTGCCGCCCCACCCGGACCGTGAGGGGGCGGGTGTCTCCCACTGCCGGTGTTGCGTCGACGAAAAGCTGGTGGAGGTCGAGCTGGTCCTCGTCGGTGGGGCGCGGTCCGCCGCTCCGCCCTTCCTCGAGACTGCTCTGGAGTTGGGCGAACAGCCGCGCCGCATCGGTCAGCCGAAGGTCGGCATGGACCAGGTAGCGCTGGAGCAGGTAGCCGTCATTGTCCTGGGGGCCGCGCCCCCAGTTGGCATTGTTGAAGTACTCGTACCTGAGCCGGGCATCGCCCCCAAGGGAGAGGTACGCGTCGCCCGATGACGTCAGTGGCAGGTACTTGACCGGGTCCCAGAGGTCGTCGCGGCGGGAGGGGGCGCGCAGATACGACCAGTCCTCGTCGAACCGGCACAGCTGATACCGCCGTCCTTTCCCGTCACCGCCATTCTCTCCTGCCGCCGCGGCCGCGGCAACCGGCGCCATTGCCAAGGCGAGCGCCGCGGCATGGAACATCAGGGTACGACCGGATCTCGGCATCTTCACGCTCACTGCTCCGTCAGCCTCCTCTGTAGTCCCCGGCCGAATGATCCGCTTCGCGGGCGCGCACCCGGGCGCGGCACGAAGGCGCACAGCCGTTGCGACGAGATGGGATATCGGAATGTTCGATCTGGGTGGGCGAGGCCGGGGTGTGGCACACGCCATGTCGGAAGGTGGAATGCGGGCGCTCCGAGAGGTGCCTGCTTCCCGGTCCTCTGGTTTAAGCGACAATGCAATGATCTTGCCGGTGGGAGTGTCGGATGGAGCCGCCAGGGGGGGCCGGCGGTCCCGGCGCCGCTGGGGCTGTCCGCGACCGCCGGCTGTCTGCTAGACCAGCCGGTGTCCTCCGTCCACGTACACCACTGATCCGGTGACATAACCGTTCTTCATAAGCGAGATCACTGCAGCGGCCACGTCTTCGGGCCTGCCGATCCGCCGGGCCGGGAGCCGGGCGGCGAGGGCATCGAACATTCTCTTCCGTTCGGCGGGGCTCATGCCGGCATAGGCGGGAGTATCCACGATCCCCGGCGAGACGGCGTTCACCCGCAGGGGCGCCAGTTCCACGGCCAGGCTCCGGCAGAGGGCCTCCACGGCGCCGTTCACTGCGGCGTACGCCGAAAGGCCGTCCACGGGCTTGGCCGCGGCCACGCCGGAAAAGAAGGTGATCGAGCCCCCCTCCCTGATCCGCTGGGCCCCGTAGCGGGCCGCAAAGTACTGACCCCAGAACTTGCTGTCGAAGATCTGGCGGAACGACGGGGTTTCCAGCTCCAGGAACGATCCCGCCACGCCGGTGGCCGCGGTTACGACCAAGTGGTCCAGTTCGCCGGTTTCGACGAAAAACGCCTGCACGGCCTGTTCCTGCGTCACGTCAAGGGAGCGGGTCTCAACCGGCTGGCGAATCTCGTCCGCGGCCTGCCGGAGCTTCTCCTCCGACCGGCCGGCAATCACCACCCGGGCCCCCTCGTCCGCGGCCATCTTCGCCACGGCGAGCCCCATGCCGGAACTGCCGCCGATCACTACTACCTTTGCATCGTTGAGCGACATGTCTAACTCCTCTTGTTCCCCTGCTGCGCCAGCTGCTCCTCCATTTCCAGGACCCTCATCGTGATCTTGAGGATCGAATCGGGGTTGAGCGAAATGGAGTCGATTCCCTGCTCCACGAGAAAGGCCGCGAACTCGGGGTAGTCACTGGGGGCCTGGCCGCAGATGCCGCTGTGGCGTCCGTTGCGGCGCGCCCCCTCCACGACCCGGCCGATGAGTTCCATGACCCCCGGGTCCCGCTCGTCAAAGACGTGGGCCACCAGGGCCGAGTCCCGGTCCACGCCGAGGGTGAGCTGGGTCAGGTCGTTGGAGCCGATGGAAAAACCGTCGAAAAGCCGCGAGAACTCGTCGATCATGATGACGTTGTTGGGGATCTCGCACATGACGTAGACTTCCAGGCCGTTTTCGCCCCGGACGAGGCCGTTTGCCGCCATTTCGGCCAGTACCTTCTCCGCCTCCACGATGCGTCGGCAGAAGGGGATCATGGGGATTACGTTCACGAGTCCCATCTCGTCCCGGACCCGCTTCAGGGCCCGGCACTCCAGGGCGAATCCTTCCCGGTAGCGCTCGTCGTAGTAGCGCGACGCCCCCCGGAAGCCGATCATGGGGTTCTCCTCGTCGGGCTCGAAGGCCCGGCCCCCCAGGAGCGAGGCGTACTCGTTGGTCTTGAAGTCGCTCATGCGGACAATGACCGGTTTGGGATGGAAGGCGGCGGCAATGGTGCCGATCCCCTCGGCAAGCTTTTCCACAAAGTAGGCGGGCGGGTCGGCATAGCCGGCGGTGAGGCGCGCGATCTCGCGCCGCGATGCCTCGTCCTCCACCCGGAGGGGGTGAACCAGGGCCATGGGATGGATCTTGATGTGGTTGGTGATGATGAACTCCATCCGGGCGAGCCCCACCCCGTCGTTGGGAATCCGGCAGAGGGAGAAGGCTTCCTCCGGATTGCCCAGGTTCATCATGATCCTGGTGTGGGGGCGCCGCATGCCGGCCAGGTCAACCCGCTCCACCCGGAAGGGGAGTTCGCCGCTGTAGATTCTGCCGACTTCCCCTTCGGCGCAGCTCACCGTTATCTCCCGGTTGCTGGCGATCCGCTCGGTCCCGTCGCCGGTGCCGACCACCGACGGGATGCCCAGCTCGCGACTGACGATGGCGGCGTGGCAGGTGCGCCCCCCCTTGTTGGTGACGATGGCCGCGGCGGTCTTCATGACCGGCTCCCAGTCGGGGGTGGTGGTATCGGCCACCAGGACCTCGCCGGGGCTGAAGTCGCCCAGCTTGTGGATGTCGGTGATGACCCGGGCCGGGCCGGCGGCGATCTTTCCGCCCACGCTGGTACCGGTGGCCAGCACCTCTCCCTTCTGCTCCAGGATGTAGGTCTCCAGGAAGTCGAGCCGCTTGCGGGATTCCACCGTCTCGGGCCGGGCCTGGACGATGAAGAGCCGGCCCGACTCCCCGTCCTTGGCCCATTCGATGTCCATGGGCATCTCGCGGCCGGCCCGCTTCTCATAGTGCGACTCGATCATGAGGGCCTGGCGGGCCAACTCCAGCACCTCGTCGTCGCTGAGGCAGAAGCGGCGCCGCTCCTCCCGGGGCACCTCCACGTTCTTGGTCAGGTGCTTGGAGGTGCCGGTGCCGTAGATCATCCGGATTTTCTTCTCCCCCAGCCGCCGCCGGACGATGGGGCGGAATCCCTGCCGGAGCGCGGGCTTGAAAACCGTGAACTCGTCCGGGTTCACGGCCCCCTGGACCACGTTCTCGCCCAGCCCCCAGGCGCCGGTGATCAAAACCGTGTCCCGGAAGCCGGTCTCGGTGTCTAGGGTGAAGATGACCCCGCTGGAGGCGAGATCCGACCGGACCATCTTCATGACGCCCACGGAGAGCCCCACCTTGAAGTGGTCGAACCCCTGGTCGATGCGGTATGAAATGGCACGGTCGGTGAAGAGGGAGGCGAAGCAGCGGCGGCAGGCGTCCAGGAGCTGCGCCTCGCCCCGGACGTTCAGGTAGGTCTCCTGCTGCCCCGCGAAGGAGGCGGTGGGGAGATCTTCTGCCGTGGCCGAGCTGCGGACCGCCACGTCGCAGTTATCGCCATACTCGGCGCAGAGCCCCCGGTAGGCCTCCCTGATCTCTTCCGCCAATTCCCCCGGGAGGGGGGCGCCGTACACCAGCTCCCGCAGCCGGCGCCCCCGGAGCGCCAAGTCATCCACGTCCTCCTTGACCAGTTCCGCCAGGGCCTGTTTCATTTCTTCCAGGATACCCGCCGACCGGATCAGGTGCCAGTAGGCCTCCGCCGTGATTGCGAAGCCGTTGGGAATCCGCACCCCCAGAGGCCTGAGCTCCCCGAACATTTCGCCGAGGGAGGCGTTCTTGCCCCCGACCAGGGGGACGTCATCAATGGTTATTTCCGAGAACCAGCGAATCCAGGACATGGAAGAACCTCCCTGTGCTTCCTATCCGTTCAGTTTGGCGGCGATCTGCGCCACATACCTGCCCTGGAAGCGGGCCCCGGCCAGATCGTTCTCGCTCGGCAGCCGTTCCCCCTGGCCGCCGGCGATGGTGGAGGCGCCGTAGGGGGAGCCGCCGGTGATTTCGTCGATCCGCGTCTGGCCGGCAAAGGCATAGGGAAGGCCCACGATGACCATCCCCTGATGGAGGAGGAAGGTGTGGAAGGTGAGGATTGTGGATTCCTGGCCCCCGTGCTGGGTGGCGGAACTGGTAAAGACGCCGGCGGCCTTGCCCACGAGGGAGCCTTTCACCCAGAGCCCGCCGGTGGCATCCAGAAACTGGCGCATCTGGCCGCACATGTTGCCGAAGCGGGTGGGCGTGCCGAAGATGATGGCGTCTGCCGAGGCAAGCTCGTCCACCGTGGCCACCGGAATGTGGGCAAAGGCCTTCTGGGGCTCGACGGCGCCCATCTTTTCGAGCACGTCGGGCGACAGCGTTTCTGGCACGCGGCGGAGCACCGCCTCGGCGCCGGGCACCTCGCGGACCCCCTCGGCCACGGCTTCGGCCATACGATGGATGTGGCCGTACATGGAATAGTAGACAATGAGTACGTTCATGACAAAGCTCCTCCTGACGGCAGTGGTGACCAGCAGGAAAAAGCGTATCGCAATCCGGCGGGGATGCAACGAAGCGGCGGGGAGAGGGTCAGAACCGGCGGATGACGAACTGGCCGCGGGCGAGCCTGTTCTGGAGCCAGAGGCCCAGGAACTGCTTGATGACGGCACGGGTGGGGGGAATGATGAAGAACAGGCCGACCACGTCGCTGAAAAAGCCGGGGGTCAGGAGGAGCAGCCCTCCCAGGAGAACCAGCGCGCCGTCGAGCAGGCCGGCGGCCGGGAGCCGCCCCATGGCCAGCTCATCCTGGATGCGGCGCAGGATCACGAAGCCCTGGGAGCGGACCAGCCAGGCGCCGGCGAGGCTGACGACCAGCAGCAGGGCCACGGTGGGCAGGGCGCCGATCAGTTTGCCCACCCTGATGAGGAGGTAGAGCTCGATGATCGGAACAACACTGAAGATGAGAAAGAGTCTCAGGAGCATGAAGGATGAGCGCGGCAGCGCGCCGGGGACGCGGGGACGGCCCTCAGGCGTCGCCCATGCAGAGGCGCAGCCGCGGCTTGGAGTTTCTGGAGCGGGTGGTCTCCGACGCGCCCGCCAGCCGTCCCGTGGCCACGAGGTAGCCGTAGGCCAGGCCGAGGACGTCGGCGACACCGCCCATGGTGAGATTCATCCGCACGTACTTGCGGTCTAGTTCCGTGAGAAACGCGACCGGATCGCCCCCCTCGGCAATGAGCCGCTCCAGGGTCTGGCCGTCGCGCCGCAACCGGGCCAGCCCCATGGTGCCGCAGCGATGGAGGGTGGTGGTGTCGTCCACCGTCTGCATGAGGCGGGCAAGCATGGCAAAGGAGGCGCTGGTGAAGCAGCCGGTCCGTTCGATGGCCGCCAGATACACCGGCACGGCACAGGTGAACAGGGACGGGAGCCCGTCCAGGACCTCGTGCACGACCCCGCCGGTGCCGAAGCGGGAACGGGCCGAATGGCCGTTGGTTGCCTGCTCACGGCGCAGGGCGAAGAATTCCTCGCCCAGCTCGGACACCGCCCGGCTCAACCGCTTTTCGTCATCTGAGTCGCAGCGCCAGCGGGCAACCAGCAGAAGTCCGCTCAGGAAGAAGTAGCCCTTGAGGGTGTTTGAGCCCAGCTCCTCCATCATGACCTCTTCGGCCCGTCGGCCGATCACGGCCTGACAGAGGAAACGCTCTCCGTCGGTAAGCGAACGGATCAGTTCCGCCAGGTAGTCGCCCAGAATATGGAGCGACCGCTCCATCTTGTCGAGTGTAAGATCGGGGTGGGACCCTTGGTTGGCCATGTCCACGAGCCCCGGTTTCGGCGTCAGATAGAGTGCCATGGCCCCCCCCTTGACGAGGGACTGGGCAAACTGCTCAATCTCGAAGATGCGCGAGGAGTTCATGAAGCCTCCCGGGTATCTCCGCCGGGGTGAGGTGTCGGTGGCGGATGCAGTCGGCGGCCCGTTGGCCGCACGCGAGACAAGGACGAGGGGTGAGTCCGAGGAGCGCCCGGCTTATCCGGGTTCCGCTGCCGTCGTACACATCCAGATCGATGAGCTGCGAAAAAGGTGTTCCCATCTCCAGGGCAATACAGCGTCTTTTAACCTCAATCGCGTCCAAAGGGACGTGCATAATAGCATATGTATCGTCCTTGTCACCAGATTTCTTGAGGTTGAGCAGCTCGGGGAGAACCTTCACCAAGTTCCGGAAGGTAATCGACAGAGCTGCTTCGAGCCGGTCGTCAAGACCGCCCTCCGGCGTAGCCAGGGAGAGGATCAGGGTGGTCGGGTAGCCGGCGTCCAGGTAGAGGGAAAGCACGTCCTGGCGCCGTGCGGAAAGGCCGGGACTAAGAACGGCGCATCCGCGCCACGTTTTCGAGGGTACGTCCATGGGGCGCTCCACCACTCCGACTAGGCCGACAACTCGATGTCGGTGAATACCGTTGCTTATTGTAGCATGGAGGCTGCGGAAATAATAACGTGTATACATTAAAGAGGGGAAGGAGGCTCGTGGTCCGGCTGACTGGCACGTTCCGCAATGTCTGCCCTTGTGACCGCTGCCGGCTCCGGTCACAGAACAAAATTGCGAGAAGGAACGATCCGGTCGGGAGGCTAACGGGAAACGGTGTTGCCCCCCGCTGCCTTTGCCCTGTCGAGCGCCGCGAGCGCGTTATCCGCAATGGTGGGTCCGTCGATGCCCGGGGTGGCTTCGGCCACCCCCGCCGAAATGGAGAGCGGCGGCAGCATGGCGCCGTCCCCCATGTCGATGACGGTGCGCATCAGGCGTTGCCTGAGCCGGTCCGCGATCATCCATGCTGTGGATGGTTCCGTTTCGGGGAGGAGCACCGCGAAGGTGTCGCCGCCGTAGCGCGCCACCAGCTCGCCGGGGCGGAGGGAGTTCCGGAGGGTTTTGGCGACGTCGTGCAGGGCCCGGTCGCCGCCGGCGCGACCGTGGCGCTCGTTGAACGCGCGAAAGCCATCGATGTCGATCATCACCAGGGACAGGGGCCGGCCGTTGGCGGTGAAGCGATCCACCTGCCGCGAGAGAATCCCCTCCAGCCAACGTCTGCTCTGGAAACCGGTAAGGGGGTCCACCACCGCCTGGTTGCGGAGGGCGTAGTCGCGCACGGTCCCCGAGAAGCTCTCCTGGGGAGAGCCTCCCCTGCCGCGCAGAAGGATGCCGAGCAGGTTGCAGGCGGCTGCGTGGGATGCCTGGGCCAGGGACCAGATCAGGTCCTCCTCCAGGATCATGAGCCGCGTTTCTTCAGCGGCCACGAGGGTGCAGGGGACTTCCGGCTCACCGGAAACGAGGCTTTGACCGACGATGTCGCCCCGCTCCAGGTGCAGGGGCGTGTCGTCCCGTTCCCGGACGTCGTAGTAGAGGGCGAGGCGGCCGTCCAGGATCAGGTGGATGGTTCGACCCAGAGGGCCGGCCGGCTCAAAGCGCTCGCCCCGCTCCAGGCTGACCACGCAACTGTGCTCAAGAATGCCTTCGATGCACTCGAGGGGAACGAAGCGGAACAGGGGCAGCGCTTCCAGTTCGCCGGCGCTGAACGGCAGGTGGTTCCTGGACATGGGATCCTCGCGAACCGGGGGATCAGTATCCCCTGACGATTACTTCAAGATGGCCGTCGTTGGGGCAGAAGATGAGGCCGTGGACCGGTACATCCCGCGGGATGAGGGGGTTCTGGCGGATCACCGACGTGACGCGGGCCACGTTTTCCTCGGGGCACGAAAATGCACCCATCCACTGGGCCAGATCAGGCACCTGGGCTTCGATGACGGAGGGGTCTATGCCGCGCGCCACCATCCGCTGCCTGAGGTCGCCGGAATCCACCGCCGCCATGCCGCAGTCCCGGTGGCCGATGACGAAGATCTCTTCCACGCCGAGCATGAACACCGCCGCCACGAGACTCCTGATGACGCCGCCGCTGATGGGATCCACGATGGTGTTGCCGGCGTTCTTGATGACCTTCGCGTCGCCCCGCCTGATTCCCATGGCTGGTTCCAGGAAATCCACCAGGCGCGTGTCCATGCAGGTGAAGATGGCGAACTGTTTTTTCGGGTTCTTGGCCAGGGGGGGGAACGCGCCGGGGCGGACGAACTTTCTGTTTGCGTCCAGAATGGTGTCGAGAAGGGTCATGGCATTTCCTCGCACAGGTTTGAGCGACGCCATATATACCGGCGGCCGTCCCTCCTGTCAATGGGTTTCTCCTGCCACTGCAGAGGGTGATAGCGTGTAACTCTGCGACGTAGTTTGACAATTTGCCGTGCGCTGGTAAGGTTTGAAAGGGATTTGATCCCGATATCCGTTGCCTGTCTACAGGGAGGTCGCCATGAAGGTGAGAACCATCGTTGGTGTCGCGTTTGCCGTCGCCCTGCTGGTCGCGTCGACGGCAGCCGCGGAGAACAGGGCCGGTTTCTTTTCACTCAGTCCCTATTTCGGAGGCTATACCTTCGACGGGGAGCAGCACATCCGCACAGCGCCCACTTTCGGCATCCGGGGCGGATACAACCTTACTCCAACCTGGGGGGTGGAGACCGTGTTCGGCTTCTCTCCGGCCGAGGAGACCAAGGGCAGCCAGGTCGACGTGGACTCCTATACCTACCGGCTTGAGGGGCTCTACCATTTCATGCCGGAAAGCTCCCTTGTGCCGTTCCTGGCGGTCGGCGCGGGCGGGACGACCCTCGACTACGCCGCCGGTTCCAACGGCCGAGATCGCACGGACGGCATCCTCACCTACGGCGGCGGGGTCAAGTACTTCATCACCGACGTCGTGGCGGTACGGGGCGACGTGCGGGGCATCTTCGATCTGGGATATTCGTACAGCAACGTCGAGTACACGGTCGGCTTGAGCTATCTGTTCGGCGGAGCCGCCCCGGCGGCCAGGGCAGTTCCAGCGCCGCAGGCTGCGCCCGCACCGCCGGCTCCGGAGCCCGCCCCTGTCGTCGAACCCGAGCCTGCGCCGCTCCCCATGGCTGCCGAGCCGACGCCGGGCCTCATGAAGTACTGCATCACCCTCAACATTGAGTTCGACATCGACAAGGCCGACGTCCGTCCCCAATACCACGACGAGGTGAAGCGGGTGGCTGACTTCCTGAAGGAGTATCCCTCGACCACGGCCGTGATTGAGGGACACACCGACAATGTGGGGGACGACGCTTACAACATGAGGCTTTCCCAGCGGCGCGCCGAAAGCGTGGTCAACTACCTGGTGGACAATTTCGGGATCGACAGGACACGCCTCTCCGCCCGGGGCTTCGGCAAGACCCGCCCCATCGCCGACAACTCCACCGAGGCGGGAAAGCAGCGCAACCGCCGGATCGAGGCGATCATCGACTGCGCCCTGGAGGACCCCAAGGTCATCGCGGCCCTGCCTGACCGGCTCTGCATCGCCCTGAAGGTCCAGTTCGACACGGACAAGTGGGACATCAAGCCCCAATACCGCGGAGAGATCGCCAAGGTGGGCGATTTCATGACGCGGAATCCTACTACCACGGCAATCATCGAAGGGCATACCGACCGGGTCGGCACCGCCGACCACAACATGAAGCTCTCCTTGCGCCGGGCCGAGGCGGTAGTCAATTACCTGGTCGAACACTTCGGCATCGAACGTTCGCGCCTCTCCGCCAAGGGATACGGCTTCAGCCGGCCCATCGCCTACAACTCCACGGCCGAGGGCCGGGCCCTCAACCGGCGGATCAACGCCATCATCGACTGCGTGATCAAGAAGTAGCGGCCGCGATCTGAAGAAAAAGGGCCGTCTCCCCCATGGGAAGACGGCCTTTTTCGTGCGAAAGGATATGCCCGTCATTTTTTAGCGTCGATCCCGTAACTCTTCATCTTGCGGTAGAGGTTGCTCCGCTCCAGCTCGATGGCGTCGGCGGTGCGCGAGATGTTCCAGCCGTACTCCTCCAGTTTCTGGATGATGAATTCCCGCTCGAATTCTTCCCGTGCCTCTCGGAGCGACGAGGGCTCCAGGGCGGCCTCGCTTCGGGGCAGAACTCCCTCGCGACCCGCGCCTTCGCCAATCGACGGGGGAATGCTGTCCGGGGTGATCACCCGCCCCGGGGTCATGATGACGAGCCGCTCCACGATGGTACGCAGCTCCCGCACGTTGCCGGGCCAGTCGTGCCGGGCCAGGATGGCCAAGGCTTCGGGAGGCATGGTTTTGCGTTCCTGGCCCTCCCGGCGGGCGAAGATGTCGAGGAAGTGCTCCACCAGCGGCACGATGTCATCCTGCCGCTCCCGCAGCGGCGGCACCGCGAGGCTGACCACGTTCAGCCGGTAAAACAGGTCGGGGCTGAAGCGGCCCGCCCGGACCTCTTCCTCCAGATTCCTCGTGCTGGCGGCCATGATGCGCACGTCCGCCTCGATGGACCTAGTTCCACCGGCCCGCTCGAATTTCCGCTCCTGGATGAGGCGCAGGAGCTTCGCCTGGGCGCGGGGCGGCATGTCGCCGATCTCATCCAGAAACATGGTGCCGCCGTTGGCCAGGTCGAGCTTCCCCTTTTTCTGGGTCGCGGCACCGGCAAAGCCCTTTTCGTGGCCGAAGAGCTCGCTCTCGATGAGTTCTTCGGGCAGGGCGGCGCAGTCGAGTTCCACGAAGGGCCGGTCGCGGCGGGGGCTGTGGTAGTGCAGCGACCGGGCCGCCAGTTCCTTGCCGGCCCCGTTTTCGCCGGTGATGAGCACCGGCGCGTCGGCCGGGCCGGCCAGCCGGACTTGCTCCCGCAGCCGTCCCATGGCCTCCGACTCCCCCATGATCTCGTGTCCCCTGAAGCTCAGGGCGCGCAGCGAATCGTTCTCGGCCCGGAGCCGTCCTGCGTCCAGGCCGTTGCGGACCGTGACCAGGATCTTTTCCAGGGAGAGGGGTTTCTCGATGAAGTCGAAGGCCCCCATTTTGGTGGACTTCACTGCCGTTTCAATGGTGCCGTGGCCCGACATCATGACCACCGTGAGGCCGGGGTCGGCCGTCTTGAGCCGTTGGAGGGTCTCCATGCCGTCCAGCCTGGGCATCCAGATGTCCAAAAGCACCAGGTCGGGCCGATCTTTCTGGACCGTCTCCAGGGCCTCGACGCCGTCGCGCGCGAAGGCGGTCCGGTACCCCTCGTCCTCCAGAATGCCGGCCAGGGCCGTGCGGATGTCCTGTTCGTCGTCCACGACGAGTATCGTTTCGTTCACGTAATCCTCTCTATCCCGTCACGGGCAGTTCGATGACGAACTTGGTCCCCCGGGGCTCGTTGTCCCGCACCCGGATGAACCCGTGATGGTCGGTGATGATGCTGCTGACGATGGCGAGCCCCAGGCCGGTGCCCGACGCCTTGGTGGAGAAGTAGGGCTCGAAGACCCGCGTCTTGTCCTCCGGGGGGATGCCCGGCCCCGTATCGGCCACGGTCACCACCGCCATTTTCAGCTCCGGATCGAAGCGGCTCATGATCCGGACCTCGCCCGTCCCCCCCATGGCCGCCACGGCGTTGTCCAGGAGGTTGATGAAGACCCGCTTGATCTGGTCCCGGTCCAGCTGCAGCAGGGGCAGCCGGTCGTCGGCGCTGAAGCCGAACGCGACGCCGCGGTGCCCTTCCCGGAAGAGGGTGACTGCCTCGCGGATGACGGCGTTCAGGTCGTTGGGGGAGGGATGGGCCGCAGGCATCCGGGCGAAGTTGGAGAACTCGTCCACCAGGGTCTTCAGTTCGTCAACGGATTTGACGATCATGGCCGTGCACTCGTCAAAGACCCGGTCTTCGTCGCCGAAGCGGGGAAGGTAGCGCTTGCGCAGCCGTTGGGCCGAGAGCTGGATCGGGGTCAGCGGATTCTTGATCTCGTGGGCGATGCGGCGGGCCACCTCGCGCCAGGCGGCCATCCGCTGGGCCTTGATCAACTGGGTCATGTCGTCGAAGACCACCACGGTGCCGAGGAATTCGCCGCTCTCGTCCCGCAGGACCGACAGGTTGAAGAGGAACGTCGCCCGGCTGTCCCGCACCGGCACCGTGATCTGGCGGCTGATGCTGTCCTTCTTGGCCATGACCATGTCCCGCAGGACCCCCTTCACGATGTCGAGCTGCTCTCCCTTGAGCACCTCCCGGAAGTTGTGGCCCACGGCCCGGGGCATGTCGATCTGCAGGAGCCGGGCCGCTGAGGGGTTGATGGTGGTTATCGTCCCCCCCCGGTCCACGGCGATGACCCCGGCAGCCACGTTGCGGAGCACAATTTCCATATGGCGCCGCCGCTGTTCCAGTTCCTGGTTGCTGCGCGACAACTCGTCGTTGGCGTTTTTCAGGGCCAGCTGGTTGCTTCGCAGGTCGTCGGTCATCTTGTTGAAGGCGGCCACCAGCATGCCCAGCTCATCGTCGGTCCGCTGGCCCAGGCGGATGTTCAGGTTTCCCTCGGCCACCTGACGGGTCGCTTCGGCCAGTTCCTGGATCGGCGTGGTGAGGCTGTTGGCCAGGTGGAGTCCGAACCAGACCGCCAGGAAGATAATCACCATGGTGATCAGGAACAGGGCCAGGATGTAGCCGGACCGGATGGGATTCTTCAGGATTTTGAGCTGACGGAACTGCTCGTAGGAGGCGGTGATCTCCCGCATTTTCTCCACCAGGGAGTAGGGGACGAAGTAGTTGACCACCACCGCCCCCACCACCTCGTCGGCGCGGTAGGTGGAATAGATCGGCACGATGCCGCGGATGAGGTCGGCCTTACCCACCGTGTTGACCCGGGTCAGTTCCTTGCCGTTGAGCCCCTGCTTGATGTCTTCGGAGGAAGGGTTGGTGAACTCCCCCAGCGGGAGCCCCGGGTTCGCGGCGCGGACCAGCTCCTCATTCTGGGCCGAGTAGACCTCCACGATTCCCAGGTTGTACTCCTTCTGCTTCTGGCGGATCAGCTCCTTCATCCGCGGCAGGTTCTCGTCGTTGAGCAGGCGCTGGTCCCGGATGATGGCGCTGATCTGGTTACCGTAGTAGAGAGCGTTGGCCGCCGAATTCTTGTAGTAGGTCTGGGCAACCTCCAGCGATTCGGAGAGGGAGTTTTCGATCTGGGTGTTGAACCAGTTGCGGATGCTCTGGTTCACGTAGGTGGCCGAGACAAAGAACAGGAGCATGGTGGGGATGATGGAGAGGCTCACGAAGGCGATGACGAGTTTCGTGCGCAGGTTGGCCCCCAGGGCCTTGCCCCGTCGCTCCATCAGAAGCTTTGCCACGTTGCGGAACAGAAGGTAGATGAGGAGGATGATCAGCAGGATGATGACGTTGATGACGCCGAAGATCAGGAAGTTGCTCCCCATCGGCACATCGGAGCTGATGCGCGACAGGTGGATCTCCACCCGGGTCAGGATCAGGATCAGGAGCACCGACAGGGCGATGACGATCCCTTCGCGGCGCCGCTTGATCCGTTCCCGTTCGGCTGGTGTTGCTGTAGGCGTGCTGTCCGTGGTCCGTTTGTCCATGGGGCGTCCGAGGTGTGGCGTAAATGCAACAGTCACACTCTAGCGGAACGCAGCGGATTATGCAAGGAGTCGATGTGGCGGGAGAAATACGCCCCGGATGAAAAAACGGGGAGAGTGGCCTCTCCCCGCGTCGATGCTGCCAAGTGCCGTCACGCTTACGGCATGCTGATCTCCTTGTTCTTGGAGCGCAGTTTTTTTACCAGTTCCGCGTACCCCTGGTTGGTGATGATCTTGTTGAACTGGGTCCGGTAGTTGGAGACGAGGCTGACCCCTTCGATGACGATGTCGTAGACCACCCACTTGCCGCCCTTGAGCATGAGGCGGTAGTCGAGAGAGTACTCGTCGCGCCGGGCGGTGACGATCTTGCTCCTGACCTCGGCATAGTCGCCGTCGATGGCCTCCTTCAGGTAAACCACCTTCTCCTGGTTGTAGGACTCGATCTTGCCGGCGTAGGAGTTCTCCAGCAGATTTTCGAAGAGATCCACGAACTCCTTCTTCTCGGCGGCGTTCCGATCGCGCCAGTGGCGCGCCATGGCCCGCTGGGCCATTTCGGCGGAATCGAACACCGTGCCGATGGCCCGCTTGATCTCCTGGCGGCGCCGTTTTTCGTTCTGGGGCTTTTTCAGTTCCTTGTCCGAGACGATTTTGATGACGTCGTCAACGGTCTTCTTCACCGTTTCGGTGGGCGAGGGCTGGGCCAGGGCGGTGCCGGAGACGGCCAGGGTGACGAAGAGGATGGGAAGCAGGATCCATTTCATGGAGCAGAGACCTCCTGGTGCTCAGTTAAGCGGCGCCTGGCCCACGGCGTGGTCGAGCCGGGCCAGGGCCATGTTCTGGTTGTAGATGGCCTGGAAGTAGGCGGCGCGCATGCGGGCGTAGTTCTGGAGCCCGTCGAAGATCTCCTGGGCCGGTCCGACGCCGAAGTCATAGTTGGCCACGGAGGCCACCACCCAGCGCTTGGCGTTGGTGTACGCCTCTTTCATGGCGGTGGCGCTCGCCTCGGCCTCCCTGGCTTCGAGCCACGCCTTGCGGATCTGGAGCGGGATGAACTCGTCGGCGTAGGCCTTGGTGGAGAGGAGCCGGTTGTACTGGGCCCGTTCGCCCGCCACCTTGGCGCCGGTGATGCCGAAGTCAAGCTTCCACTTTACCCCCAGGGCGATGCCGGCCCAGACGTGGTTGAAATCGTCGGGCACAAAGGGATTGTCGATTCGGGTCCGCTTGTCGGCGTAGGCGGCAGAGACGTAGCCCCCCAGGAAGAGGTCGGGCCAGTAGTTGGCCTTTGCCGCCTCCACCAGGGCTTCGCGGGCCTTGATCCCCTCGTTGAGCTGGCGGAACTCCGGCCGCCGGGTCCGGGCCTCTTCCACGTAGGCAGTCAGGTCGCCCAGGGTGGCGCCGGCGGGCTGAAGCCGTTCGGCGTCGATGTCGACCGCTTCGGCGGGCGAGAGCCCCATGCGGGTCTTGAGGGCGGCCAGGGCAAGCTGCTCGCCTTTGGTGGCCTCCTCCAGGTATTTGGCCACTTCGCCCCGGAAGGCGTCGAGCTTGTAGATGTCCAGTTCGTCGGCGTTGGGGGATCCCTTGTCGATCAGCTTGCGGGCCTTGGTCTTGGCGTCGTCCAGAATGTCGCGCGTCTCCAGGACCAGTTCCCTCAGCTCCCGGGCCAGGAGGATGCCGTAGTAGTATTCCTTGACCTGGAGCGCCACGTCGGTGCCCTTCTGGTCCTTCTTGGCCCGGTCAACCTCGATGCCGTGGCTGGCGGCCTTCATGTTCTCGGAAATCTTGCCGAAGGTGTAGAGGGGCTGGACCAGGGTTGCGTCGCCCCGCTGGAACCAGGTCCAGCGCTCGGTGTCGTTGATGCCGTCCGGCGAGTAGACCTGGTTGCCCCGTGCCTGGGGCACTGGTCCGATGAGGCCCAGGAATTCGATCTGGGGATAGCGGTGGGCCTTGGCCTCGTCCAGCTTGGCCGAGGTGGCGTCGATGTCCGCCTGGGCCTCGCCCAGTTCAGGGGCGGCGGTGAGCGCCTTTTTGATGCAGTCGTCGAGGGTGAGCTTCGTCCCGGCGCCGGCGTCGGCGCCCCACGCCGCTGCCAGCGGCAGGAGCGTTACGGCCAGTGCGAGAGCCGTCCGTCTGAGTGCCTTCATGGTTGGTCCCTCCGTCAGGTGTCCGGATGAATTCTGCGTCCCGTTTTATTCGACGTTCCCGTGGATGTACTTGCTCAGGAGCTCTTCCAGGTCCACGGTCGATTCCGTGTCGCGGATGCGGCCGCCGTCGGCCAGCAGCTTGTCCGCCCCCCCCGGCTTGAGCTTGATGAATTTGTCGCCGATGATGCCGCTGGTCCGAACCGAGGCGATCACGTCGTCCTGGAGCTTGACGCCGTCCCTGATCCTCAGGTAGACCCGTGCCCGGTCGTTGGAGGAGTCGAGCTCGATCCGGTCGACCCGACCGACCTCCACCCCGGCTATTTCGACGGTGGCGCCTTTTTTGAGGCCCGATACCGAGTCGAAATCCGCGGAGACCTGATAGTGGTCCCCCCCCAGCAACTCCATCTGTCCCAGCCTTACGGAGAGCCAGGCAAGGCAGATGATGCCGACCAGGACAAATATGCCTACTATCAATTCGAGAGTGACTCTTTTCATGGGCCTACCTTTTTAGATGAACTGAATGGGGCCTTCGAGGCTGCCGCTGATGAACTGCCGCACCACCGGATGCTCCGAGCGCCGGATATCCTCCGACGTGCCCTGCTCGATGATCTTTCCCCGGTACAACATCGCCACGTTCTCGGAGATGTCGAAGATCTCCGGGATTTCGTGGGAAACGATGACCGCCGTGTAACCGAACCGCTCGTGGGTCTCCCGGATCAGCTCATGGATGGCCCGGCAGATGATGGGGTCGAGTCCGGTGGTCGGCTCGTCGAACAGGATGATCCGCGGGTTCAGGAGCAGGGCCCGCGCCAGCCCCACCCGCTTCTTCATGCCTCCGGACAGTTCGTCGGGGAATTTCTTGTCCACATTCCTGAGCCCCACGTGCTCAAGCGCATCGTGGACCCGGTCGCTGATCTCCGAGCGGCTCAGATGGGTCTTCTCCTCCAGGGGGAAGGCCACGTTCTCGAACACGGTCAGGGAGTCGAACAGGGCCGCGTTCTGGAACAGCATGCCGAACTTCTCCCAGACACGGTTCATCTGGTAGCGGCGCATGGTGGTGATGTTCTCGCCTTCCACGAACACCTCGCCCCGGTCCGGTTTCATGAGGCCGATCATGTGCTTGAGCAGCACGCTCTTTCCCTCGCCGCTGGGGCCGATCACCGCGGTGATCTTCCCTTCAGGGATCTCCATGGTGAGGCCGTCGAGCACCACTTGGCTGCCGAATGATTTATGGACGTCAACGAGTCTGATCATGGCCTATAACATAACTGAAGTCAGGAAGTAGTCCCAGATGAGCACCAGCACCGACGACATGACCACCGCCTCGGTGGTGGCCCGCGAAACCCCCTCGGCGCCGTGGCTGGCGTGATATCCCTTGTAGCAGCAGACCCAGGCGATGATGCCTCCGAAGGAAAACGATTTCACGATGCCGGACCAGACGTCCTTCCACTCCACGCTCCGCTCCATCTCGGAGAAGTAGGCGCCCGGGTTGACTCCCAGCAGTTTCACCCCCACCACGTAACCGCCGTAGATGCCGACCACGTCGAAGATGGCGCAGAGAAGCGGCAGTGCAATCAGAGCTGCCAGGATCTTGGGGGAAACCAGATACTTGAATGGCTCCAGGGCCATGGTCTTCAGGGCATCGATCTGTTCGGTGATCTTTTTAATGCCGATCTCGGCGGTAATGGCGCTGCCGGCCCGGCCAACCACCATGAGGGCCGAGAGGACCGGCCCCAGCTCCCGGATGAGGGAGAGGGCCACGGCCGAGCCGAGCATTCCCTCGGAGCCGAATTTTGCCAGGGTGTAGTACCCCTGGAGACCCAGCACCATCCCCGTGAAGGCGGCGGTCAGGACGATGACGAAGAGCGATTTGGCGCCGATGAAGTGGATCTGCTTGTAGATGTGGATCGGCTTGCCGGGCCTGATCACGATGTTGACGAGGGCATAGGTGAGGAAGATGAGCATCTTCCCCATCTCCCTCACCACGAAGAGGGTGAGGGCGCCGATCTTTTCAATGGATGATACCAGCAAGGAACGCTCCGGATGTGAGGTTGACGGGTCACAGTATACGCACAAACCGCGCAAAGTAAAGCATTAGAGCTCGTTCATCACGGCCTGCGGGGGGTGACGCCTCACAGGATGAAGTCCGTTGAGAGGAAGGTGGAGCGCCGCTCTCGCACGATGTCGGTGATGATTTCCTTGTTGATTTCGTGGTTTCGTGCCGCCACCAGGGTCCGGAGCGAGAAGGCGCGCAGGGCGTCCGACACCGACAGGGTCCCAACGGCCGAGTCCTTGCGGCCGGTGAAGGGGAAGACATCGGGACCCCGCTGGCACTGACTGTTGATGTTGACCCGTGACACCTGGTTCACCAGATGGTCGATGAGCGGTGCCAGCAGGGCGCTGTTGCGGCCGAAGATGCTTACCTGCTGGCCGTAGTCCGATTCGCGGATGGCGCGGATCGGCTCCTCGATGTCGGTGAACGGGACTATTGGCACTACCGGTCCGAACTGCTCCTCGGTGTAGAGGCGCATCCCCGGCGCCACTGGATAGACCAGGGCCGGGTGGAAGTAGGTGCCGGTGACCGTGCCGCCCCCCTCGTTCACCACCGCTGCCCCGCGGGCCGAGGCATCGGCCAGCAGTTCCTCCAGGTAGGCGGTCTTCCCCTCCTCGGGCAGGGGGGTGATCATCACCCCCGCTTGCCAGGGCATGCCGGTGCCGATGGCCGACAGGGCCCGGGAAAAGAGGGCAATGAACTGCTGCGCCACGGATTCGTGGACAAAGAGGAGCTTCAGGGCCGTGCAGCGCTGGCCGTTGAAGGCGAGGCTGCCGGCCAGGCATTCCTCCACCGCCAGGTTGAGATCGGCGTCAGGCAGGACGATGGCGGGGTTTTTCGCTTCGAGCCCCAGGACCAGCCGGAGTCGGTTGGGGCGGGGATGATCCTTCAGCAGTGTATTGGCCGCCTTGCTCGTGCCGATGAAGGCCAGCACGTCGATCCGGCCGGACCGCATCAGGGTGGGGGTCAGGGCACGTCCGGCGCCGAGCAGTACGTTTACCACCCCCGGAGGGAACGCCTCGCGCAGGGCGGCCAGGAGCGGCGCGAACAGGAGCACCCCGTGGCGCGGGGGCTTCATGACCACCGTGTTCCCCATGATCAGGGCCGGGATCAGGGTGGTGAAGGTCTCGTTGAGGGGATAGTTGTAGGGCCCCATGCAGAGGGCCACCCCAAGCGGGCCCCGGCGGATCTGGCCGATGATCCCTTGCTCGATCACGAAGCGGGAGGAGACCCGGTCCAGCTCCTTGAGGGCGTCGATGGTGTCGGTGATGTAGACGACGGTCCGGTCGAATTCCTTTTCCGCATCGGAACGGGTCTTGCCGATCTCCCACATGATCAGCCGGACCACTGCTTCCCTCTGTTCCTTCATGAGGGACGCGAAGTGCTGTACATGCCGGATCCGGTCGGCCACTCCCATGGTGGGCCACCGTCCCCTGCCGCAGTCGTAGGCCGCGGTGGCGGCATCGAGGGCGGCATGGGCGTCGGCCTCGCCCATGAGAGGGAAGCTTCCGATCCGTACGCGCTCGGGGCCGCCGGGTGTCCGGACGCAGACCGGGGAGAATACATCCTGAACGGCCCCCTGCCAGTGGCGGAGCTCGCCGTTCAGCAGGTAGTCCCGCAGTTCCACCGGAGCGGACAGGAGCTGCTGGGGAGGGATTTCATCCGGGGAAGGGAAGAAGGTGGGGATGCGTTCCGCGATGGACATGGGGCGTTTCCTCCTGGCGCGTGGTATGCTGAAAGAAGTTTAATCAGTTTCAGCGGGGAAGCAAGGAGGTATACGGTACGGAATCCCGGCGGGGAGGGCCGGCGGTGTTATCAGTTCTGTACTCCGTTCGCCTTTTTCACGATCGCCATGACGTCGCGGAGGTCGATTTTCCCGTCCGGACAGGGGGCGCCGTTGATGCGGGGGTAGACGTCGCCCCGAGTGGCCTGCTCGTCGGTGGGGGTGGCTTGGCCGACGGCTATCCGGAGCGCCGCAAGGGCATCCTGGATGGTGACCGCGCCGTCGCCGTTCAGGTCGCCGTCACTATCCCGGGAGAGGGTCATGCAGCGGTACATGCCGCTGGGGTCCTCCTCCAGCGCAGTCGCCCGGCCGGGCATGAGCGCCGCGGCTGCGAGGAAGACCACCAGGGTCGCACCGACGATTCCGACGGAATACCGAGTGTACTGTTCCATGGCATTTCCTTTTGCATTGGTGACTGTTATACAAAGGTATAAACGAAAACCGGCCATGTGCCAACAGCGAAAATCGAGGGGGCGACCATGGGGCAGCCGATCATCACCAGGGATGCTGGCCGTTATTTTCTGACCGACCGGATCAGGCACGAGGTGGACTGGTGGAACACTCCCCAGGCCCGGGGGGAGGAGCCGCCGCCGGTCCAGAAGCCCGTTGCGCCGGGGGCGATGGTGATCCCGCTGCCGCCTCCCGCGACTTGGGGGATTCCGCCCTGCAGCCTGGCGGATGGCATTGCCCGGCGCGAGAGTAGGCGCCGGTTCCGGGCGGTGCCCCTGACACCGGAAGAGCTGGCGTTTTTGCTCTGGGCCACCCAGGGTGTGCGCGCGCGGCTCAACGAGGCGGCGGTGCTCCGCACTGTCCCGTCTGCGGGGTGCCGCCATCCGTTCGAAACGTACCTGGCGATCCTCTCCGTCACGGGGATCGAGCCGGCCGTCTATCGCTATCTCCCCCTCGATCATGCCCTGGTTCTGGAGCGGGAGGTCCCCGATCTCGCCGCCACCGTAACCGCGGCCGCCCACGGTCAGCGCTTCGCCGGGGAGGCGGCCGTTACCTTTGTCTGGACGGCGATTCCCGCCCGCACCGAATGGCGCTATGCCGAGGCCTCCTACAAGGTGATCGCCCTGGATGCCGGCCACGTCTGCCAGAACCTCTACCTGGCCTGCGAGGCCATCGGCGCCGGCACCTGCGCCATTGCGGCCTACCGCCAGGCTCTGGCGGACGAACTGCTGGGGGTGGACGGCCGGGAGGAGTTCACCGTCTATCTTGCGCCGGTGGGGAAGGTGTGATTGAATCTCTCAACCGACGTGCCGCTGACATACGGGAGGGTACCATGAGGATGATCATCGCGTTTCTGCTCGGCTGCCTCGGCATGTTCCTGACAACGGGGTGCGCCTTTGTCAGCGTGCCGCTCATGAGTGCGCCTCAGCCCCTGGCCGAACAGGTGCTGGAAGGGGAGGGGACGAAAAAGATCCTGATCGTGGACATAAGCGGCGCCATCGGCGATCAGGCCAAGGGGGGCGGCCTGCTGAGCCGGGGAACCCCCTCCACGGTCTCCCTGGTGCGGGAGGTCCTCCTGAAGGCCGAGCGCGATCCCAAGGTGGCCGGGCTGATCCTGCGGATCAATTCGCCCGGGGGGACGGTGACGGCCAGCGACATCATCCGCCACGACCTGCTCGCCTTCAAGGAGCGCCGGAATCTGCCGGTGTCCGCCTGCATCATGGGGATCGGCGCCTCGGGTGGCTACTACGTGGCCACCGCCGCCGACGGGATAACCGCCCATCCCACGGCCCTGACCGGGAGCATCGGGGTGCTGCTCATGACCTTCAACGTGGAGGGATTGCTGGGGAAGGTGGGTGTGGAGGAGAAGACCATCAAGTCGGGCGGGAAAAAGGACCTCCTGTCGCCGTTCCGCCGCGCCACCCCGGAGGAGGAGCGGCTGGTTCAGGGGGTCATCGACCAGTTCCACGGGCGCTTCGTGGACGTGGTCCAGGCCCGGCCGGGGAACCGGCTTTCGCGCCACGACCTGCTCACGCTGGCCGACGGCCGCATCTTCTCCGCCGCCGACGCCCTTGCCGCGGGCCTCATCGACCGGATCGGCTACCTGGACGACGTCATCGCCTCCCTGCGTGACCGCATAGGAGATCCCGACGCCCGGGTTGTCACCTACTTCCGACCCGGCAGCTACCAGGGGAGCATCTATGCGGAGTCGGCAGCCGAGCCGTCCATGGCGGACCTGCTGGGCGGGTTCGACATGACTGGCGGCGGCCAGTTCATGTATCTCTGGCGCCCCTGGTGATCGACAGCCCGCCAGTGGCCGGGCTCAGCGGCGCTCTTCGCCCTGTTCCCGTTCCTTTTCCAGTTCCTGCCGGAGACGCTCCAGCCCCTTGCTGAAGCTTTCGGCATCGCCGAACTCGAAAAAGCGGGGATAGCGGTCATGGGCCGCCTTGATCCTGCGGGCGTGTTTGATGGGGCACCAGTACTGCTCGGTGCGGGCTGAAATCTCCCGCGCGTAGGCGGCCAGCCCGTTGCCGTAGGAGCAGTAGAAGCAGTTGAACTTTTCGATGATGTTCAGGTAGGGGAGATCCTCCCGGTCGAAGATCAGGTAGTCGGCGCGCTTCACTTTCGGAATGCCGTAAACCGGGAAGCAGATGGCCTGGTAGATGAAGAGAAAGAGATCCAGCGCCATGAACGGGATGAACCCGGCGTAGATGATCGGCGCGGTGAGGATGTTCAGGGGGCGCGCCTCGATCAGGTAGCGAAAGAGTCCCGTTTTCAGGCGACGCTGCTGCCGGGCCACCTCTTCGGCGAAGCGGATCCGCTTCTTTTCGATGACAAACTGGAATTCCTCCCGCTTCTGTTTGAACTCCGTTTCCAATTCCTCTTGCAGCTCTTTTATCCTGCGGATCAGTTCGTCGATCTGGTGGGTCATCAAGCTCTCCCTGTTCTCCCCGTGTGATTCTGCACCCTGGCCCTGCTGACCATAGCCGTACTCTCGCCATAAGTCCACCGGTTAATCGGGCGGGAGCGGATGGCCCATCCCTGCGTGGCGCATGCCGGCAAGGCGGCGACAGGAGCCGTGGGGACGTGACGGCCGGAATGGCACATTCGGCTGGAGACGGGGTATCAGTCGAGGGAGAAATAGAAGGTGGCTCCCCGGCCGGGGGCCGACTCGGCGCGGATGGTGCCGCCGTGGCGATGGATGATCCTGGCGACCGTGGCGAGCCCGATGCCGTTTCCTTCGAACTCGGATGCCGGATGGAAGCGCTGGAAGGGGGCGAACAGCCGCTGGGCCTCGCGTATGTCGAACCCGGCGCCGTTGTCCTTTACGTAGTACATGTTTTTTCCCGAACAGTATTCGCAGCCGAATTCCACCTCAGCCCGTTCGTTTCGCGAGGTATACTTCCAGGCGTTGCCCAGGAGATTTTCCAGCACGGTCATGAGGAGTTCGGGATCGGCATTGGCCGGCGGCACATCCTTTACGCTCCAGTCCACCTGCCGCGCCGGCTCTGCCGCGGCCAGCTCGATGCAGATCTCCCGGGCCAGGTGGGCCGGGCGAACCTCCTGGCGCCGCAGTTCATCGCTGCCAACGCGGCTCAGTTCCAGCAATCCGTCGATCATGGACTGCATCCTGCCGGCTGCCGCGGCCACACGTTCCATCAACTCGCGGTGCGCAGGCTCCATGCAGCCACCCCAATCTTCCAGCACTATGTCGACGATCCCGGAGATATGGCGGGCCGGGGCCTTCAGGTCGTGGGAGACAGTGTAGCTGAATGCCTCCAACTCCCGGTTGGCGCTCTCCAGTGCGGCGGTACGATCCGCCACCCGCTGTTCCAGGTCGGAGTTCAACCGCAGGATTTCCTCTTCGGCACGCTTGCGCTCGGTGACATCCTCCACCACCATTATGAAGGAATCGTCGGTGCCACTCCTCCCCCGGACCGGCGAAAACGCGGTATTTGCCCAGACGGTCCGGCCCGTGCCATGGGTGAACCGGAGCTCACGCGTCAACGGCTCCCCTTCAGTGGCGGCCATGGTCGGCATGATCTCCCGGGTGGCGTTGCGGTCCTCCGGGTGCACCAGGGTAAGGCAGTCGAGCCCCGCCAGATCCTCGTCATGGCGACCGGTAATGTCGCAGAAGCGCCGGTTTGTCCTGAGCAGCAGCCCTTCGCGGTCGATGATGGCCATGCCCACCGCCGCCTGCTCGAAAGCCCCCCGGAAACGGTCCTCGCTCTCCCTGAGGCTCTCGGTTTGCCGGTCGATCTCCGCAAGCATAGTGTTGAAGGTTTCGGTGAGCCGGCTCAACTCGTCCTCGTTCGATACCGGCACCAGCCGTTCCTTGCCTTTTTTGCCGCTCAGTTCGTTGATGTGCCGCTCCAGCGCCAGAATGGGGCGGGTCAGGTACTGCATGGAGAGCGAGACCACTACCAGAACACCGAGGATGGCGACCACGGTACTGATGATGAACAGCCGGCGTACCACCTTCACGGGCTCGTAGGCCACTGTGAGCGGATAGCTCGCCGCCACGACCCAATCCTTGCTGCCGAGCTTCGCTACCGATGTCAGAAGGATGTCGCCGTATCGCCCCTTTGTTTCGCGGGTGCCCACGTAGCCCTCCCGGGCGGCGTCGGCCAGGCGCGCAACTTCAGGAACCGCCTTGATCAGGGTGTGCTCCCGTTCCGCATGGATCAGTACCATATGGTTGCGGTCAATGATGCGGATGAACCCCTTGTTGCCCACGGTGATCCGGCCGAACCGGCTCAGGGCGTTTTCCTCGCTCAGGTCAATTCCCCCCAGCAAGGCTCCCTTGAATGATCCGTTTTTCCCGAGGATGGGGCTGATAAAGACGATTTCCCTCAAGTTGGCGGTGCCGGTGCAGCAGGTGGTCAGCTCGGAGATGAGCGGCTTGCGGGTTGCCCTGGCTTTGTTGAAGAAGGCGTGACCGGAGAAGTTTTCCACCCGTCGGACTTCCTGGTTGGTCACTTCTGCCAGGAGGTTGCCGGCGGCATCAACGACGAAGAGGTGATTGTTGAACAGCGTGCGCAGGCCGGTCCGGCTTTCCAGAAACGCCTTGGCGCCCGAGGGGTCGGCCAGTGCTGCGGGCGGGACGACCCGGGCGCTTGCCGTCAGCAACTCCAGCATGGAGCGGAGGGTGCTGTCGATGTCCGTGGCCACGTGGACGACGGTGGCGGTCTGCTGGGCGGCGATGGAGTCGTGGAGGTGCCGCTCCAGGTAGCCCAGCGTGATCCTCGAGGTCACCACCATCAGGATGATTACGAGAATCGACACCAGAATAATGAGTTTTGTCCTGAGTTTCATGGTGGCGTGATTATCGGTGGGACCGCGCCGGTGACGGGCATGCGGCGTATCCTGTCTCTGCCCTGCTGGCCGGATTCCCGAAAATCCAATTCAAAATTCATGTCGGCTCGTTGCCGCATTGTGTGTGTACCATTATAGTTAAGCGCCATAACTTCACAAGAAATAATAATTTTACCTACCCGTTCGTCCGGTTGCAGAGGGTTTGCATCCAGTAGATCGAAGCGGAGAGAGCTTTCCAGTTGCCGAGGCCTCCCTTTCCCGATACCCTGTTCCCTAGAGATTTCCCTATCCGTCACTGAGCAAGGAGAACCGTTCATGCCCACAGCAACTGCCCGTCACATCCTCGTTTCTTCGGAAGCCGAGTGCCTGCAGCTCAAGGCCGAGATCGAGGCCGGCGCCGAATTCGCCGATGTCGCCCGCCAGCATTCCCTCTGCCCCTCACGCGCCCAGGGAGGCGATCTCGGGACCTTTACCCAGGGACAGATGGTAAAGGAATTCGACGATATCGTCTTCTCCGGCGAGATCAACAAGGTGCTCGGTCCGGTCCGGACCCAGTTCGGGTACCATCTCATCGAAATCACCAAGCGCTGGTAACCGAAACGACGCCCTGAAAGGACAGACACACCCATGACCGAACTCGACAAAGCCCTGACCGTTCTGCGTCAGGACATGACCGATGCCAAGAGCCAGTCGGCCTTTTACGACCTGTTCCTCAACGCCACCTTCTATGTTCCGATTCTGGACGAAGCCGCGGAAGTGGAGGACAACGCCGCTCAGAAGGGTGAGGTGCTGCCGCTCGTCATCGAAGCGGAGGGCAATGACTACCTGATGCTGTTCGACACGAAGGAGCGCCTGCAGGAATGGACGCAGGCCGATGCCCGCTACGTGGAAGTGCCGGGGTACGTGCTGGCCGCCACCACCATGCCGCCGCTGCACTGGGCGCTGAATGCCGGCACCGAGTACTCCAAGCAGTTTCTCCCCGATGAGATCGCATGGCTGAGGGATGTGGTCGAACGCTGCAACGCGGCGGCCGCGAAGCAGCAAGGGTAAGCAGTTCCTCCCTGCCCCCCGGTGGGGCCGTTGCCGTGATGCTGTCGGAAAACCCGGTATTCCGCGTTTGAAGGAGGCCCGGCCTTGCGGGCCATCCGGAGAGGAGTCAGCCATGACCGCACGCCGCATCTCCCGCGTTTTCAAAAGCCGGCCCACCGTCGAGGGGGCCGGCGTCCACATCAAGCGCGCCTTCGGCTATTCGCAGGTGCCGCTGTTCGACCCGTTTCTCATGCTGGACGACTTTCACACCGCCAACCCTGCCGAGTACCTGCCGGGCTTTCCCTGGCACCCGCACCGGGGCATCGAAACCATCACCTATGTGCTCGAAGGACTGGTGGAGCACGGCGACAGCATGGGGAACAAGGGGGTCATCGGCGCGGGCGATGTGCAGTGGATGACCGCCGGCAGCGGCATCATCCACCAGGAGATGCCCCAGCCGAGCCCCACCGGCATGATGTGGGGATTCCAGTTCTGGGCGAACCTGCCGGCGGACCGCAAGATGATGGACCCCCGCTACCGCGACGTGAAGGCCGCCGACATCCCGGAAGTCGTTCTGGATCGGGGCATCCGGGTCAAGATCGTCAGCGGCACGGTCAACGGCGTTCAGGGCCCGGTGCGCGACATTATCATCGACCCGGAAATGCTCGACGTCAGCGTCCCGGCCGGTGAGGTTTTCACCCATCCGGTCAAGGAGGGGCATACGGCCGTGGCCTATGTCCTTGACGGCGAGGGGTATTTCGACGACCGCCGCGATCCCTTTGCTTTTGAAATGACAGGCTCGGGCTGGATGGATGTGACGCGGCGCTGTGTCTGCGGCCCCGAAACGGTCATCCTCTACGAGCGCGACGGCGCTGCGGTGGCGGTGACTGCCGGCGACCGGCCGGTCCGCTTTCTCTTCATTTCCGGCAAACCCCTCAATGAGCCGGTGGCCTGGTACGGCCCCATTGTCATGAATACCAACGAGGAACTGCGGACCGCCTTTGAGGAGTACGAAAAGGGGAGGTTCATCAAGCACCGGTAGGCGTAGCAGGGCCGGGATCGGAAGTGTCCTGGAATTTTTATGCGACTGTAACGTGTATCCCCTTGACGTGTAATGGTTTTAGGTCTATATAGATGCTAAGCTGGTATGCAATGTTTATTTATTTTTTTCTGGGGGGTGATCAATTATGCTGATCCGTGTCCAGTATCCTGACGGCCGTTATGACTACGTGAAGCACACGCGTCTCGACGACCTGATCGATTCCGTGAAGATTTCCCGGTTCCTCCGCTCCAGCGGCTGGGTCGTGATCGGTGAAGACCCCGTTCGCCGCAGAGGCAACAGGGCTCCGTACGTCGGGCCCGAGCGACGACTAGCCGCCTGACCGTCAACCCCGGTCGACCGATCCTTCCCCCGCACGTCTCCTTTCCGCCTCCCATGGGCGGCCCGGCGTCTCCTTTTGTCCGTTATTCTCTCTGCCATGCTGTTCAGGGGGCATGTCCGTTTCCCGTTGCCCCCCTGCCAGCCCTTGGGGGCATCGGTTTCGGGGGGGGACGCCGCCGCCGGCACGGCCGCTGAACTTCGTTACCTTATCGATTAGAAGTTGTTTGATTTTGCTGATCTTTGGCTCGTTGCGGTAAAATTGCGATTGCTGGTCTGGAAATTGTCTATTGACATGCTCAACAACGCACGACTATGATGACTCAACTCATGAAAGCGTGGCCAGTGCGTATGCGATCCAGCGTGCTCAAAAAAATGATAGCCGTCATGCTCCTCGTGGCTCTGGTCGCCATTGCCGGCAATGGTCGTTGCTTTGCCCTGGACGCGGGCAATTCCCTCCAGCCATCGTACGGGAAAGCCGGAGAGACCGTGCTCAAGTCCTGCTGCGGGGAGGAGACTCCCTGTTGCCCCACTGACAATGATTCCGCTTCGGATCATTGCAGTACCTGTTTTTCCTGCCCCTGCAGCGCCCCCCTGAGCAGCCACGGAGCCCTGGTTTCCTATGCTCCCCTTATTGCCAGCATCTCTTTCCTCGAACATCGCAACGCACCACCCGACGTGTATCTCTCCATTTTCGTTCCACCCCAGATACTCGCCTAACCTGCTGAAGTAGCGGCCGCCAGGCCGTTAGGGATTGGTGCGTCCAGCGCCCGGATTCCCATTCTTCAGCACTCCTTCGTTTTCCCCAACCAATCGGACATTGAATACCTGCAAGGAGGTACTGTCTTGGTACGAGCATCTCGTTTCGTGTCTGGAGCAGTCCATCTGTTCCTGACAGCTGTAATTCTCGCCCCACTGGGGGCTTCAGGCGAGGTTCGCACACTGACCCTGCCGCAGGCGGTTGAGTATGCCCTGGCACACAACGGCGAGCTGAAGGCTCTGCGCAACGAAAAGGACGTGGCGCGGGCAGGGCTGGAGCGCGCCGTGCTTCTGCCCAATCCTACCCTGGAGTTGTCGGCCGACTCCGGCGTCATGACCGGCAGTCCCGACGAAACCGCCCTTTCCATCGGCATTTCTCAGGAGTTCCTGACCGGCGGCAAGCGGGCCAAGCGCCGGGCCGTTGCCGAACGCGAGGCGGAGGCGGTTCATTTCCAGATCGCCGACCGTGAGCGGCAGCTCTCCCTGGATGTAAAGAGTTCTTTCTCCGAACTGATTCTGGCTCAGAAACGGCGGGAACTCGCCGGGCGTGCAGTGGAGCTGAACGGAAAGCTGCTGGAGATAACACGGGAGCGTCTGGCAGCGGGCGATATTCCGGAACTGGAGGTTAACCTTGCCCGGGTGGAGGTGGCCCGGAGCGAAGGACGCAAAATCGAGGCGGAACGGGAGTTCGCTCCGCTGCTGGCCAGGCTGAGGACTCTGCTGGGGGTTCCGGCGGGGGAGGAGATCGGTTTCGACGGCATTCCCGAGCAGTCGCCCCTGTCGATTTCCCTTGACGATCTCATTCGTCTGGCCCTGGAGAACCGGCCCGATCTGAAGGCATTCCAGGCCACCAGCGCAAAGGGTGAGGCCGCCGTTGAGCTGGCCGAGGCGGAGCGCATCCCGAACGTGACGCTCGGCCTCGGCTTCACCCACGAGCGGAGCACGGACGCCACCGGCTCCGGCGATGAAAAGACCCGCGATAACCTGCTGGGGGTGACCCTGTCTATTCCGCTCCCCCTTTTCGACCGCAATCAGGCCGGCATCCGCGAGGCCCGGGCCGTCAGGCAGGGGGCCGACAACCGGCTGGAGTTCGCCCGTTCGAGCGTGCCCCGGGAGATCGAGGGCGATTACGCGCGGCTTGCAGCGGCCGAGAAGACCCTCAGGCTCTACGCCGACGGCATTCTTCCCCAGCTTGAGGACAACCTGAAGCTCGTCCAGGAGGCGTACCGGCTGGGCGAGGTCGGAATCCTCGCAGTCATTGAAGAGCAGAAAAAGTATATCGAAGTCAACGACGGTTACCTTGTCGCCCTCGCCGAGCGGCAGGCGGCCCTGGCCCGGCTCGAAGCCTCTGTCGGGACCGATTTCCAGAACAGAACCAACGGAGGTGCGCAGTGAACAGGAAACGTGGGATCATTATCGGCCTTGTCCTGGCCATGGCCCTGGGGGGTGGTTTCTTCGCCTATCGTTCCACCCAGGTGACGGACGGCGCCGGCGGGCACACCGGCTCGAAGGATGCCGGTCACAAGGAGGAAAAGGCCGGTCACGACGGGGAAAAGGGGCACGGCGAAGAGAACGGCGGCCATGACGGACATGGGGAGGAAGGCCGGATTTCAATGGCAGTCGAGGCACAGAAGCAGAACGGCGTGGTCGTGGCCGCCGCCGCAGCACAGCGGCTTGCCGGCGTGATCAGCGCCACCGGCAAAGTGGAGGCCAATGCCGACCGGACCGCCCATGTTTCGCCGCGCATTTCCGGCAAGATCGTCAGTGTCCGGGCCTCCCTCGGCGACAGCGTCGCCGCCGGCCAGCCCCTTGTGACCCTGGACAGCGTCGAGCTGGGCGAAGCCCTGAACCGCTACCACCAGTCGAAGACGCGGCTGGCCCTGGCCCAGTCCAACATGGACCGGATCAAGGCACTGGTGGAGAAGAAGATCGCGGCCCGCAAGGACATCCTCCAGGCGGAGACCGACTACACAATGGCCCAGACCGAACTGCATACCGACGAGGAGCGCCTCGCCCTGTACGGCGTTTCGGCGTCGGACCTCACAAACGCACGCCACAGGAAGCCGCTGCTGCCGGTCCGCTCTCCCATCGGCGGCGTCATCACTGAAAAACACGCCATCGTCGGCGAATTGGCCGATCCTTCAAAGAGCCTCTTTACCGTGGCCGACCTCTCGTCGGTCTGGGTGATGGTGGACATCAACGAAAAGGACCTGGCTAAGGTCCACCGCGGGCAATCCGCCACCGTCACCCTTGGTGCGTTTCCCGACGTGAAGCTGAAAGGGCGCATCACCTACATTGCCGATCTCGTCGACGTCAGCACCCGTACCGTCAAGGCCCGGGTCGAGGTACCCAACCCGGCGCGGAAGCTGAAGCCGGAGATGTTCGCCACGGTGGAACTGACGCTGGCGGCCGACGCGCCGCCGGTCCTGGCGGTCCCCGAGGATGCCCTGCAGGATCTGGACGGGAAAAAGGTCGTTTTCGTAGTGGAGAAGGATTCGGTATTCGCGGCCCGTCCGGTACAGATCGGCCGGGCGGCCGGCGGCCTGGTGGAAATCGTTTCAGGGCTGAACGAGGGGGAACGCTATGCCGTCAAGGGCTCGTTCATTCTGAAGTCGGAGCTGAAAAAGGGCGAGATGACGGACGAGCACGGCCACGGCGAATGACCACCACCGACCATTACGTAAAGCGAGGTTCCGATGCTGGAGAAACTGATTGCCTATACGCTGCGCCAGAAGGGGATGGTCATCTTCCTGGCGTTGCTGATTATCGTCATTGGAGTGTATTCCTACGCGAAACTGCCCATCGACGCCTTCCCGGACGTGACCAACATCCAGGTTGAGGTCGTCAGCCATGCCGACGGCCTGTCGGCGATCGAGATCGAGCGGAACGTCACCTACCCGATCGAGATGGCCATGCGCGGCCTGCCCGACATCGAGCAGATGCGCTCGGTCACCAAGTTCGGCCTGTCGATTGTTACCATTGTCTTCAAGGACAACGTGGACATCTACTTTGCCCGGCAACTGGTGTTCGAGCGTCTGGCCGAGGCCCGGGAGAAGGTGCCGAAGGGGGTCGAAGTCGCCATGGGGCCCATCGGCACGGCCATGGGAGAGATCTATCAGTACACCCTGGAAGGGGAGATGCCCCGAGACCCCCGGCAGAAGATCGAGTACCTGACCAACCTGCGGACCATCCAGGAGTGGATCGTCACCCCGCAGCTCAAAAGTGTTGCCGGCGTCAACGAGATCAACTCTTTCGGGGGCTACTTCAAGCAGTACCAAGTGCTCGTATCGCCTGAAAAACTCCTGAAGTACGGCGTTACCGTGGATGACGTCTATACCGCCATCGGCAGCAACAACGAAAACGTCGGCGGCAACCTGCTGGAGCGGGGGACGGACCAGTACATCGTCCGCGGTGTCGGCCTGATCACGGATACGAACGATATTGGAACTATCGTCCTGAAGTCCTCCGGCGGCACTCCCACCTATATCCGCGACGTGGCCGAAGTCAAGGTGGGCGAGGCGGTCCGCATGGGCGCGGCCATGAAGGACGGCAAGGACGAGTGCGTCGGCGGCATCGTCATGATGCTGCGGGGGGAAAACAGCCGCGACGTGGTGCGCCGGGTCGCGGATAAAGTGAAGGAGATCAACGAAAACAACGTGCTGCCGGAAGGGATCAAAATCGTCCCCTTCTACGACCGCAGCGACATCGTCAAGGCAAGCGTGGGGACGGTCAACAGGGCGCTCATCGAGGGATCGATCCTCGTCCTGATTATCCTGTACCTGCTGCTGAACAGCGTCCGGGGGAGCATCGTGGTCCTGATCGCGCTGCCGCTCTCCCTGCTGGCCACCTTCATCGTGATGAGGCTCACGGGGATCAGCGCCAACCTCATGTCGCTGGGCGGCCTGGCCATCTCCATCGGGATGATCATCGACACCACGATCATTCAGGTGGAGAACGTCCAGCGCCACCTGAGCGAGGGAGGGGAGCACCATCCCAAGCTGCTAACGGTGCTGAAGGCCGTCATGGAGGTCCGCAAGCCGAGCATCTTCGGCGAACTGATCATCGCGCTCACCTTTATCCCGATCCTGTCCCTGGAGGGAATCGAAGGTAAGATGTTCGGGCCCCTGGCCATCACCGTGGCCATTGCGCTGCTGTCCTCCCTGTTTCTCTCCATTTTCATCATTCCGGTGCTCTGCAGCCTGTTCCTGAAACCGCAGCCGGAGCAGGAGAGCTTCATCATGCGGCACGCCCACCGGCTCTATCTGCCGCTGCTCGACTACGCCATGGCCAAAAAGCGCGTGGTGCTGGGCGTTGCCGGCGTGCTCCTGGTGGCGTCGGTGCTTCTGGTCTCCCGGCTGGGCACCGAGTTCATTCCGACCATGGACGAAGGCGCATTCGACATGGACGTTTCCATGCTCCCCGGCGTTTCCCTGGACAAGGCCATGGAGGTCAACCAGCGCGTCGCAGAGAAGCTGAAGCAGTTCCCCGAGCTGGGCACGGTGGTGTCGCGGACCGGCCAGACCGGGGTGGCCCTGGACACCAGGGGCTCGGACAAGACCGGCTACGTGGGGATCTTCAAGCCGAAGGACGAATGGCCGCGGGACATCTCGAAGGAGGAGCTGACCAACGAGATGCGCGAGTCCCTGGAATCGGTAGCCGGCATCACCTTCGGCTTCAGCCAGCCGATCCAGTGCCGCATCGACGAACTGGTGGCCGGCACCCGGGCCCAGTTGATCCTGAAGCTCTTCGGCGACGATATCGACGTGCTCAGCGCTAAATCCCAGGAAATCGCCAAGGTGCTCTCCACCATCAGGGGAGGGACCGACCTGAACGCGGAGAAGATCTCGGGCCAGCCGTATCTCACCGTCGACATCGACCGGTCCAGGATCGCCCGGTACGGCCTGAACATCAGCGACGTGCAGAAGGTGATCGAGATCGCGGTTGCCGGCAAGGCAGCCTCGCAGCTCTACGAAGAGAACCGCAGCTTCGACATAACCGTGCGCCTGCCGGAAGAAAAGCGGAACTCTCTGGACGCGATCAAGAACCTGATCATCACTACGAAAACCGGCATCAACGTGCCCCTCGAACAGTTGGCCGAGGTGAAGATGATCGAGGGCCCGGTGCAGATCAGCCGCCAGGACGGGGTGCGCCGCATCGGCATTGAAATGAACATCACCGGCCGGGATATCGGCGGTTTCGTGGCCGAGGCGAAACAGAAGATCAAAGAGCAGGTCAAGCTCCCCCCCGGTTACTACCTTACCTGGGGCGGACAGTTCGAGAACCAGCAGCGGGCCATGAAAAAGCTGATGATCATCGGGCCGGTGGCCATCGGCCTGATTCTGCTGTTGCTCTACGTGACCTTCCGGTCCATCCGCCTGGCGCTCCTAGTCATCTCCAACCTCCCGTTCGCCCTGATCGGCGGCGTCTTCTCCCTGTTCATCTCGGGCCAGTACCTGTCAGTGCCGGCATCCGTCGGCTTCGTGGTCCTCTTCGGCGTGGCCGTGCTGAACGGCCTGGTGCTGGTGTCGCGGATATCCCAATTGCGGGATGAAGGCTTCGAGCTGCAGGAGGCCATCCGGCGGGGGACCGTCGACCGCCTGCGGCCGGTGCTGATGACCGCATCCATCGCCATATTCAGCCTGATTCCCATGCTTCTGGCCAGCGGCACCGGGTCCGAAATCCAGAAGCCGCTGGCAACGGTTGTGGTCGGTGGCCTGGTAACGTCCACCCTGCTGACGCTGCTGGTCATCCCGTCGGTGTACAGCTGGTTTGAGAAGAGAAGCGTGGAAGAGGAGATGTAGCGCCAGCTGCAGCACAAACATCCCGCAACACATGTTGCCGAGGAGCATGCCATGAAAGAGATAAAAGCGATTATCCGGCCGGCCAAATTGCTGGAGGTAACCGAGGAGCTTCACGCCATTGACGGGCTACCGGGAGTGACCGTATCGGAAATCAAAGGCTTCGGCAAAAGCAGGGCCAAAAACGCACAAGACAAGATTGTGTATGAAATGGTTGAGCTCGTTCCCCGCATTCAGCTGGAGGTCGTCGTTGATGACGGGATGGTCGAGGAAGTCGTCGCCGTGATCCGGAAACATGCTCATACCGGCACTGCCGGAGACGGCAAGATCTTCGTTTCCACGGTCGACGACATCATCAAGATCAGAACCAACGAACGGGGCAGAGATGCCATCTGACCGCCCCGACGGGGCAATGGATTACAACGACGCGAACAATGAAAGGAGAAACCATGAACAGGATCACCAGGATAGTGCTGACCGTTTTTACTATTGCCCTGCTCAGCGGCTGCGCGAGGTCCGCGGAGCTTATCCGGACCGCTGGCATAGCCGAGCGTCAGGACGTATTCGTCACGCAGGCAGAGGGGCAGCCCCTGCCGCCGGGCTATGCTGAGCTCCGGATCGTCTCGCTCCTGAAGACACATAAGCCGGGCCTGTATTCCTCCGCCGACGTCCACGGCACCCCGGGCTACAAGCTGCTGCTGAATATCGGCGGCCAGGCCCTGGAACTGTCGGGTGATCCCCGTCCCGAACGCAAGGAGCCGGTCGGGCCGCGCGACCCGGAAGCCGGAGACGGAATGAGGTATCAGTTCAGCCGGACCCTGCACGTCAAGGCCGGCACCCACCGCACCGTGATGGCCATCCCTGACGACACCATCGCCGTTGAAAAGGAGATCACCCTTGCCGACGGGAGCCGCAACACCCTGGTGCTGGAGCCGGTGTACGGGAAAATGCCCGTGCGGAGCCGGCCCTGGAATTACAATGTGACCGATTTCAACGAAGGAATCCGGTCGCTGAGGGTTGTGTTCAACGGCAAGGAGAAGTAAGGGCGCCAGGGCCCGACAGATACATCAGTATGCAATGGGCGCACTCCTTTGCACTCTTCCTTCGGGAGTGCGCCGCTTTTTAACTTCTCCCGCCCGATTGTCGCGGCGGCGGAAATAACCGGAGAACACCACGTTGAGAGGTCGGGTGCAGGCAATGACGCCACCGTTCCCATCCAGACAAGCCATGCTGGTGCGGGTTGTCGCAATGATAGCGTTGATCGTCCTCGCCGTAGCAACGGTCACTGCCGCAGGAGCCGGCGTCATCCCGCACCCTGCGGGCGGAGCCGTGGCTCATGCGGACGGGCACGCTCGGGGTGAGCATAGCCCCTGTCCCACTCCATGCCACAACCCCGATTGCCACCGCTGCCACTGCACGACCACCATCCTCCCCGGCTCAGCGCTGGCCATGAGCCCTCCGGCCGTCCACTCGGTCGATTGGGGGGATGGTGACGGGTATCCGCCCGATCCGCCCCCCAGGTCGATATTTCACCCTCCACGTCCGGCATTGGCTACCCAGCACGGAGAATGTGAACCAGTCAATGCTGCGGCCGGGTTTCCCCGGGAATGCCGGCCGTAAATTACACAAATACGGAGAGTGAATACCATGAAAAAGCTACTTGTTCTTGCGGCAATCGTATCCTTTGGCCTCAACGCCCTGCCTGTCTTCGCCCAACCCGAACCGACGGGCAAGGACGACCGCCTTGTGAACTGTACCTCCCGGGACAGCCTGCCCGAACGTATCACCAGGCTGGAAAAAGAGATCGCCAAGGGGGAGCGCGTCTACACCGCGGCGGAACTGGACCGGCTCGAACGGAAGCGTGACGAGGCAAAGGACATGCTGCGCGTCCTGATGCTGGGGGGTAAGCGTTAGCCATCCGGGACGCAACCGCCTCCTGCCGGTATCTTCCACCTCCCGCCGGACTGCGGCGGGAGCGGCAGTACAAAAGCCCATGGACGATGAGTCCATGGGCTTTATTGTCAGCGGGTCACAGGTGGCTGCGTGGGCGTATGCCTCGTCAATCAGGCTCTCCTTCTGCGGCGGGCACGGCAGACCTGGCTGCGGAGAATCCTTGTCAGCCGGAAACAACGTTGTTGTTAAGCAGAATAATCCCATCCACGTTAGCAATCCAGATGGTCCCGCAGCGGGTGCATTCAAGCAGGTTATCGGCATATCCGTCGGAGTGCATGACGATTTCGATTGTCGTGCGATCGTTACAGATGGGGCATTTCATGGTCCTTCATCTCCTTCCCGTTGTGTGTCCGATGAGTCCTGATCTCCCGGCGATGCCTTACCGGGCGTGACTCCCCGCCGCCCCGGGCTGATAGAGAACCTCCTCGATTCTGATTTTTTTGGCAAACGAACGGACTGCCAGGTCCAGGGTGTCGCCGGCGCCAAAGCCGAGAATCGCGGTCCCGATGGGTGACAGGATGGAGATTTTTCCTTCCGCAATGTTTGCGTCGTTGGGAAAGACCAACGATATGGTCATTTCCTTGTCGGCACGGAGATCGCGCAGCTTAACCCGCGAGTTCATGGTTACGACATTCGGCGGAACATCCTTGGGATCGACGATCATGGCCGATGCCAGTTCGTCTTCCAGTTTCTGGAGATCCTTACGGTCGCGAAACGGTATCGTATCGAGAATCTCTTCAAGTCTTGAGAGATCGTCTTCTGTTACGTAGATAGCTCGTGTGTCCATATGTTTCCTCCTCATGATGATGAAGTGTAAGTTCTTGTATTCAGACCATGTGAGCGTGAAAAAGCCCTACATTCCTTTAGCGGACGTACTGTTCATGTCATTCCTCCTGTCCGATGCCCTGCGGGCTTCCCGCAACAGATACCCCACCAGGTTGGGAGATAAGGGCTTGTCGAAGATCCGTTCAATGCCCGCTTCGCTGATCTCTCGCCGCAGGGCGCGTGTCGGCAAGTCGGTATACATGAAAACGGTGAGTCCGGGACTGACCCTGCGGGCTCGGCGGGCCAGCGTGATGGCATCCATGTCCGGCATCACCATGTCGGTGAGCATGATTTCAAAGGGCATCGCGTGCAGGGTGGCGAGGGCCTCTTCTCCGCTGCCGACACGATGGACTGTGGTGTTGTTTCTGTCGAAAAGCTCTTCCAGGATAGTCAGGTCACAGTCGTTCTCCACGGCAAACAATATGTTCGAAGCATCCATTGCATTATTCCTCTCTCTGATGTCTCATTGCCGCTACCCGGTCAGGTTCGGGCAGAAGGTGTCATCGGTCATGCCCGGGCGGTATCCTCCATGACAGAAGGTTCCGCTGCCGGCACGTCGCCTCCGGCCGGTAACGTGGTTTTGATGGGCATCGACTCCACCGGTGATGTCGTGTTCGACACCCCCGGCAGTTTTGCATTGTTTACTGCACATACCGCAGGCCAGCGGTGCTCTGGCCAGTCTCCAGCCCTTGGATGACAATCGTGTACGCATTGCAGTATTCTCCGTCGTCAGTGCGCGAGGCCCGGGCACGCCGTAAGCGATCGACCCGTCCAGCAGGTTCCGGGCCCGGACGGATCAACGGTGCGCACCCTGTCGTTCACTTCCATATCCCGGCCTCCTCGCCTTCAGTGCGTTCCCGCAGCCGCTACGGCAGCGATGCCTGTCTCCTTGAAGGATTCCCGGGTCCGTTACCCGGACTCGCCATTCTGGCAAGCACGGCAACCACCTCCGCCGGGTTCTGGTCCAGGTACGTCATGAATCGCGGTTCCAGGCAGTGCCCCCGGGAGACCGTCTCGGCTCGCCTGTCGGGGAGAACCAGGACGGTCTTTGTGTCCCGGAAAGCGGTTCGCATGGTAAGCAGGCGTTCCAGCTCATCCCTGTCCCGAACTACCAGAACGGTGATCGCGGGTTGCTCCAGTATCCGCCGGAACCGTTCAGCGAGCGCTGCCATTGATCGATACACCTCAAGGCCGGGAATAACCCCCGAAACCGTTTTTCGAATATCCTCGCCAACTCTTTCGGGGGCGTAGAAAAGCACATCCATAGGCAATAACCTCGCTCCGTGTCTGAGTATTCAATGACGCTAAAGCACGGCCTGTGCCAGAAAGGCGTGATGTTGATTGTCTATTAATATCAAATAGATATGCTGGCGGGAGCCTCGGGGGAGGCAGAGAATTTTCCTGTCAGGCGGGAATGGTTCCAGTCGTACAGGAATGCTCCGTACGACTGGAACCGCAGGGTGGTCTATGCCGGTTTAATTCCGTGCTTACTGAGAAGGGCATACAAGCGGGAGAGTGAAAGTCCGGCAATGCGGCACGCTTCCTTGAGATCATTGTCGGTGAGGGAGAGCAAGTCGCGCAGGTATTGTTTTTCGGCCTGGGCGAATACCGTTTCGCGAAAGTCCTGGAGCCGGGGCAGCGATTGGGTGATCCGCTGGGGCGCTGCACCGGGCTCTGGTTGCTCCACTGCTGCCCGCGCGATCTGTATGCGGATGTCGAGGGGCAGGTGCTGGGGGAAGAGGGTCGGTTCCAGGCGTGCTGATGCGAGTGCCCGCTCCAGCGTATTGACCAGTTCACGCACGTTGCCGGGCCACGAGTGCTGGGCCAGGGTGTCTAGGAATTCCGGCGCAAACCCTTTCGGCGCTAATCCATAGCGTTCGCAGAGTCTGTCCACATGGTGACGCGCCAACTCCTTGATGTCCTCCGGGCGCTCCCGAAGTGGCGGAAGCTCGATGGCGAACGCACGGAGCCGGAACAGCAGGTCGTCACGGAAACCGCCATCGCGCACCATCTGGTCGAGATCCCGGTTGGTCGCGGAGATGAGACGAAAATCGCTCACCTGCTCGCGCTGACTGCCAAGGGGACGGAACCGGCGTTCCTGGAGGACCCGCAGGAACGCCTTCTGGACCGAAAGGGGCAGCTCGCCGACCTCGTCCAGAAAGAGCGAACCACCGTGCGCCTGCTGGATGAGCCCTTCCCGGGCTTTTTCCGCGCCCGTAAAAGTCCCTTTTTCGTGACCGAACAAGAGGCTTTCCACCAGGGTTTCCGGCAGTGCGGCACAGTCAACCACCACGAAGTTGCCTTCGGCCCGGCGGCTGTTGCTGTGGATGGCCCGGGCAAAGAGTTCCTTACCTGTGCCGGTTTCTCCGGTAATCATCACAGAGGTGTCGCCGGCGGCCGCCTGGGCCACCAGGTCCAGGCAGTCCCTGATCTTGTGGCTGTTGCCGACGATATCGTGACGCTTGAGGGCGGTGACGCTCGCACCGCGGCTGGCAATTTTCTCCTGCCGGTATTGGAGTGCTCGTACGAGATGCAGGGTCATCGCCTTGAGCGAGGTCCCCTTTTCTATGTAGTCCCAGGCTCCGCTCCTGATGGCCAGTTCGGCTGAGTCCGGGTTGCCGTAGCCGGTGATGATGATCACCTCCGGTTCGGCCGGGGTCCGCTGGATATCCGGCAGAATGTCGAGGCCGTTCCCATCCGGCATGCTCACATCGAGCAGGACCACGTCAAATGCTCCAGTCGAGGCTTTTTCAAGACCTTCCCTGAGGGTCGGGGCGCTGTCCACCTGGTGCCCCATCCGCTTTACCATGTGCCACAGGGAAGAGCGCATGGAGTCGTCATCGTCGATAATAAGGATTGCAGCCATGGTTTCTTATACTCTCCTGTCCAATATCCGTCGAACAGCCCGGGCCATTTCGTCTCTGTCAACCGGCTTCCGCAGGACGTCGGCAATGCCTGCCGAACGGGCTTGTTCAAGGATCGTTCGTTCATCCTGGTCGATAAAGCCGGAGCAAAGCAGAACCGGCACATCCGGCCGAAGGCGGCGTAGTGCACGGGTCAGTTCCGTTCCGGTCAGCAGGGGCATGGTCTGATCGGTGATAATCAGGTCGAAGAGCCCGGGTTGAGCGGTGAACAGCTTCAGCGCTTCGACACTGCCCGTGGTGGCAACAACGTCGTAGCCGAGCCGCCGTAACATCTCGCCGGTGGTGGCGACCAGGTCTTCTTCGTCATCCACATAGAGAATCCTCTCGTCCCCCCCGGCGGGTGCACCGTCAGGCGCGGCCTCCGGCTGTTCCTCGATCTGTTCCGCCCTCGGAATCAGGACCCGCACGGTCGTTCCGCTGCCGGGCTCGCTCTCCACCACGATCCCCCCGCCATGGTCCTTTACGATACCATAGACAACGGGCAGACCCAGTCCTGTTCCCCGTCCCTGCTCCTTCGTGGTGAAAAACGGATCGAAGATACGCTCCAGAACCTCGCTTCCCATGCCGTGTCCCGTATCTTTGACCGAAAGTTCCACATAGGGGCCGGCATGCAGGTCGGGATGAGTGCCGGTTATATCATCATGGAGGGTGACCGCGGTCAGGGTGACTTCGAGCATCCCCACCTTGCCGTGCATCGCATGGGCCGCATTGGTGCAAAGGTTCACGATGACCTGATGGATCTGGGTCGGGTCGATCGAAGCCATTGCGTCTTCGCAGGAGATGGTGGGACGAATGTCGATGGTTGTTGGCAGGGAAGCCCGCAGCAGTTTCAGGCATTCCTTTACGATCGGGGCTATTCGCACCGTTTGCCGTTTTTGCTCGCCTTGCCTGCTGAAGGCGAGAATCTGCGTGACCAGGTTCCTGCCGCGTTCGGCCGCATTGAGCACTATTTCAAGCAGCTCCGGGTTGCTTGCCCCCTCTTTTGCGTCATCAAGAGCCAACTCGGTACTGATAATTATGGCCCCCAGAATATTGTTGAAATCATGGGCGATCCCTCCGGCCAGTGTCCCCACGGCTTCCATTTTCTGTGCGTGGCGCAATTGGCTTTCCAGCTGCATCTCCGGCGTCACGTCACGGACAATGGCAACATAGCTTGCGACGGTGCCGGACGTCTCCCTGACCGGGGAAAGAATTACCTCGACATCCACATTGCTGCCGTCGTCCCGTACGATGACATATCTTCCGGTTCGCGTCCTCGCCTGGGCGACAACGTCGGTCAGTGCCTGAATGAATGGAGATCCGAAGAGCGATTTGCCGTAGTTGTGAATGCGCTTATTGATGATACCGGCGTGGTCTGTCCCGCTGATTCGTTCAAATGCCTGATTGACGTAGCGTATCAGCCCGTCGGGGGCAAAAAGGACAACCCCCTGCATGAACTGGTCAAGAACAGCGGCGAGAACCGCATGCTGTTTTTCAAGCTGGCATTTCTCGGCCTGAACCCGGAGCGTCGTAATCCCATGCGCGAGGTTGCCGGCCAGCTTCCGCAAGAGCTCGACCTCTTCCGGGGCAAAGGCGTCGGCACCGTCGGCGTATATGACGAGGGCGCCGAAGGCCCCTTCGTCGTCGGACAGCGGCAGCGATAGCACGGAAGAGGTGATGCGCCTGAAGAGTTCGCCGGCACCCTGTCTGGCATTGATGTTCCGCACGACATGAACGCCGGCAGCGAGCGCTTCCCGTGCCATCCCCTGTCCCATGTCCGAGTCGAGTTGAAACTTTGCATCCGTAACCGTACTTTCCCAGCACGCCACCGGCCGCACCGATGCCACTCCATCGGCCTCCGCAAACCAGGCCCATGCTTGACGATACCCTCCGTGTTCCACCGCAATCCGGCATACATCCTTGATGAACCCCTGCTCGTCGTCGGCACGCAGGAGAGCCTGGTCGCACTCGCTGAGGGTCGCAAGCGCACGGTTGGTTCTCCGCAGCGACTCCTGCGAGCGTATGATGGTCGCTTCTCTGCGGCGGACCAGCAGAAACAGCAGAACCGCCGACACGCCAATCAGAAGCACCCCGTTCAACGCGGTCAGCCACGCCGCCACTGGCTGCCCCCCGAATAGGGTGCCGATCAGGGCATTCGCCACCACCATCCACGCTCCGCCGGCCAGGGCATAGATGAGCGCGATCGACAGGGGAGTCAGTCTTGCTTTGAACACAGAAGGAATCGTTATGGGCATGGGATCGTCTTTTCCGGGCCTACCGTTTTGTCTTGGAGAATACATGATGATTGCACCGCAGACCGACGGCGGGTTCATCGTTCCGGTGAGTCTCGCTACTCCTGCTAACCGGCTCCACTTCTGACCAGCACGGTTGCACGGCACATACCAATGCCAGCCCTACGTCAACCCGCTGTTATTTCAACGCATTGCATTTCGCTACGTTGTGTCTGTCCGGAATTGTGTTCCTGCCACCAAGGGAGCCTCCTGCGTGGCAGGAAAATTCTTGCCGAACAGGACAGGCATCAGGTCACACGGCCTTGACCGCCTGGTTCGCCGCAATGAGGAGAGGATCCCACACCGGTGCGTAGGGGGGCGCGTAGCTCAGATCGAGCTCCGCCAGCTCGAAAACGGTCATCTGCTTGTACACGGCGACGGCAAGGACGTCGAGCCGTTTCGCCACCACGTCCTGTCCCACCATCTGGCCGCCGAGGAGCAGGCCGGTTCCCTTCTCGAACAGAAGCACGGTCCGCATGGTGCCTCCTCCGGGGAATGATCCCCTTGTCGGTGTGTCCACGTGGATTTTCCCGAAATCTGTCCCCATCTCCCGAAGCTGTCGTTCGTTGAGGCCGGTCGTGGCAATCGTCAGGTCGAAAAACTTGAACGCCGCGGTCTGATCGATGCCGTGAAACATCGTCATGGCATCGCGGTGAGCGATGTTGTTGCCCGCAAGACGCCCCTGTTTATTGGCCACGGGGCCGAGCGGCATGTAGCTGTTTCTCCCCAGTTGGCGGACATAGTGCTCTGCGCAGTCCCCGGCGGCAAAGACGCCGGGGAGGTTCGTCTGCAGGAACTGGTCGACTTTGACGGCCCCGGCCGCCCCGAGCTCGCCCCCGGCCGCGGCGAAGAGGCCGGTGTTCGGCTTCACGCCGATGGCAACGACCACGAGGCCGGCGTCGAAATCGCCTGCAGTGGTCCGTACCGTGGCGCCTTCCTTCCCCTGGACGTCCACGCCGGCGTGGAATTCGATCCCCTTTTCAGCAATCTTCTCCATCACCTTATCCCGGATCTCCGCTGCAAAGGCGGGGAGGATCGCCGGGGCCTTTTCCACGATAACCGGCCGGATCTTCATGTTGTAGAGGACGTCGGCCACCTCCAGATTGGTATACCCGGCCCCCACCAGAATCGCACAGGCTGGTGCCTGGTCATGGATCAGACGTTTGACCCGCCTCGTGTCGTCCAGGGTCTTGAAGTAGCAGACCGCCGGATCATCGAATCCGGGCAAGGGAAGGGGGGCGGGCCGGTTGCCCGTGGCATAGACCAGGAAGTCGTAGCGTTCGCGGTACTCCCGGTTCTGCTCATGGTCGACAACCGTAACCTCCTGCCGCCGGGGGTCGATGGCGACAGCTTCATGGCGGAGCCGGTAGTCGATGCCACGTCCGTTCCGGATCGTGTCGAGGCTCAGGGCATAGAGCGCTTCCACCGGCGTATCCTTGAAGAAGAGGTTATAGGGCATGCCGCACGCGGCGTAGGAAGGATCGCCGGACTTTTCCAGGACAATCACCTCTGCATCCCGGTCCGCGCGCTTGATCTGGCTGGCGGCGGACAACCCGCCGGCTACTCCGCCAATAATTACCGTTTTCATCTGATCACCTCCACGGGGTTGAGCTGATTTGTCCGGCTTTCTCCAGCCGTCTCAAAACGGGAAAAAAAGCGGCAGAACCAAAACCATCACTATCCCCATGACAACCTGAAGGGGCAGCCCTACCTTTATATAGTCACCGAATGTATAGCGGCCGGCCGACATGACGAGCGCATTGGGAGGCGTCGAAAATGGCGATGCAAAGCACATGCTGGCTCCAATCGAGACAGCGAACATAAACGGGTAGGGACTGACGCCGAGCTGTGCCGCTGCGTTCAGTGCGATCGGGGCGAGCAGCACCGCACATGCCGTATTGCTGATGAATAATGTTAACACGGATGTCGTGACATAAACTCCCGCAAGCAGCACGACCGGCCCATAACTGCCCAGGGAGCTTGCCAGGCTGTTCGACAGAAGTTCGGCGGCGCCGGTCTTCGCGATGGCGGTCGACATCGGAAGCATGCCGCCGATCAGGATAATGCTCTCCCAATTGATGGTTTTGTATGCGTCCTCCATGGTGCGAACGCAGCCCAGCAGCACCATCAGCACCGCTGCAATCATGACCGAGACAACCGCCGGAATAAGCTCGGTGACCAGCAGGACCACCATCAGCAGCATGATTCCCGCGGCAATGGGCGCTTTGTTGTCCATGGTAACCCTGCGCGACTCTTCGGCCGGCTGACCTATGACAACGTAATCGGCCTGCTCGGCGGAAAGCAGGGCGATGTCCTTCCAGGTGCCCTGGACAAGCAGGGCGTCACCGAAGAGCATCTTCTCTCCCTTCAGGTTATGCAGCAGCAGGCGGTCCTTTCTCTGGATGCCCAGGATGTTTACCCGGTATTTCTCGCGAAACCCGGATTGCTCGACCAGCTTGCCGATCAGGTTCGAGCCGGGAGTCAGCATGACCTCGGCGATGCCGATCTTCGCGGTCGCGTACTGCTCAGCGCCGGCCGGCTGTCTGTCCTCGGGAACCTGGTGATCCAGCAGGATCAGGCCATACTCCTTCGTAACCCGCCGCACCTGATCGAATGTGCCGTGGATATACAGGATGTCCCCTTCCTCAAGCACCGTAGCCGGTCCGGCAATCTCTTGGTCGATCGTCTTGAGGAATTGATTCCTTGCTGATGTTTTGCGCCGGATCTCGATGATATTCACTTCAAACCGGGCCGAGATATTCAATTCACTCAGAGTTCTCGATGCAACGGAGGATGTTGCTCCCACCTTTGCCCGGAACAGGTTGTCCGAGAGCTGATACTTCCGGGCGAGCTCGCCGGGCGAGCGCCCGCTGCGCGTCTTCTTCCCCGTCTCATTCCTCGGCAGGAACCGGCGCAGGAAGAGCAGGCTGACAAGCCCGACCATGAACCCGACCAGCCCGATCGGCGTGAATGAAAAGAAGGACAGCTTCCCGTATCCCGCGCTGACGAGCGTCTCCTGAATCACCAGGTTGGGCGGTGTCCCGATGAGTGTCAGGGTGCCGCCAAAACTGCTGGCAAAGGCCAGCGGCATCAGCAGTCTGCCCGGGTTGATGCGGGCGCTCGTGGCCAGGCTGACCACGATGGGCATCAACACCGCCACCGTGCCCGTGTTGCTTACCGTGGTGCCGAATGCCGCCGTCACAACCATCACCATGATCAGCAGAGTCGTCTCATTCGTCCCGGCCAGCTTCAGCAGCCTCCTGCTCACCTGCTTTGCCAGGCCGGTCTGAAATATGCCGCCACCCACGACGAACAGGCCGATCATCATCATGACAATCGGGCTGGAGAAGCCGGACAACGCCTCGTCCGGCGTCAGGATGCCGAAGAGCATGAGAAGAATCAACGCACTGACGGCAACGAGATCCGGGCGGATGATCCCGGAGATGAACAAGAGGGATGCCAGTGCCAGTATGGTTACGGTAACGATCACGATCTCGGCCCCATCTCAATCGTTCAGTCGGATTCGGTTGCCGTGCCGATCATGATATCGTCGCCAACCACCTCGACCCGGTAGGTTTTCAGGGTATAGCCGGGATGGTCGGTACAGGCGCCGTTGGCCAGATCGTAGTGCCAGCCGTGCCGCGGACACGAGATGGCGCCGTCCTTGACCACCCCTGCCAGCATCGGGCTTCCCTGGTGGGGACAATAGTTCTCGCAGGCTGTTATCGTTCCTTTGTCATTGATCAGCACCACTTCTTCGCCGTTGACGGTGACGAGCTTCTTGCCCCAGAGGGGGACTTCGGCGAGCTTTGCGGCAAACTGCATGTCGGTTTCCTCCGTTTCATTACAGTAATGCCTGGCGCAGCACATAGGGCAGAATTCCGCCATGACGGTAATAATCGAGCTCATTGGGAGTGTCGATACGGACCAGCACCTGGAATTCCTTGACGCTCCCGGCGGCGCTCCGGGCCGTGACCCGAAGCGTCCCGCCGGGAACAAGGGAGGCGAGCCCCTCGATATCATAAGTCTCCTGTCCGGTGAGGCGATGGGTCTCGCGGTTTTCACCCGCCATGAACTGGAGCGGCAGCACCCCCATGCCGATCAGGTTGGAGCGGTGGATCCGCTCGAAACTCTGAGCGATCACCGCGCGGACCCCCAGGAGCCTGGTCCCCTTGGCGGCCCAGTCCCGGGACGATCCGGTGCCGTACTCGGCACCGGCCACGACGATGAGGGGAATGTCGTCCTGCTGGTAGTGCATGGCAGCGTCGTAGATGGGCATCGTCTCTCCCTGGTCCTGCCCCGGCGGGAAGTAGTTCGTTATCCCCCCTTCGACACCCGGCACCAAGAGGTTTCTGATCCGGACGTTGGCGAACGTTCCCCGTACCATCACATCGTGATTGCCGCGCCGGGAGCCGTAGGAGTTGAAGTCTTCGGGCTTCACCCCCAGGGAGACGAGATGGCGGCCGGCCGGGGACTCCCGGGCGATGGCGCCGGCCGGGGAGATATGGTCGGTGGTGACCGAGTCTCCCAGGAGCGCCAGCACCCGGGCGCCACGGATATCGTCGACCGGTGCCGGCACGGCCATGACATCGGCGAAAAATGGCGGCTCCTTGAGATAGGAGGATGTTTCCTCCCACTGGTACAGTTCGCTCGCGGGAACGGGGAGCTCCTCCCAGGCCCCGTTGCCCCGCAGGATATCGGCGTAGCCGCGGCTGAAGTGCTCCGGCGTGACGTGGCGGCGCACCAGTTCGGCAACCTCCTCGTCGGCGGGCCAGATATCCTTGAGGTAGACCGGCTGGCCGTTCGGATCGACGCCGACCGGATCGCGGGTAAGATCCATGGCGATGTTGCCGGCCAGGGCATAGGCTACCACCAGGGGGGGCGAGGCAAGGTAGTTTGTCCGGACGTAGTTGTTGATCCGCCCCTCGAAGTTGCGGTTTCCCGACAGGACCGCCGCCACGGCGAGGCCGCCGTCCACAACGGCCTGGGCGATATGGTCGGGGAGCGGTCCGCTGTTGCCGATGCAGGTGGTGCAGCCAAAGCCCACCAGATGGAATCGCAGCCCTTCCAGGTATGCCATGAGTCCGGCGGAGGCGAGATAATCGGTCACAACCCGTGAACCCGGGGCAAAGCTGGTCTTTACCCACGGCTTGACCTGCAGGCCCCGCTGCACGGCATTTTTGGCAAGGAGCCCGGCGGCCATGAGGACCGACGGGTTCGAGGTATTGGTGCAACTGGTGATGGCGGCAATCACGATGGAGCCGTGGCAGAGGTTGTAGGCCACGCCGTCGGGCTGCCTGACCGGCACGCACCGCTCCAGTGGGCCGAGCTTTTCGTCCGGCGGGGCGATGGAAAGCTCCGGGGCCACATAGCGGGGAGCCCCCCCGTCGCCGAGCCAGCAATCCAGGATGCTCCGGTCGATGCGGGCCGCCTCGTTCTGCATGAGTCCGGCCAGGGATTTCCGGAATGAGCCGCGCACCTCTGCGAGGGGTATCCGGTCCTGGGGGCGGGAAGGGCCGGCCACACACGGCTCCACGGTGCCGAGATCCAGCTCGATGGTGTCCGAGTACCACGGCTCCGGCTGGTCGGGGCCGTACCACAGGCCCTGCTCCCGAAAATAGGCTTCGATGAGGGGTACCAGAGCGGCCCTGCCGGTGAGACGCATATAGTCGAGCGTCTGTTCGTCCACCGGGAAAACTCCAATGGTCGCCCCGTACTCGGGGGCCATGTTGCCGATGGTGGCGCGGTCGGCAACCGTGAGCGAGGCGAGCCCCGGACCGAGGAACTCCACGAACGCGCCGACCACCCCCTTCTTGCGAAGCATTTGGGTGACCGTGAGGACCAGGTCCGTTGCCGTTGCCCCGGGAGGTAGCCTTCCCGCGAGCCGAAACCCCACCACCCGGGGGATCAGCATGGAGCAGGGCTGGCCCAGGAGCGCCGCTTCCGCCTCGATTCCCCCCACCCCCCACCCCACGACCCCCAAACCGTTGACCATGGTGGTGTGGGAGTCGGTGCCGACGATGGTGTCGGGATAGATCCATTTCCCGCCATTCTGTTCGGCCACCACGACAACCCGGGCGAGGTATTCGAGGTTGACCTGGTGGCAGATGCCGGTATCGGGCGGTACCACCCGAAAATTGCGGAACGCCCTCTGTCCCCAGCGGAGAAACTGGTAGCGCTCACGGTTGCGCCGGAATTCGAGCTCGGCATTCGTCTCGGTCGACGCGAGCGTGCCGTACCGGTCCACCTGCACCGAATGGTCGATGATGAGGTCGGCTGGCTGCAAGGGATTGATCCGGGCAGGGTCGCCACCCAGACGTTTCAGGGCCGAGCGCATGGCGGCGAGGTCGGCGATGGCGGGCACGCCGGTAAAGTCCTGGAGCAGAACCCTGGCCGGCATGAACTGGATTTCACGGTCCGGGAGAGTCCGGGGATGCCAGTGGCCGAGCGCCACGATATCGTCGCGTTTGACCGTTACACCGTCCTCGCGGCGCAAAAGGTTTTCCAGAAGAATCTTGATTGAGTAGGGAAGGCGCGAAATGTCCGCACGGAACGACTCGGCGAACTTCGGCAGGGAGTGGTAGTTGTAGCGGGATCGGCCGACGGCCAGGATCGCTCGGCTCCCGAAACTGTCGGGGGTGTTTCGTTGCATGCTCTCACCTCACTCCGTTTTGTGCTGAATATCTATGCGGATTGTTCTGTCAGCAGTCCGGCCCTTTCTCCGCGTCCAACCCGTCGGCACTAGCGACCACGACGCCCACCACCTCCGGATGACGTGATGCTCCTTTTTCAGTAGCACGGTCGCTTTTTCTCCATTTTCTCCGTCCGCTCCGGTGCAGGCGCAATCTCCCGTTCAAGCTGGCACGAACATGTTTTTGGCGACTCCGCATGCCGGGCAAACCCACCCGTCGGGAAGTTCCTCAAAAGGAGTTCCGGGCGGGACACCGTTCAAGGGATCGCCCACGAAGGGATCATAGACATACTGACAGACGGTGCAGATCCAACGCTGCATGCACATGCTCCTTCTTCTCTCCGCCCCTGTTTCACGTGGCCGGCGGATGGCGGAGGCTTTTGCCGGCTGTGGTCCGGGTCAGGCAAAACTCCTCAGATAGTCGGGCTCGGTACTCCAGCTGATGCACGAAACCGGGCAGACATCAATGGCACCATGTTGGATATCGTCCTCGGATGCGCCATTGGGGTCGTAACACTCCGCCTTGTTTTCGTCATCGAAACGAAACACCTCGGAAACGTTGTCCACGCAGAGCCCGCAGCTTATGCATTCTTCCTTGTCAATCCATGGTGCCTTGATCATGGGCATCCTCCAGGTAAAAGTTTAGGCGCCGAACATGTTCGGCGCCTTCTTGGACACGTAACAAACCTGAATATAGTTGCGGCGAGTAGGACTAAGGGTACTACACTTCCCGCAGAATACAACTCAGGCAGATGATTGGTGAGTTGATTCAGGTCGATAACGACTATCGGCCGATCGGCATTAACTGAGCGCTTCCGGCGGAAACTTGAACGTGCAGGGGAATGTGATAACGTTAAGTGCATTTCCCGCCCGCTCGAAAGGAGGAACAATGAACGAGCCGAAGAATCCACGAGGGGAAGAAACAGCAGGCAAGACCATCGGCGAGTTTGTTGCCGAGGACTACCGGACGGCGGGCGTTTTCGAGAAATACGGGATTGACTTCTGCTGCGGCGGAAATAGTGCGCTTTCTGCCGCCTGCCGGCAAAAGGGAATCGACCCGGCTCTGATCGTGCTGGAAATTGAGGCTGCGAAGACCGACCCCGTCGCACGGAGCGAGAACTTTGCGGCGTGGGAACTTCCGTTTTTGGCAGACTATATCGTCGCTGTTCACCATGGGTACATCAAAGAGAATATCGGGCAGATTGTCTCCCATACCCACAAGATTGCCGAGGTCCACGGCCCCCGGCATCCCGAGTTGGCCGAAATCGCCGCTATGTTCGAGAAGATTGCAGCCGATCTGGCAGCCCATTTGCGCGAGGAGGAAGAAATCTTTTTTCCGGCCCTGAAGCGGGCCGACTCAGCAGGAAAGGCAGGGAAGAAACCAGCGCAACAGGATGTCGACGCAATCAGGGGAGATTTGATAAGGCTGCGCCGGGAGCACGAGGAGGTGGGCGATAGGGTTCACGCCATTCGCCATCTCGCCAGAGATTTTACGGTCCCCGGCGACGCTTGTAACACCTACGCGGTCACGTACAAGCAACTTAAGGAATTCGAGGATGATCTCCACAAGCATGTGCACCTCGAAAACAATATCCTTTTTCTGAAAGCAGAAAGAGACCTGATCCCCTCGCTGGTATGAGGGGTGCCTGGCGAACACGCAGCTCTGGGCCGGCCGGGGAGGTAGACTTAATCTTGTCTAAGGTGCGAGGGGATGCTCATGTCTGCAGCTGTGCCAGCCTGCAATAATTGGCGGAGGTACATGGGAATCGAACCCACCTGGGAGTTTTCTCAACCCCCACACCGGTTTTGAAGACCGGGCGGCCCACCAGCGACCGACGTACCTCCGTATGGGGCGGGACATCAACGAAAAAGACATTCGTAAAATAGAATATTTTCGCCTTGATGACAACACCTATTTTCCGGCCATTCCCGTTTAGTCGCGACGGGGGTTTTAGGATATGTAACTTGATGAAACCTATATTAAATGGTATCACTGAACCCATTAAGCGAAACGTTTTACCACGGAGGTATCATGACGAAACGACTGATCAACTCCTGTCTGGTCGGGGCGCTGGTTGCCGTACTGGCAGCAGGCTCAGCCCTCGCTTCCCCGAAGGAGGGGGCCAAAGAGGAGAGCCCCGAAGCGACGATCAAGGCGCTCTTCCCAACGCTGCCTCTGACAAGCGTTAAGAAAACCCCAATCGACGGCCTCTTCGAGGTGATTACCGACGGCAACGTCATCTACATCTATCCGAAGACCGGCAACGTCATCATCGGCAATCTCTTCACCAAGGAGGGCAAGAACCTGACGGCAGAGGCGAGCAACCGCCTGGTAGCGGATCGCTACAAGCTCATCACCGCCGCCGACAAGGAGAAAGCGGTGAAAGTCGGCAACGGCAAGTACGAGGTCATCGAGATCACCGACCCCGATTGCCCCTATTGCCGCAAGATGCACGAGTACTGGGGCCGCAGGCCCGACGTGACCCGTTACGTCTTCTTCCTTCCCCTTGCCATGCATCCCGATGCCGAGAAGAAGATCCGCTACATCCTGTCCGCCGAGAACAAGGAACTGGCCTTCTGGGAAGTCTATTCGGGCGAGTTGGACAACAAGCGTGAGATCCTTGACGCCCCCCGGGACGACAAGGGGCTTCTCGCCGCCCACAAGGCGATCGTGGCCAAGCTGGGCGTGAACTCTACTCCCACCTTCTGGGTGCAGGGAACCTATGTGAACGGCGCCAATACCCAGCTCATCGAGAAGGTGATCGGCACGTGCAAGACCGCCGAGGGCATGGCTCCCGGTGCTCCTGTCAAGTGCGAGGACGAGGGGCAGAAGAAATAGCGGAGGCCTCGCACTTCCGTGATCCCGCTCAAGGACTACAACCCGACGCGACGCTTGCCGGTGGTGAGCGTCGCGCTCATCATTCTCAATTGTGCCGCGTTCCTGTTCGACCGTTACACCGGCCACTACGAGCCGCTGATCGTTGAGACGGCCCGGGGGCTGGTCCGAACGCGGCAGTTCGTCGGAGGACTGTCGGCGGACTACTCGCTGGTTCCCGCCGTGCTTACTTCCCATCCCCTCCTTGCCTTGCCCACCATCATCACCTCAATGTTCCTCCACGGCAACTGGCTCCACATCGGCTCAAACATGCTCTACCTCTGGATATTCGGCAACAATGTGGAGGATGTGCTGGGGCGGTTCCGCTTCGTGGTGTTCTATCTGGGCTGCGGCGCCGTGGCGGCCCTGGCCCAGGTGGCAAGCGCGCCCGGTTCCGATATCCCGATGGTGGGGGCCAGCGGCGCCGTTGCCGGCGTGATGGGGGCCTATCTGCTCCTGTTCCCCCATGCGCGGATACTGACGCTGGTGCCGATCATCTTCTTTTTTACCTTCATCGAAGTACCGGCATTCATCATCATCGGCTGGTGGGTGCTCATCCAGTTCCTGAACGCCAACTGGCTCGGCGGGGGGGAATTGCGTGGCGGCGTGGCCTATTTCGCACACATCGGCGGGTTTGTGGCCGGGATTGTAGGTCTCTGGCTTTTCGGGGCGGCGCGCCGGGGGGGCAGGCCCTACCGGCGCTGGTAGTTTTTCACGGAGATCCGTAGAAGGTGTGGAACCGGGAGATGCCGCTCATGCGCTCTTCCGACAGGTAGTACCGGTAGAAAAACCGTATGGTCTTGGGTTTCGCCGTCATTACGGCACGCACCGGGATGGAGAAGTCGGCACGTTCGCCGATGGCGAGCTGGTTGGGGAAGAAAAGGAACGACCCCGTCCCGATGGGCGTGCCCCCTTCGTCCAGCAGCGTGGCAGTCAGTTCCAGGTCGCGGATGTAGTAATAGGTCCTGTTCTCGGCCACGCCGTCGATGGTAGCGCCGTCGGGGCCGATCGTGGTTTTCCAGGAAAAGGCAAAGTCGAAGAATTCGTAGCTGTTCGGGTAGGTTTCGGCCGGACGCAGGGACACGGCCGTTTGAGCGCACCCGGCGGTCAGGAACAGCATCAGGGCGAGCAAGAGGTGTTTCGCGTGCATGGGACCCCCTTCGCATGGCTGCCGCGCCATTAATGATATACCGATACCGAACGGATTTTCGGCTTCTTTGGCCGACACTGATGTTACTATGCCAAATTTGTGCTACCATTCAACTGCTGAATGTGATGCAGTGCATGAATTCTTTCCATTCCCGGGAGGTACGTTTCAACATCCATGATTGAAGAATTATTGGTCATCTTTGTCCTGATTCTCGGCAATGGTTTTTTTGCCGGCTCGGAGCTTGCCATCATTTCCGCCCGCAAGGGAAGAATTGCCCAGCTGGTCGAAGCCGGCGACTCCCGCGCCCAGATTGTTGAACGACTCCAGAATGATCCGCACCGCTTTCTGGCCACGGTCCAGGTAGGGGTGACGGTGGTTGGCTCTCTTGCCTCCGCCGTGGGCGGCGCTGCGGCGGTGCAATCGGTCAAACCGCTGCTGGAGGCGGTTCCCGTCGACTTCATCCGCCATGCGGCTGAGCCTCTGGCCATCGGCCTGGCAGTCGTATTCATCTCCTATCTCTCCCTCATCTTCGGTGAACTGGTCCCCAAGACCGTGGGACTCCAGTATGCTGATCAGATGGCGCTTCGCGTGGCCAAGCCGATCAGCTCCCTGGCAAAGGTCGCGGGAGTGGTGGTCAGCTTTCTCACCATTTCCAACAAGGCAGTGCTCGCCATGATGGGGATCAAGGCCGAGGGGAGCCAGGCCTTCGTCACCCGCGAGGAGGTTCAGCACATCGTTGCCGAGGGGCACGAGGCGGGGGTGTTCAGCGCCACCGAGCAGGAGTACATCAGGAACATCTTCGATTTCACCCACACCTGCGTCCGTGAGGTGATGGTGCCGCGCACCCGCATGGTGGCGCTCGATCTGGCGCGTCCCCGGATGGAGCTGGTCCGGGAGGTGCTGGACAACATGTATTCACGCTATCCGGTTTACCGCGAGAGCATCGAGAACGTCGTAGGCTTCATTCATGGCAAGGATCTGCTGGGGAGGACCGTGACCGATCCGGAATTCGCCATGGAATCGATCGTCCGCCCTCCCTTCTATGTGCCCGAAGGGAAAAAGGTCAACGAACTCCTCAAGGAGATGCAGCGGCTCAGGATTCACATGGCGCTGGTAGTCGACGAGTATGGCGGCATCAGCGGCCTGGTCACCACGGAGGACTTGCTGGAGGAGCTGGTGGGCGAGATCGAGGACGAACACGACATCGGCGAGCCCGGGACCGTGCAGCGGCTGCCGGACGGCAGTCTGCTGGTGGACGCCCTCATGTCGATCGGAGACCTGGCAGACCTGCTCAAGATCAAGCTGGAAGAGGATGTGCCCTATGACACCCTTGCTGGCCTCATTCTCGACCAGTTGGGACGCTTCCCCGAGCGGGGCGAGACGGTTGAATGGGACCGCTTCAGCCTCATCTGCGAGGAGGTCAAGCAGACGGCGATCGTCAAGGTGCGCATCGTGGAAAATCTGCCGCCCCAGGCGGGTGACGAACAGTACGGAACGGAGCACGAGTAGGCATGGACCGGGGACACTTTTTCGCGCTGCTCGGTTTTCTGGCCGTTGCCCTCATGCTGTACCTCGTCTATGCCATTGTGGCGCCGTTCCTGGCGCCGCTGGGATGGGCCGCCGTCATCGGCGTGCTCACCTTTCCCCTCTACCGGAAGCTCCGGGCCGGGGTCGGCGGCAGGGAGTTGCTTGCCGCGGGAATAATGACCCCCGCAGTGGTCATCACCCTCGTGGTCCCCGTGGTCGGCCTCACGTTCTTCATCATCCAGGAAGCGACCCTCGCCTACCAGTTCCTGGAACGGGTCGCCGCCGACGGAGGAGAGGCGGTGCTGGCCAAGATTCGGGCCCACCACCTGATACACCCCTGGATTACGCGGATCGAGGCTTACACCGGCCCCCTCAGCCTTGAGATCGACACCACCTTTCTCCCCGAGGTGAAAGAGGTGGCGGCCAAGATCCTCGGTTACTCCAAGGAGGCGGTCAAGAACGCCTTCCTCTTTATCCTCAAGATTATCCTGATGGTGATTGCCCTGTTCTTCATCTATCTCGACGGCGAACGGGTCCAGCGCCGGGTTCTCGCGATCATTCCCCTCACCGAGCAGCACAAGATCGAACTTTCCGATACCGTTCGGCGGGTGCTCACAGCGGTCATGTTCGGCGTTTTTCTCACCTGCCTCGTGCAGGGCGCCCTCGGTGGCATCGGCCTGTTGGTTGCCGGTATCCCCTCGCCGGTCCTCTTCGGAGCCATAATGGCAGTCTGCGCCCTGATCCCGGTGGTGGGAACGGCCCTCATCTGGTTGCCTGCCGCTATCTACCTGCTGCTTAACGGGCAAATAGTCCAGGGGGTCGGGCTCATGATCTGGGGATTTGCCGTGGTTAGCTCCATCGACAACGTGATCCGTCCCTTTTTCATCAGCGGCAAGGCCAAGCTGCCGGTGCTCGTCATCGCCATTGGCGGCCTGGGAGGTCTTGCCTCCTTCGGGCTGCTGGGGGCCGTGATCGGTCCCCTCGTGCTTGCCTTGTTCCTGGCACTCTTCGATATGTATCAGGAGGAAATGGCGGGACGCGACGATGACGCCGGGCCCCGCCCGGGGGAGGGTTAGGGAAGGCTTGGTTATCCGCGCTGGGCGGTGCGGGTTCTCCGGTTGCCGATGGTGACCGAGGTGAGGATCGAGATTGCCAGCACCCCCACGATGGTTCCCAGGGAGAAGATGATGGGGATGTGGTAAATGTCCACCAGCAGCATCTTCACCCCCACGTAGGCCAGGATGACGGACACGCCAAGCTTCAGGTAGACGAACATCTCCATTACGTTGGCCAGCAGGTAGTAGAGGGAACGCAGTCCCATGATGGCGAACACGTTGGAGGTGTACACGATGAAGGGGTCCCGGCTCACCGCCAGCACCGCCGGAATGGAGTCCACGGCAAAGATCAGGTCGCTCGACTCCACCATGACCAAGGCCAGGAATAGCGGCGTGGCCGCCCGCACCCCTCCCTTCTTGATGAAGAAGCGGTCGTCGCGAATACGTTTGGTGATCGGTACCAGCTTGCGCACGAGCCGCACTATGGGGTTTTTTTCCGGCTCGATCTTTTCCTCTCCGCCGAAGGCCATCTTGAATCCCGTCACCACCAGAATTCCGCCGAACACGTAGATCATCCAGTGGAACCGTTCGATCAGCTCTATGCCTGCCAGGATGAAGATCGCCCGCAATACCAGCGCGCCGATGATTCCCCACTTGAGGATCTTTGGCTGGTGGACCTTGGTGATGTGGAAGTAGGTGAAGATCATGATGAAGACGAAAAGGTTATCCACCGACAAGGACTGTTCGATGAGATAGCCGGTGAAGAACTCCATCGCCTTTGTGGGACCCATTTCAAAGTAGATCCAGGCGTTGAACGAGAGAGCCAGTGAGACCCAGACCAAGGTCCAGGTCAGGGCTTCGCGAAACTTGATCTCATGACTCTTGCGATTGAACACCCCCAGGTCGAGGGCGAAAACAACCAGCATAATGACGGCAAAGCCGATCCACATCATCGTAGTGATTTCCATTCAGAGTAACTCCGGGATCTGTGACTGGAGGACGGGGCGGAAGGTTACCGGGGTATGCTCCTTCCGCCCCGCCGCTGCAAGGGGCGCTAGAAATTTCTACTGTACGCCATGGCTTCGAGCCGGGCGATCCGCTCTTCCATGGGGGGGTGGGTGGAGAAAAGCTTGAACAGCGAACTGCCGCTGAGCGGGTTGACGATGAAGAGGTGGGCCGAAGCCGGCGACGCCTGCTGCATCGGGATCATTTGGGACGCCATCTGGAGCTTGCGCAGGGCATTGGCCAGGGACTGGGGATTGCCGCAGATGCGCGCACCCGACTCGTCCGCCAAATACTCGCGGGAGCGGGATACCGCCATCTGGATCAGCATGGCGGCGATGGGGGCGATGATCGCCATGGCCAGGCCGCCGATCATGCCGCCGGCCCCTTCCTCGTCGTCGCTCCGGCCGCCGCCGAACATGGCCGCCCACTGGAGCATATTGCCGAGCATGGAGATGGCACCGGCAAAGGTGGCGGCGATGGTGGACACCAGGATGTCGCGGTTCTTCACGTGGGCCAGCTCGTGGGCCATGACCCCCTCGAGCTCCTCGGGGGAGAGGATGCGGAGGATGCCCTGGGTGGCGGCCACTGCCGCGTGATTGGGGTTGCGGCCGGTGGCGAAGGCATTGGGGCTGTCGCTGGGGATGATGTAGACCCGCGGCATGGGCAGGCCCGCCTGCACGGCCAGCCGGCGCACCATGCCGTAGAAGGTCGGGTTTTCGGTCTCGGTTATCTCCTTTGCCCCGTACATGGAGAGAACGATCTTGTCCGAGAACCAGTAGGAAAAGAAGTTCATGGCGCAGGCCATGAAGAAAGCGAAGACCATGCCGGTCTTGCCGCCTATGGCGCTCCCCATGGCCACCATGAGAAGGGTGAGCAGGGTCAGGAGCAGGGTGGTTTTGAGTCGGTTCATCATGTGTTGGTACCTCCGGTTGGTTATGCGTTGTGGCCGGGGCAAATAAAAAAAACCTTTACCCGCGGCGCGACTGAGCCGTGGATAAAGGTCTTGCATGCTGTAACGCTCAACATCGGAATCAATGTTTCACGAAGCCCCGGGCCCGGGTGTTGCCACCGTGATGACGAGCCGTGGGTCGGCGCGCACGGATGGATAACGCCGATTGCTACTCCCCTTTAACAAAGAAAATGATAATCAGCCGCCCCAGCGATGTCAAGGGTTTTCGTGGCGGCACATTCCGGTCCTTGCATATCTCCGGGACATGCGGTACCATCCCCGGTCTGTTTCCGCCCATAACCATTTTAAGAGGGACAATTTCCGTGGACGCAGCCGTTTTTTTTACGACCTTCGGTATTATCTTCCTGGCCGAACTGGGCGACAAGACCCAGCTTACCGCCATGGCCCTGGCCACCCGCTACCCCTGGAAGAAGATTTTCATCGGCATCGCCCTGGCGTTTGCCGTTCTCAACGTGGGCGCCGTGGCGCTGGGCAAGTTTCTCTTTGCCGTGCTGCCCATTTTCTGGATCAAGCTCGTCTCAGGCGGTCTCTTCCTCTTCTTTGGCATCTCTACCCTCCGGGGAGGAGACGGTGACAATGACGGCGAAAAAGGCCCCGCCTCGGCCCGAGGGCCGATGCTCACGGCGTTTCTGATGATCCTGCTGGCCGAGCTGGGCGACAAGACCCAACTCGTAACCACCAGTCTGGCAGCCCAGCACGAATCGCCTCTGTCGGTATTTGCCGGCTCGACCCTGGCCCTCTGGGGGGTATCGCTCCTGGGCATATTCATCGGCAAGCAGCTCATGCGGGTCATCCCCCTCGGCACGATTCACCGGGTGGCCGGGGTGCTTTTTCTCGTCTTTGGCCTCGTCATCCTCTACCAGACCTTCACCGGGCCCTGAGCGATTGCATTTTTCGGGGCGGCCCCGTACAATTGTCCCTGATTGAGCGGGTGTCGGCATGGTGATCTGCGGGCCGCTCCGACAGCCCCTGTCCAGTCGCCGTTCCCGTGATCCGGATTCCCCTCCCCGAGAGCCCGATGCCCGACAACTACGTCGAAAAATCGTTTCTATATCTCCTGATTCTTTCCCTTCTCCTTCATGCGGGCGTGTTCGCCCTTTTTCTCGTTTTCCCGCAGCAGAGGCAGGTGGTTCGCCAGGAGCCGATCATGATCGACCTGGAAGACATCCCCGATCTGTCCCCCCAGCCGCCGGCGACCGACAGGAAGGAGGCCCGGCGCTTTGCCGAGGATCGGCACCGTGTCCCCCGGGAAATGGCCCCTCGCGGCGATATGGACCGGGACCGGATTGCTTCGCTCCCCTCGCGGCAGCAGCCGCGGATGGTTCCCCGGCCTGCCCCGGCACAGCGCGAGCCGACGGCCCGTGAGCCGGCGCCGTCTCCCGGCGATATCCCCGTGCGGGAGCCCTCCCAGGGCGGGGGCGGTGTCCTGAGGCCGCGGACCAGGGGGGAGAATCTGCCGGAGATGGCCCAGCTCATGCCGAGCGCGGAGCGGCTGGCAAAGATCGAGGATAACTATAGAAAAAGATTCAGCGAGGATGTGGCGGAGGGGGACACCAAGTTTCTCGATACCGACGACATCCAGTTCGGCTCGTTCCTGCGCCGTTTCGAGAATGCCGTCTACGGCGTCTGGCGCTACCCGGCCGATGCGGCGCGATTGGGCATTGAGGGCGTTGTGCCGGTGAAGATCACCTTTAATCGCTCGGGTGAGATCGAGAAGTACGAGATCCTGCAGGGTTCGGGGAGCCGCATCCTCGACGACGAGGTGGGGCGGACCCTTTCTACCATCAAGAGGGGGGGCACGGTGGGGGGCTTCCCCCGCGGCTACACCAAGGATCACTTCCACCTGGTCGCCTTTTTCCAGTACGGCATCGTGCGGGGCGCCAGCCGTTCGCTCCGCTGACGCCGGCGCAGTCCGGCCATCCCCTTTATACCTGTTTTCAGCCCCTGGCCAGCACTTCCCGCAGATAGTCCCGGAACTCTTCGTTGAACTCCTCCCGTTTGAGGGCCATGTCCACCGTGGCTTTCAGGAAGCCGAGCTTGTCGCCGCAGTCGTGGCGCTTTCCCTTGAACAGGCAGCCGTAAATGGCCTCTTCCCGCGACAGGGTGAGCAGGGCGTCGGTGAGCTGGATTTCACCCCCCTTGCCGGGGGTCTGGCGTTCCAGGATGGGAAAGATGTCGGGGGTAAGGACGTAACGACCGATGATGGCCATGTCCGAAGGGGCCTCCTCGCGGCGAGGTTTTTCCACCAGGTCAGTCACCTCGAAGATCCGGTCGGTTATTCCCGTTGCCTTCACGCAGCCGTAGGAGGAGATGGCCTCGATGGGCACCTTTTCCAGGGCCACGACCGGACCCCGGTATTTACGGTAGACATCCAGGAGCTGGCCCAGGCAGGGTTGTTCCGCGTCGATGATGTCGTCCCCCAGCAGGACCGCGAAGGGTTCGTCGCCCACGAATTCCCTGGCGCAGAGGATGGCGTGGCCGAGTCCCAGGGCCTGTTTCTGCCGGACATAGAAAATCTTCACCATGTCGGCAATCTCCCGCACCTCCTGGAGCATGTCATCCTTCCCCTTTTCCTGGAGCAGCGCTTCCAGCTCGAAGGAGATGTCGAAGTGATCCTCAATGGCCCGCTTGCTCCGACCGGTCACAAAGAGGAGCTGCTCGATGCCCGAGGCAACCGCCTCCTCCACCACGTATTGGACCAGCGGCTTGTCGATCAGGGGGAGCATCTCCTTGGGAGATGATTTGGTTGCCGGAAGAAACCGGGTACCGAGTCCCGCCACCGGGAATACCGCTTTTTTTACCTGCATGATCCGACTCCTTTCAGATCGTAGTGTGTTCCTGACTGTCCCGTTCCACACCGGCAACGATGGCGGGGACCAGGTCCTCCCGCCCCATGGCCATGATGTGGACTCCGTCGCAGAAGGGTCTGACCGCCGCCACGGTCCGCCGGGCTATCTCGACGCCGGCGGCCAGCGGATCACTGGCACTCTCTAGCTCCGCAACAAGTTCGGGGGGGACCTTGAGGCCCGGCACCCGTTCGGTCACGTAACGGGCCATGCCGGGCGACTTCAGCAACAGGATGCCTGCGATGATTTTCATGCCTAGAGGGCGCGTCGCATCGGCGAACCGGGCGAACCGCTCCGGCGAGAAGACTGCCTGGGTCTGGAGGAATCGGGCTCCGGCAGCAGCTTTCTTCGCCAGCTTGGAGAGGGTGAGTGCAAAAGGCTCCGCTTCGGGGGCCGCCGCGGCTCCGGCAAAGAACGAAGTGGCGCCGGTCAGGGCCGTCCTCGAGAGGTCCCGTCCTTCATTGAGCCCGGTAATGATCCGCAGGAGCTGAACCGAGTCCAGGTCGAACACCGGCTTGGCCTCCCGGTGATCGCCGAAGGTGATGAAGTCGCCGGTGAGCGCCAGCACGTTGGTGATCCCCAGGGCAGAGGCGGCCAGCAGTTCGCTCTGGAGCGCCATCCGGTTGCGGTCGCGACAGGTGAGCTGAAGGATGGGCTCGATCCCTTCCCGTACCAGCAGCGCCGCCGGCGCCAGGGGGGAAATCCGCATGTTGGCCCCCTGGTTGTCGGTGACGTTCACGGCATCGACGGCCTGGCGCAGGGCCCGGGCCTTGCGGAGGAATTCGGTACAATTGCTCCCCTTGGGCGGGCAGATCTCCGTTGTGACGACGAAGTGGCCTGCGGCGAGGGCGGCGCTGAGTGATGACGGCGTACCGGTCATTTGTCGAGTTTCAGGTCCGCCGGCCGGCGGCAGGTGGAGAAGTCGGCAGGGGGAGTGGTTTCGGCCAGGGGACCCGTTTCCACCTGACCGTGGAGGCGGGTGAATATCTGGTGCCAGGCGCACTCGGCATCGGGTTTCACCTCGCAACGCCCTTCGTCCATACCTCCGCAGGGACCGTTGAGGATTCCCTTGGGGCAGAGCGTCACGGGGCAGATGCCGGCGGTCTCGTTCAGGCGGCAGGCCCCGCACAGGGAACAGCGCTGCTCGAACTGGCCGAACCGGCGGATATTGCCGAGGAAGAGGGTGTCGAGGCCCGCCACGGTCCGTTTGTCCGTGCTCGCGGAAACTGACTGGACCCCGGCGCCGCAGGCGAGCACCAGAAGCGCTTCGGCGCTGCGGACCATTTCGCCCTTGGCCCGGAGGTCCCGTTGAACCCGCAGCATGTGGCACGCCTCATCGATGACGAGGGAGCCGGTCACCTCCCGGCCCGCCTCGGTGAGGCGCTCCTGCATCTGCCAGACTTGCTCCTCGCCACCGGCCTTGCAGACGGTGGCGCACTTGGAGCAGCCGATCACGAAGACCCGCGAGACGCCGTCCAAGGCGGCCAGGATATCGGCGAAGGGTTTCTGCCTGCTGACTATCATCGTGATTCCGGTGCCAGGCTAGCGATTCCCGGAACCCGCCATTTTTGCGGCCTCAAGGGTGTTGTGAAGAAGCATGGTGATGGTCATGGGGCCCACCCCGCCGGGGACCGGCGTGATGGCCGAAGCCCGTTCGGCTGCTGCGGCGAACTCCACGTCTCCCACAAGTTTCTTTTCTCCCACCCGGTTGACGCCCACGTCGATGACAACCGCTCCTTCCTTAATCCAGTCCCCTTTGATCATCTCGGGGACCCCGACTGCGGCGATGACCACGTCGGCGGCCCTGACCCGGCCGGGGAGGTCGCGGGTCTTCGAGTGACAGATGGTGACGGTGGCGTTGCGCTGAAGGCACATCAGTGCCACTGGCTTGCCCACGATGTTTGAGCGTCCCACTACCACCACTTCCTTGCCGGCCAAGTCGACTCCCGCTTCTTGCAGCATCACCATTACGCCGTAGGGGGTGCAGGGCTGGAAGGTCGGCTTGCCGGTCACCAGGCGTCCCACATTGTAAGGATGGAAGCCGTCCACGTCCTTGGCGGGTGAGATGGCTTCCAGGACACGATCCGCGTTGATCTGCGGCGGAAGGGGGAGCTGCACGAGGATGCCGTGGATCGCCGGATCGTTATTGAGTTCGTTGATGAGCGCGAGGAGCTCCTCCTCGGTCGTTTCCGCGGGGCGCGTGATCTTCACCGAGTGCATGCCGAGCTTATTGCAGGCATCGCCCTTCATCCGGACGTAGACTTCGCTGGCTGGGTCGCTCCCCACCAGGACCGTGGCGAGGCCGGGGGTTATTCCCCTGGACTGCAGTTCTTTCACCTGGGCGGCGAGGTCCGCCCGGATCTTTTCGGCAATGGCTTTTCCGTCGATGATTGTGGCCATGGGTGGGCTCCTTCTGGATGTGCGTCCCGGCAGGGAAAAATGGTGAGAACAGCCACAGAATGATACGGAAAGGGGCCCTTGTTGTAAAGTCAGATTACCGGCCCCGCGGGATAAAAAAATCCCCCGGCAGGGCCAGGGGATCTTGTTGGCGCGGTCTTATGCCGCTGAGGGGCATCCTGCGCACGTGCCCCCCGAGGGGCAGGCAGGGGCCTCGGATTTGCCGGCTCCGCCGGAGCTGTAACCCTGAGCATACCAGCCGCCTCCCTTGAGGGCGAACCCGCTCTGGGAGATCAGCTTGTGTACGGGGCCTCCACAGGAGGGGCACTCGGAGGCCGGGGCATCGGAAAATTTCTGACGCAGCTCGAACTGCTTGTCGCACGCGTCGCAGCGGTATTCATAGAGTGGCATGAGACAACCTCCTGAAAAATCGTTACGATTTACTATAAGTATCCCCCCATCGGTTTGTCAACCCCACGGGAGCATTTTCGACGCCGCGCTGGATACTGCGGGCTACCGGCGGCTGTTTTCGAGCAGGGCCAGCACGGCGGCTGCGTCGGAGCCGGAAACCCTGATGGTTTTGTGGCGGGACTTTTCGCCGGCTATGATGGCGACGCAGGACTTGGGCACGCCGAGCCGCTTGGCGAGGAATTCGACGCAGAGGCGGTTCGCCTCACCCTCCACCGGTGGCGAGGTGAGCCGCAGCTTGATTGCTTCCCCCTGGACGCCGCAGATTTCGTTGCGCGACGCCCGGGGCTGCACGTGGACCGAAAAGGTGACGCCGTTGGCGGAATCGGTAATCCGCGGTGCAGGGGAAGGGGGGTCAGGCATCCTCAAGTGAGATCATCTTGTAGTGGGTGTCGAGCAGAGCCTTGAAGGCGCTTTCGAACTGGAGCTTCTGGCGACGGAGATCCTGAAGCTGCTCGTTAAGCTGCCCGAGCCTGCGCTCGGCGTCCACGAGGATTTTCTCCGCCTTCACCTCCGCCTCGGAGACGATGAGCGACGCTTCCTTCTGGGCGTTGGCCTTCATCTCCTCGGTGATCTTTTGAGCCGCGAGCATGGCCTCGCGCAACTCGCGCTCCTGGCGCGCCGTCTGCTCGGCGTCGGCGGCCGCTTTCCGGCACTGCTCACGCAGGTCGGTGTTTTCCCTGATGAGCCCCTCCATCTCCTGGGCCACCAACTGGAGAAACGAATCCACGTCCTCCGGGTCGATGCCGCCGAGCATCTTGCCCTTGAACTGCTGCTGCTGGATGTCGAGGGGGGTAATTTTCATCACATGGCCCCTGTGCCGAGCTTCATCCGGAAGGCGAAATCGTAGATGGTCCTGATCACGAAGCTCTGAATGAAGTAGATGGCGACCAGCACCAGGATGGGGGAGAGGTCGAGGCCCCCCAGGTCCGGAAGGATCCGCCGGACCCGGGAGAGGACCGGCTCGGTGCTGCGGTAGAGGAAATTCACGATCGGGTTGTAGGGATCGGGGTTGACCCAGGATATGATGGCCCGGGCGATGATGATGTAGAGGTAGATCGTCAGGAGAATGTCGGCGACCTTGGCGATGGCGAGCAGAAAATTGGCGACCACGAACATGGGGTGCCCCTTGGAGAGAAGTGACAACGGCCGTTGTTATACCGGAATCCGGGGCGTGATGTCAAGAAACTCCGCTATTTCAGCCCTTTTTCGCCGGTGTAGATGGTGGCTATGCCGAAGGTCTGGTCCCGGTGGGCGGTGTCGCGAAAGCCGACCGAGGCCATGAGCGCCTTGAACTCCTCCTGGCTCGGGAACTCCAGCACCGAATCGGGCAGGTACTTGTAGGCGCCGAACTGCGAGAACAGCCCGCCGATTACGGGAAGAACCCGGAGGAAATAGAACGAGTAGATCCTCTTGAAGAGCCGCGAACGGGGGGTGGAAAATTCGAGGATGACAGCCCGGCCGCCCGGCTTAAGGACCCGCAGCATCTCGGAGAGCCCCTGGCTGCGATCAACCACGTTGCGGATGCCGAAGGCGATGGTCACCGAATCGAACGTGTCGTCGGGGAAAGGGATCGCCTCGCAGGGGGCGATTTCCATGGTGATCCGGCCCGCGTAGGGGGAGCCGGCCACCTTGTCGCGCCCCAGGGCAACCATTCCCTCGGAAAAGTCGACGCCTACGATAGCGACCGACGGCGGCGTTTGCCGGGCAATCTCCAGGGCCACGTCGCCGGTGCCGGTGGCCACGTCGAGTACGCGCCCGCCTTCGCTCCACCGGATGCATTTGACGGCGTTTCGACGCCAGCGCCGGTCCACGCCGAAGCTAAGGAGCCGGTTAAGAAAGTCGTAGCGGGGGGCGATGTCGCTGAACATGTCGCGGATGCGTTCGCCTTTTTCCGTAAGCCGGTACATAGTTATTTTTCTGTCCTTGCAATCAAAGAAGTGATATAAATTCAGATTCTTCACGCATTCTGAACAAGTCTGTCGTTTGTAGCACAAAACGGCCCGGCCATGCCAGTACTTTCGAGGGACGGCATGCGGGCGGGGCCGGCTTCACCTTTTCCGGGAAAAATGGGGCAACCGCGTGTTTCACCTGATCCGCTGGCAGGATATCGCCGACATCATCATCATGAGCTTCCTGGCCTACCGTCTCTACAGCTGGTTCAGGCACACCCGCGCCATGCAGGTCCTGATCGGGCTCGGGATTCTGGCCGGGGTCTACTTCGTCACACGCAACCTGGGGCTGTTCATGACGAGCTGGATCCTCCAGGAGCTCGGCACAGTCCTCTTCGTCCTTATCATCGTCGTGTTTCAGGCGGAGATCCGCCAGGCCCTGTACCGCTTCAGCCTGTTGCGTACCTTCATCGGCCGGCAGGAGGGGGGCGGTGAGCTCGATCTGGCGGAATTGGGCCGCACCGTCTTCGGCTTGGCGCGGGAGAGGACCGGCGCTCTCATCGTTCTTCAGCGCCAGGAGGCCCTTGACGACTATCTCCTGCACGGGGTGAAGGTCGACGGACTCCCGAGCAGTCACCTCTTGGGCAGTATCTTCCGGAACGGTACCCCCCTGCACGACGGCGCCGTGATCATCAAGGACGGCCGGGTGAGCCAGGCGTCGTGCCACTTGCCGCTCTCCATGAAGACGGAGCTCCCCCAGAACTTCGGGACCCGCCACCGGGCCGGCATCGGGCTCAGCGAACGGTCCGACGCCGTGGTCATCATCGTATCGGAAGAGCGAGGAGAGGTGGGCATGGCGCTTGCAGGAGAGTACCGGAAGATCGCCTCGCCGGAGGAGTTTGCCGAGGTGATTCAAGGGCTTCTCTACCCCCAACGCCCGGAAAACGTTGCGTTTACTCTGCGCCAACGCCTCTTGCGCAACCTGGTGCCTAAAATTGTCACAACGCTTATTGTGATAGCAGGCTGGCTGGTGGTGACGACAAAAGAGGGCGGGATTTTTACAGTCACCGTGCCGATCAAGTTTCATAACCTGCCCCCCCGTTCGGTCCTCGTGAAGAGCGTTCCCGAGTCGGTGGAGGTCCAGCTCAAGGTTTTCACCAGTCTCATCCCGTCGCCTCGGCAGCTTGACCTGGTGGCCGACCTGAACCTGGCGGGCGTGCACGACGGGGTCAACAGCCTCGCGGTCAAGGACGACGACCTGAATCTTCCCCTGGGCGTGGTCGTCACCGGCATCAATCCGCCGATGGTGAAGGTGACCATCGCGGGCAAGGAGCGCAAGCAGCTCCGGGTGCGGCCGAAGCTGACAGGACAACTGCCGGGCAGGGCAAAGCTCAGAAGCGTGACCGCTGACCCCGATACGGTGGTTGTGGAGGGTCCCGGCCATCTCCTTGAAGGGCTCGAATCCCTGCCCACGGAAACCGTGGACCTTGCCGGTCTGCGCCGGGGCGGAGTCGTCGAGCGGCGGGTCGTGTCGCCGTCGCCCCAGATCAGGGTGTTGCGTGATGAGCCGGTGCGAGTGGTCGTGGTTACGTCTGTCAAGTAGTTGATTTGCTGTATTTTTTAAGGAAAGAGTTTGACATTTGCGTGACAGTTTGTTATAAAAAGCAGGCTGCTTGCGTTATTTAATAAAACAATAGGGAAGGAGGGATACATGAGTATACGATTGCGACTTACCATCTTCGTCCTCATCCTCTTAGCCTTACCCTCCTTGGCGCTTGCCGCCAAAAGCCATAAAGTCAAAAAGAACGAAACCCTTTCTTCCATTGCCCGCAAGTACCACGTCCGCGTCGCCGATCTCAAAGCAGCCAACAACCTTGCCAATACTCGCGTAAAGCCCGGCACCATCCTGGTTGTCCCTCCTCGTTCCGAGGCTGCCGCAGCGGAGCCCGTGGCCGAGGTCGCTACCTACAAGGTGCGCAAGGGCGACACTCTGATCCGGATCGCCCGAAAGACCGGCGTGTCCGTGAATGATCTGCGACAGTTGAACAACCTCGGCAAGAAAAGGGTCAAGCCCGGCCAGGTACTGGCGCTTCGGGCCGTTGCCGACGAGGAGCAACCGGCCAGGAAGCTCGCTCTCAAGAAGCCCCTCAAGAGCCTCGACATCTATAACGAAAGCGAATACGAACGCAGCCTCGCGGAACTCGTGGGCGAGAGCGGCGAAGACACACAGGCCGATTTCACCAAAGGGGTAACCCTTGGCGGCGATGGCGTAACCGAGCTGAAAAAGACAGCCTACAGTTTCATCGGCACCCGCTACCGCTTCGGCGGGACCACCCGCAAGGGGCTCGACTGCTCCAGCTTTGTCCAGCACGTCTTCCGCGAGCTGGACGTAACCCTGCCCCGCACCGCCCGCGAACAGTTCCACGTGGGCAACCCGGTCGCCACCGGAGACCTTCAGAAGGGCGATCTTCTCTTCTTTCATACCTATGCCCGCTTCCCTTCCCACGTGGGCATCTATCTCGGCAACAACAAGATGATCCACGCCTCTTCACGGGACCGGCGAGTGGTCATCTCCTCAATCGATACCCCTTACTACCGTTCCCGCTTCATCGGCGCCAAGCGTATTTCGCAGATCAACCCCGACGTGCTTACGCTGGACGACCTGCTGACCGGCGTGGAAGAGGAGGGGATCGAAGACATCCTTGCCAACGATACCCTCGGCGTTGGCCTGTTGAAGTAGCACCTGTCGGTCAATCATTCCAAAATCCGGTCCGTGGACCGGATTTTTTTTTGAGGCACCATGTACCCGCTCCTCGTCACCGCCGCCATTATCGAGCACAACGGCCTGATTCTCCTGACCCGGCGGAAGCCCGATGCGCCCTATCCCTTGCTCTGGGAATTCCCGGGAGGGAAGGTGGAACCCGAAGAGCATCCCGAGGCGTGCATCGTCAGGGAGGTGCTGGAGGAGCTTGCCATGGAGGTGGCGGTTGAGGGGATCTACGACGTAATCTACTACCGTTATCCCGAACGGGCCGTGATAGTGCTGGCCTACCGCTGCACCTGGACCGGCGGCGAGCTGCAGGAACGCGACGTGGCCGGACACCGGTGGGTCGCCCCGGCGGAGGTGCCCGCCTTCGACCTTCTTCCCGCGGATATTCCGCTCGCGGCCAGGATAGCACGGGAATTCGGCAATGCAGGTTCTTCTCGCCTATAAATCCCACCATGCTGGGGCGCGGGATCCCTTTGCGTCGCTGCTGCCCACGGGGCTCGGCTACCTGAATGGGCTCCTGCGGGCACAGGGCTTCGCTTCCCGCATCGCCAACCTGTCGACCATGGGATGGCGAGAGGTGGACGCCCTGCTCCGCCGGGAACGGCCGACCATCCTCGGCATCTCCCAGTACACCCACAACCGGTTCGAGTCACTCAGGCTCGTCTCCAGCGCCAAAACAGCCGACCCCACGTGCCTGACGGTGCTTGGCGGCCCTCATGCGACCCACTCCTTCGACATGATCCTTCAGCATCACCCCCAGGTGGATGCCGTGGTCCTCGGCGAGGGGGAGGAAACCATGCTGGAGCTTGTCCGGACGGTGGCGGAAGGTAATCGGAGCCTCGCCGGCATCCCGGGCCTGGCGATTCGGGAGGGGAGCGGGATCAGCCATTCGTCCCGTGCACCGTTGCGGAATCTCGACGACCTGCCGGTGCCCGCGCGTTACTTCGATAACGCCCTGGGATGCGACCTTCGGCGCCAGCTCGAGTTCGTCATTACCTCCCGCGGGTGTCCCGCCTCCTGCCGTTTCTGCTCGTCGCCGCGCTTCTGGGGTACGTCGCTGCGCCTCCGTTCGCCCCGGGCCATGGTCGACGAGATCCGCTATATCCGCGACCGGTTCGGCCTGCTCTCATTTTCGCTTCGCGACGATACGTTCACGGCCCGCGCCGACCGGGTCATCGAGTTCTGCCGCCTGCTGACGGCCGAAGGGCTCCATATCCTCTGGAGCTGCCAGTCACGGGTGAACTGCGTCGACGAGGAGATGCTCCTCTGGATGCGGCGTGCCGGTTGCGAGTATGTCCAGTACGGGGTAGAGTCCGGCTCCGAGCGGATTCTTGCCCGGCTCGGCAAGCGGATCACCCCGGACCAAGTGCAGCGCGCCGCCGCGGCTACCCGCCGTGCCGGCATGGATCTCTCCATCTACCTGATTGCCGGCGTGCCCGGCGAGGACGAGGAGGACCTGCGGGCTACTCTGCGCCTCATCGAAGATATCCGCCCCCATGACGGCCACGTGGCCCCCCTGGCTTACTATCCCGGCACGGCGCTTTTTGCCGAGGCGGTGCGCGAGGGGCGGGTGCCGGCCGATCTCTTCGAGCGGGAAAAGGGCGAGGCCTGCTTCGTCAGGAAGGACGCGACGGTGCAGCGGTCCATTGACCGGCTGCTGACAACCCTGGCGCGGGTTGGACGGAAGGCCCGCTTCGGACCCGCCGACTTTGCCCGTCAGGCGAAGCTCGTCGGCTGGTGCCATGCCGGTGCCCTGGCGGAGGGGGGCTGGTACGAGGAACGGGAGGAATGGCGGGAAGCCGAGGCCTGCTACCGGCAGATTACCCACCGACAGCCGGCCAATCCCTGGGGCTGGCTGGCTCTGGGCGGGCTCCACGGGAGCGTCGGCGACCTGGAGCAGTCCCGGCAGATGTTCACCAGGGTTCTTGAACTTGTGCCGGCGCACATCCCCGCCCATCTTGCCCTCGGCGATCTGTGCCTGCACGACGGTGACCGGCGGGGAGCCCGTCGCAACTACGAGGCGGCGCTCACGCTGAACCCCGGTGACGTCGAGGCCCGGGAGCGGCTGAAGGAGCTGAAAGAGTAAGAGAGATAAACGCGGGAAGAGGAAACAAAAAAGGCGGCCACCGTGGGGTGTGCCGCCTTTTGCGTTGCTGTCTGCAGGTTACTTGCCGCCGATTCTGATGCCCGGAGCGAAAATGATCTTTTCGAAGGTCCGGTTGAGGGTCTTGCTGTGGAAGTTGAGCATGGGCGGTGAATCCGGAAACTCAACCTGATCGCCGACCTTGACCTTGGTCTGCATGACGGCAACCCACAGCTTCTGTCCCTTCTCTTCCACCTCCAGGTAGGTGTAGCCGGCAGCGTCCATGGTGGAGAGGACCTTGCCCTTGTGGCCTACGCCGGCGGGGACTTCAACCGGCTTGAGACCGGCGTGGGGATCTCCTCCGCCGTGAACGGCGTCCTTGGGCATTTCGCCTTGGGGTGCGGGGGGCATACCTGCCGGCATGCCTGCGGGCATGCCGCTCTGCTCTTGCGGAGCAGGCGCAGCGGTCTCGGGGGCCTTGGGCTTATCCTTGCATCCGGCGGCGGCGAGCGAAACAACGGCGAGCGCTACCAATACTGATCTTTTCACCTGTATCCTCCTGTGGTTAGTTTCTCACAAGGGCAAAAGCTACCATACAACCCGAATATTTTACAACAGCAAAAGTTGCGGATGAGTAACGGCGGATCGTTTACCGCGCCGGTCAGTTTCCGATGACGACTTCTCCCGTATCGGTAATCAGCTTCGCGGGGAGCTGGAATACCCTCTTGAAGATGTCGAACACCCCCCGCGACATGGATTTTACCGGGATCGCGGTGACGGTGGGGTTGGATATCTTCCCCTTGGCTTCAAAGTAGGTGGTGATGAAGTGCTTCTCCTTGCCGGTCAGGATCCAGCCGACAATGGGAATCCGGTTGACCACCTTGTCCACGGTCTGGAGGGGTTGGACCCCCACGGTGACGGCAAGCTCCTCCCGCACCAGATCGATCTTGCCCACGGTGGAAATGTTCATGGCATTGCTGTCGATGAAGAGGTCCTCCGTTGAGATCACGCCGTCGCTCATGGCGAAGGTGCCGGTGATCCTGTTGTAGGGCATGCCGTCCTTGACCATGTCGGGAAGCTGAAACTTGAGGAGTTGGGACACGTTCAGGATCGAGAATACCTTCGACAGTACGTTGAACTTGCGCATCTTGCCGTCGTCGAACCGGAGGGTGGCGTGGCCGAGCAGGCTCTTCCGCAGGTCGGCCATGGTCGCCCCCCTGGCGGTCACGTCGGCCTGAAGCGACAGGGTGCCGGTGACGATGGCGTCGCCGGGGATCAGGTCCACCGCGTTGATCAGCGGTTCGGCTGATACCTTGTCCGCCTTGAGCTTCACCTGGTAGCGGGACGGACCGTTCCCTCCCCCGTCGGCCCGGAGCGTGCCGGAGATTCGCCCACCGTAGGCGCTGAACTCGAAGGGTTGCAGGTAGAGGATGCCGTTCTCGTAGAGGGCTACCGTGTGGAGATGCCGGGCCGCCATCTTGCCGAATGAGGCCGAATCGGCGTCTATGGTGGCTTTTACTGTGACTGCGCCCCCCTCGTCCCCCTGCTTCCGTTCCCGTTCCAGGGCAGAAAGGGCCAGGATGTCGTCCAGGTCGATAGTGGGAGAGGTGACGCTCACATCAATCTTGGGCTGCCGCATCTGGGTCACGGTCCCCTTGGCGGAGAGCTGGGACGAGCCGATTTTGCCCGCAAGCGAGCGGATTTTGAGGGCGTCGTCCTGGTAGGTGAGGGTGCCCTGGAAATTCTGGATCTTCACGGTGCCCTTAGGGTGCCTCAGGCCCACGTCGTTCAGGTCGAGGGCCGGAGACGAGACATCCAGGGTGAAGGACGGATCGCTGAAGTTCGTCAGGGACCCCTTGCCCTGAAGCGGTGAATTGCCGAGCATCAGGGAGAGCCGGGGGCTTTCCAGAGAGTTGCCCTTGAACCGGAGCGTGCCGGTCACGTTGCTGAGAGGCTTCACCGACTCGGCCGGCTTGAATGAAGCCCCCGCCAGCGCCACCAGGCCGCTCCACTTCATGTCGGCCAGGCTTTCGGCCACCCCCTCCGCCCGGGCGGAAATCTGCATTTTCCCCTGGGGATGGTACGGTTTCGCCTTGGGGATGTTGGCCGCGAGCGCCCCCATGGCAAACTGGTTCGAGGAGATGTCGAGTTGCGTGGGCAGGGACTTCCCGTCCTGGAACCGGGCCGCGATAGACAGGGCCAGGGGAGGGAGCGCGTACTGGCACGACAGGGACCGGTCGCCGTTGCGGAGCAGGTTCATTCGGAACGCCAGGCTGTTTACCTGGCCCGCCGGCTTGGCAAAGGACTTCCCGTAGGAGTAGTCAGCGGCGGTCAGGTTGCAGTCGCCGGTAAAGGTGTAGGATGCCGTCCCCCCTTCGCCGGACAGGTTGAGGATCGAGTCGCCCGTGAACTGGAGCGATGCCGCCGCTTCCTTGCCGAAGAGCCAGTCCAGCTCCGCCTTGCGTGGCGTGAAAACGCCCTTGAAGGGGTAGCCCGACGGCGTGTCGAGGCAGTAGTCGCTGATCATGCCGTTGAGGGTGAAGGGAGATGTCCCGAACTTTCCCGACATGTTGCGCAGGGTGAAGTTCTTGCCGGCCAGCTCCAGGTCTCCCTTGATGCTGTTGAAGACCGGCCAGCCGTCTCCCATGTCGACCACGGCCCCTTCCAGGGCAGTGGCGCGCACCCGGAGCACGTTGTAGTTCTCCCCTTTCTCCATGGTCAGGATCTGGCTCACGCGGCCGTCGAGCCGTCCTTCGTCCACCCGGAAGTATCCTGCCTTGATGTGCTGCTCGATGAACTGGGACGCGTCGTCGGCGATGATGCCGAAGGGGATGTAGTAAAAGAACTTCTCCAGCCGGAAGGGGGCGATAGTGGTCCACGCGACGATACGGGGATCAGAGGTGTGGATGTCCTTCACCGCGCACCCCCCCTTCACGGTGAGGCCGTCCATGCGGAAGTCGACGGAGGAGATGTTAACCTCTTTGGGGGTCCGCGTCAGGGAATAGGCCAGGCGCACATCGGCGGGAGTAAGCGGCTGGCGGAACACCTCCGGGTAGACGAAGCGCAGTCCCGCCACCTGCAGCGATCCCTTGGAGGTGAACTCGAGCGGCGTGCCGTCCACGGTGCAGTCAAGGTTAAACCGCCCGCTCATGCGCTGGAACGGGACAAGGTTGCTGTAATAGGGCCAGTAGTGGCTTGCGTTGATGTTGTGGAGGCTCACCCGGGCATCCAGGTGCGCGGTGGTGAGGGGGGCGTTTTTAGCGGGCAGCTTCAGCTTGCCCTCGATGGCCACGGGGCTCTCGTTCTTCCCGTCCACGAGGCGCCCTTCGATAGAGATGGGGCTTTCCTTGCCCCGCACCAGGCGGCCGATGAACAGGTCGGCCTCCCTGAGGGCGGTGACGAGCGGGCCGCCAACCGCCGCGTGGTCGGTGAAGATCAGGTTCCCCTGCTTGACCCTCACCCCCCGCACCCGCAGCTCCATCGTGCTCTTCGTCTCCCGTTCGCGCAACAGGTCGTCGATGTTGAGGATGCCGTCCTTGTTCCGCACCAGTTGCACGACAGGCTTTTCCAGCTCTACCCGCCGGAGGATGACCTTTTTCTCCAGCAGGGGCAGAATCGCCAGCCGGAACCGGATCGTCGCGACGGTGGCAAAGGGGGTGCTGCCGTCCCGTTCCAGTATCTTCACATCCGTAAAAGTGAAGGCCGGTCCGAACCGCAGTGACACCTCCCCCGTGCGGTAGGTCACGGGGCGGTTCAGTTCCTTCCGGATTTCCGCCAGGAGCTGGTCCTTATAGGTATCCAACTCGTGGAGCCGCGCAACCAGCACGGTGAAGACCAGTCCGCACAGAAGCGCCAGCGGAACCGCGACGTACAGCAGGATCTTTTTCCAGGAGGGAAGGGTCATGGGGGTGAGTCCTCGGAACCGGGCGGGTGTGGGAATGCGTTAGACAGTATATACAGGTGGGAATGGTGCCGCAACCCCTTGCGGGAAGTTGGAACCCGTGGCCGGTCGGCCGGCGCAGCAACGTGGCGTTTATACTGGACAGGGGCCTCCGGTTCGCCGAAGGTCCCTGTCCGGTCACTCGGTCAGTTCTGCCGGTCCTTGGCGCGCTGCTGGCGTTTTTCCCAGCGGTCGCGCGCCCGGTCGCGCGCCTCGTCGGCCTTCTGCCGCTGCTCCGGGGTGAGGATGGCGCCGATCCGGTCGTGGTAGCGATCTCGGATCTCGCGCATCTTCTCGCGTTTCTGGGTGCGGTTCAGGGACGCATCGTCACGGACGGCCTTCATCTCTCCGTTTTCCTCGGCCAGGATCGGAGCGATGGCCGTCTTCTGTTCCTCGGTCAGCCCCAGATGCCGCTCCATCCGTTTCAGTCGCTCGGCCGGGTCCATCTTCTTCACTCCGCCGCCGCCCCGCACTTTGCCCATCCCGGCTCCGGGCGCCGGGTCGGTCTGGGCCAGGACCGCCTGCTGGGTGCCGGCCAAAGCTGCGACGGCGGTCAGTGCCGCCAGGGCAAGTTTGATTCTTCTGCGCATGGTGTGACTCCTTTCAGTGCGGCATCTGCCGCTGTTGTCATGATATGTCCGATTTAACGGAGCCGCGGAGAATCGGTTGACAGGGCGCCTCGTCCGCCCGGATAATGGCCCGGCCGAACTGCCGGAGGAAGCCCATGTCCGATCGCTGCACCCTTATCGTCAATCCCGTGTCCGGAAGCTACTCGGAGGCTGCCGTCAGCGCCGCCATGGACGCCCTGCGCCGGGGAGGACTGGCCCCCCGCCTGCTTCTCACCGGCGGCCCCGACGATGCGGCCGCCTTTGCCGCTCGGCTCTGCGCTCAGGAGGAGCATCCCTTCGTCATTGCCGTCGGGGGGGACGGAACCGTCAACGGCGTGCTGAACGGCCTCGAACCGGGGCGCGCCACCCTCGGCTACATCCCCTTCGGTACCGCCAACGTGCTTGGGCGCGAGCTGGGGCTGCGTTCCGCCGAGGATGCCGTGGCCCGGATCGTGCGCCGGGAAACGCGTTCTCTCGCCACGGGGCTCCTGGAAGGGTTCGGAGTACGGCGGCGTTTTTTTCTCATGGCCGGAATCGGCTTTGACGGCCAGGTGGTGGAGGGGGTGCGCAGCGACGAGAAGAAGCGCTTCGGCGCCGGAGCATACCTTTTTTCAGCCATCAGGACCCTTGCCGCCTGGGACCGGCGGCTCCTGGAGGTGGAGGTGGACGGCGTCGCCATCGCCTGCCACGGGGCGGTGATCTGCAACGCGGCCCGGTACGGGGGCCCCTTTACCTTGGCCCCGGGAGCGAACCTTTTCCACGACGGATTTCGGGTCGTCCTGATCCGGGACCCGTCCCGATGGCGCTACCTCTCCCTTGCCCTGCGGGTGGCGGCGGGGCGCCGCGCCGGCGGCGGCCCCGAGGTCGTATCGGCCCGGCGGGTAGCCGTGGGCGGCAACAAGCCCGTTCAGGTGGACGGCGACTTCATCTGCCACTCCCCGGTCACCGTGACTGCTGAGGCCGATTTCGCCCGGCTCGTGGTCTGACCCGGCCGGCTCACACGTCGGCGCACACGGCGAATGCCGCTACGGAGAAGAGGGCCGGCGACTCACCCTCCGAAAAAACTCAAGCGTCGCCCCGCGTGGTCCGGTCCACCCGTGCGGGCGGGAGTGACGGGTTCCTTTTGTACTGCCGGTCTGCTTTTTGCGGGACTTTTTTCTCCGGGAGAGTCGCCGGCTCTCTTGGCGCGGGGAGAAAAATCATGATGGGACGTTAAGAAATCGGCGTTCCTGCCGATACGGATAGAGGTAGCACGGGGATGAATGGAAGGAGCAACCCATGGCAAAGCCCAAGGTACTGATAGTCGATGACGTGAATCTCATGCTCGAACTGGAGAAGAGTTTGCTGCGCTTTTCCCCTGTGCGGGTCTTCACCGCCCGCAACGGCGAGGAGGCCCTGGAGCTGGTGCGCAGCGAACGGCCCGACCTGGTCTACATGGACCTGAACATGCCGAAGATGAACGGGGTCGACTGCTGCATCGCCATCAAAAGCGACCCGGAACTGCGGGATACCCCCGTGATCATGGTGACCACCGCCGGCAAGCCCGAAGACCAGGAACTCTGCGCCCGAGCCGGCTGCGACGGCTACATCACCAAGCCCGTGGACCGGCGGCTGTTCCTTGAGATCGGCCGGCGGTACATCCCCGACATCGACCGCCGGGAGCAGCGGATTCCCTTTTCCCTGCCGGTCACCTGCCGCACGGAGCAGAAAGAACTGACCGGCACCACGACCGACATCAGCGTGGGCGGCCTCTACCTGGCCATCGACCACGGCATTGCTCGGGAGGAGAGCGTGGAGATCGCCATCACCATCCCCGGTGGCGGCGCCCCGGTCAGGGCCCGGGGGCGGGTGGCCTGGCTCAATGGCGTCGACGGGAAGGTCAAACCCCGGTTTCCGTCAGGCTTCGGGATTGAATTCATGGACATCTCCCCCCAGGATCTGGAGCAGGTCAGGGAGTTCGTAGAATCCCTGGCCAATCTTTCATCTCCCGGCGGAGGGTCAGCCGGAACCAGAGGAACGTCATGAGCGCCGCCGCCGCCCGGCCAGCCGGATTGTCGGTCAGGAGATCAAACCAGCGGTCATGGAGCGAAAGGAGCGGGGTGGCACCGTCGTCCCCGCCCCGGCGCCAGGCGTTGCGGACATCCAGGAACAGCGGAATCTGCCAGGCATTGCCCCGCACGTAGCCGCCCGTCAAGTACCAGAGTCGGAGCCGCTCCTGCCGGGGTAGCGCAGCCGTCAGCCCGGCGATGCGCGCCAGATGCGGTCCCAGCCGCAGGCGGCCGGACCGGTCCTGGCTCCGGTAACCGGCCACCAGTTCTTCCACCCCCTGCTGCCAGCCGATGGCGGCGAAATTCATCAGGATCGCGTTCAGAGTCTGCCGCTCCCGCAACCCTTCCGTTTCGAACCGCCGGGCCGAAGTGATGATCTCCGCCGGCAGCAGCACCCACGTTCCCATCGCCGCAATCCGTTCCGCCAGCCGTACGTCCTCCAGAATCGGCAACCCCTCGTCAAAGGGTCCCACCTGATCGAAAAACTCCCGCGGGATGAGCAGCCCCTGGTCTCCGTGGGTGCAGCCGGGACGGTGGAGCCGCGCCTTGCGTTCGTAGAAGCGGTAGGCGAGGGGAGACGGGCTGTCACCGGCAAAACGGAGCCGGAAGTGCCCGGCCGCCCGTTTGTCGCTCCGGCGGGCCGCGGCCAGATGATCGAGCCCCCGCCGCAGTGCCAGAGGATCGGCGATGATGCTGTCCGCGTGCAGGAACAGGAACGTCGCGCCCCGGGCGGCGGCCGCGCCGGCGTTCATCTGGCGCCCTCTCCCGGGCGGGGTCTCCGTGACGGTCACGGGAAAGGGGAGATCCCCCGCGCGGCCGCGCACCAGCGCTGCGGTGCCGTCGGTGGAGCCGCCGTCGCAGAGCAGGAGTTCCAGGGCCACATCCCGTTGGGCGGCCAGCGCGGCGAGCAGTGTTGCCACGGTCTCCGCCTCGTTCAGGGTGGGAACGACAACGGAAAGTTCGGGTTCAGGGGCTGAGAAGGCCATATCACCTGCCGGCAGAGCGATTTTCGCCATCATAGCACGGAATGCCCCCATTGCCTCTCGCGACGTTCATGGTCCCGCGGACATGAAAAAGGCCCCTGAGGGTTTCCCCCGGGGCCTGATGGGCAGATGAGCCGCAATCTCAATGCATGACGCTGTCAGCTATCTTGACCAGGTTCGGCAGGTCGGGTTTGGTCACGATGTCCAGGGCGCCCAGGTCCTTCCACTTGCGTTTGTTGTCGTCGCTGGCCAGGGACGAGAAGATCAGCACCGGCAGATCCTTGAGCACGTCGTCCTTCTTGACCAGGGTAGTCAGGTGGAGGCCGTCCATCTTCGGCATCTCCACGTCAGTGATCAGGAGGTCCAGCTCGCTCCTGAGGTTGACACCGGCGGCGCGGCAACGGGTAAGCTTGTCCTGGATCATGTTCCAGGCATCCTCGCCGTTCTCGGCCTCATCCACGTTGTAGCCGGCCCCGCGGAGGCTGGAGCAGATGCTGTTGCGGATGAAGGCGGAGTCGTCCGCCACGAGGATGCGGCGCTGGGAGCGGTCGAGCACCGGCCCGGGCAGGAGCTGCTCCTCGCTCAGGGCCCGCAGGGTTTCCTCGGAGCAGAGCTCGCCCACGATCTTCTCGAAGTCGAGGATCAGGATGATCCGGTCCTCCATCTTCACCACCCCGGTCACGTAGGCCGATTCGATGGCCCGCACCGGCGGCTCCACCTGTTCCCACGAAATCCGGTAGATGCGCGATACCCCGTTTACCAGCACACCCACCATCATCCGGTTGAACTCCAGCACCACCACCCGGTCGGGCGCCAGGGCGCTGTATTCCTTGCCCAGCACCGTGGCCAGGTTCACCACCGTGATCACCTTGTCCCGCAGCTTCATCATGCCGGACACGGCGGAATTGGCGTTGAACACCTTCCACATCTGGGGCTTGCGGATGATCTCGCGAACCTTGGCCACGTTCACCCCGAAGTAGGAATGAACCGTCTCGCCGTTGGGGCCGGTTTCATCGATCATGAACTCGACGATTTCGAGTTCGTTGGTGCCGCTTTCAAGGAGAATTCTCGGTTCCGCCATGGCCGTTAACCTCGCAGAGTGATCGCCTTCCGGATGAAGGCATGGTTAACGTATCGGCCATGCATGAGGAAACTTTAGCCAGGCTGTTGAAAAAGTTGCGGAAAGGCTGTCACGGGGCGGGGAGCACCTCGATCCGCGTATCATAGAATGTGCTGCCGTTGCCCCGGTCCGTGAGCCGTTGGCTGGTGAGGGCGTTCACGGTCCGGTCGCCCGGGGCGTGCTCCAGCCACCAGACCCCCTCGGCCACGGCCACCCCCGGCGGAACCCGGTCGGTGATCCGCAGGATGAAGGCGACCCGGCCCCGGTCGTTGACGGCGGTCACCCGCTGCCCCTCGGCCAGGTTCCGGGCTGTTGCCTCGGCCGGGTTCAGGAGGAGCGACATGGCGCCCCCCTGCTTCTGCCGCAGCTCTTCCTGCTCGTAGAAGGAGGCGTTCAGGGCGTAGGGGGTGGGGGCGGTCATGAGCCTGAGGGGAAGCTCGCCCGCGTCTTCGTGGCAAGGAATGTGACGGGGGAGTGGTTCAGGCTCGCGGGGATTGAGGATCTCCACCTTGCCCGAGGGAGTGGCGAAGATGCGCGGGGCATCGGGGGCCAGGGGGAGTTCCACGGCCAGACCCGCGTCGAAACGGACCTGGTCGATCCCGGCCCGCATGGCGGTGGGGACCGACAGGAGCCGGTCGATCATCTCCCCGGCGCTCCGGCGGAAAAACTCCTCCTCGAACCCCATGGCCCCGGCCAGCAGGGCGAAGGTGTCCCAGTTGGATCTGCTCTCCCCCACGGGCGGGATGGCAGGGTGGGCCCGCTGGATGCAGTAGGTGCCGTAGGCCCGGTACACGTCTGCGTGCTCTAGGGACGAGGTGGCCGGCAGCACGATGTCGGCGTAACGGGCCGTGTCGGTCAGGAACCGCTCGTGGACCACGGTGAAGAGGTCGTCCCGGCAGAGCCCCCGGATCACCTCGTTCTGGTCCGGGGTCACCGCGGCCGGGTTCGAGTGGTACACATACAGGGACATGACCGGCGGGTCGGCCAGCCCGGTCAGGGCGTGGCCGAGCCGGTTCATGTTCACGACGCGGGTGGGCCGCGCCATGAAGTCCTCACGCAGCACCTCTCCCAGGGCAAAGGCGGGACCGGTGCTCGTTGAGGCCAGACAGCCGCCGCCCCGCACGGCATAAGCCCCGGTCAGGGCGGGCAGGGCCGCGATGCAGCGCACCGTCATGGCCCCGTTGCCGTAGCGGGAAAGCCCGCTCCCCAGGCGGATGAAGGGGGCGCGCGCCCGGCCGTAGCGCCGGGCCAGCTCTTCGATCTCCGCCGCCGGGATGCCCGTGAGGGCCGCCACCCGCTCCGGGGGATAGTCCGGGAGAATCCGCTCCGCCAGCTCATCGTACCCCTGTACCCGTTCAGCCAGGAATGCCCGGTCCACCAGGCCGTCCCGGGCCAGCACGTGCATCATCCCCAGTGCCAGTGCTCCGTCGCTGCCGGGGCGGGGCAGGATCACCCGGTCGGCTGCAGCGGCCGTAGGGGTCCGGTAGGTGTCGATCACCCAGACAGGGGCTCCCCGCCTGCGGGCCTCGCGCACTCCGTGGAGGAAATGGATATTGGTGGCCGCCGCATTGATCCCCCAGAGGATTACCAGGTCGCTCTCCGCCACTTCGTCCGGATGGGGGGCCGGAGTATCGCCCATTACTGCCTTCCACCCCGCCTCCTTGGCCGGTGAGCAGATGGTCCGCTCCAGCCGCGACGCCCCCAGCCGGTGGAAGAAGGGGTGACCGGCATTGCGCTGCACCAGTCCCATGGTGCCCGCGTAGGAATAGGGGAGGATCGCCTCGGCTCCGTGGACGGCGATGATCTCGCGCCAGCGGGATGCAATGGCGGCAACGGTCTCGTCCCACGACGCGGGCCGGAACGAACCGCTCCCCTTGGGGCCGGTCCGCACGAGCGGAGTGGTCAGCCGCCGGGAAGAGTGGACCGTCTTTTCATAGTGGAGCATCTTGGGGCAGAGGGTGCCCCGGGTGAAGGGGTGGTCTGGATCGCCGGTCACGCGCACCGCACGGCCGTTCTCGACCTCCACCAGCAAGCCGCAGGTGTCGGGGCAGTCATAGGGACAGACGGAACGCTTCAGTTCGGGCATGGTCGCCTCCCTGGGAGGATCAGGCCGGGGCACTCTCCGGGAGGGTGAAGTAGCAGGTGGTACCCGCCCCCTCGGCGCTTTCGAGCCAGACACGGCCCTGGTGGCGGGAAATGATCCGCTGCACGATGGCCAGCCCCACGCCGGTACCGGGGAACTCGTCCTGGCCGTGGAGTCGATGGAACGGCTCGAAGATCTTGTGGGCATAGCCCATGTTGAAGCCGGCGCCGTTGTCGCGGATGAAGCAGACGAGCTCTCCCTCCTGGTGCATGCTGCCGAACTCGATCCGCGCGTCGGCCCTGCGGGAGGTGAACTTCCAGGCATTGCCGATCAGGTTGTCCAGGGCCACCCAGAGGAGCTCAGGGTCCCCCGTGGCCGCGGCCCCCGGTTCCACCGACACCGCCACCTGCCGCTGGGGTTCCGTTGCCCGGTGGGCCGCAACCACCTTCTCCACCAGTTCGCTCAGGTTCACCGGCTGCAGTTCAAGCTCCCGGCGCTGAACCCGGAACAGGCTCGACATGGCGGACATGACCCGCTCCATCTGAACCCCCACCTCGGCGATCCGGTCCAGGTAGTCCCGCAGCTCCCCGTCCAGGCGGTCGCCGCAGTCCTCCTCAAGGGCCTGGCACAGGCCGCGCAGCCGGAGCAGCGGCGCCCGCAGATCGTGGGAGGCCGAGTAATTGAACGACTCCAGTTCCCGGTTGGCCGCCATGAGCTCGGCGGTCCGCCGGCGCACCATCTCCTCAAGGTTGACGTTCAGTTCCCGAATCTTGCGCTCCGACTCCTCCTGGGCCAGCTTGCGCTGGAGCAGCGACTCGGCCATGCTGTTGAACGACGCCGCCAGGGACCCCAACTCGTCCTGGGACTCCACCGGCACCCGCACCTCTTTGTTGCCCGCAGCGATCTCCCTGACCCCCCGCTCCAGGTGGGTCAGTGGCCGGGTAATTCCCCTGATCACGGGGTAGAGTGCTCCGATTACCGCCACCAGCGCAGCGGCGGTAACCAGCAGCGCCGTGGCTGCCAGCTGGTTCACTTTCCGGTGGAGCGGCCTCTCGTCCATCACCAGGTGCACCGATCCGATGACAGTACTGCTTTCACGGCCGCCCTCGAAGAAGAGGTCTTCCTCGTTGCCGGCCGAATGCTGGGTCAGGATCGGCTCCACGAACTCCAGGGAGTCCTGTCCGTCGCGGATGCGTCCCTCCACCCCAGGGCCGGGCGGGGAAAAAGCCGTTGGAGTACTTTTGTCGTTACGCGGATTTTGGCGGACGAAGTGGGCCAGCGGATGCCCTTCCCGGTCCAGGATTGCCGTTTCAAGCACAGTGCCGTGGCCCGTGACTCCCTGGACCACCTCCTGAAGCTGGTCGGTGTTGCCCGCGAAAAGGGGGAGCCGCGCGTTGTGGGCCAGGAGCCGCGTCATGAGCCGGCCCTCGGTGAGGAGCTTGTCGTGCAGGGAGCGGTACTGGTTGTAGAGGAAGAAGGCGGCAAAACAGGCGGAGAGGGCGATGATCGAGAGACAGATCACCGTAAAGAGCTTCGCCCGGAAGCTCGTGCGGAGAACGGCAAAAAAAGAACGCACTGGAGGAGCGTTCGCACCCATTGGTTACTCTCCGAGTCGTGCCGGGTCGATTCCCAGGTGGCGCGCCACCGAGCCGTTCAGCTTGAGGGTCGGCCGTGCCGGGCCTTCGGCCGGTACGCTCTCGACGCCCACGCCGTCCATGATACGACGGGCCATCCTGCCCGCCTGGCGGCCCAGGTCGACCGGATCGATGGCCAGCGCCGCCAGGGCGCCCGTGCCCAGGTACTTCTCGGCAAAGGCCACCACCGGTACCCGGCTGTTCTGGGAGAAGAGGAAGATCGCCTCCTGCCCCTCCCGGGTGAGTACCGTGGCGTCGGGGAAGAGCCAGAGCACATCGGTCTTGCCCGCCAGCTCCGACAGGGTGCGCGGCACGTCCCGGGGCGAGCGGACCACCCCTTCAACCAGGGTGATGCCCAGGCGCTCGGCCGCCGCGCGGGCCTGCCGCGCCATGACGCCGGTGCGCTCCGGGTCGTAGAGGATTCCCACCCGCCGGCCGCCGATACTGTCGCGGATGAAGGTAAGGTAGCGCTCGGGCGCCACCGTCATGGTCACCCCGGTCACGTTGCGGCCCAGGGCGCCGGTCGACTCGGGGGAGGCCACCATCACGTACACCACCGGAATCTCGCGGATCTCCCTCACCCGGATCAGGGCCTCGCGGCCCACGGCCAGCACCAGGCGGGGGCGCGCCTCGCGCACGGTCCGCACCACGTCGGCGCCCCGCAGCTCCGAGAGGACCAGCCGCTCCACGGTACGTACCCCGGCCGTCCCCTCGAAGCCGCGCACTGCCGCCTCGTAGGGGATGTTCCGCTCGCCCTGCACCACCACGACCTCCGCGGCGAAAGCCGGGAAGCCCCAGAGGAGCAGCAAGGCGAGTATGTGGAAGATACGTGCCGTCATGGGTTCCTAAATCGTTTTCTTTACCACTTGATGCGCAGGCCGCCTTCGAACCAGCGGCCGGGGTTTTTGAATATCTCGTCGTGATACTGGGCACCGTTGAACAGGTTGTGGCCGGTGGCGAAGAGCTCGGCCTCCGTGTTGTCGCTCCGGAAGAAGCGCCACCCTAGGTTGAGGTCCCAGATGAAGTTGTTGTATTCGGCCCCGAAGTAATCGGGGGTGTTCCACCAGCGATACGCACCGGTGAGAGCGCCGCGGAAGGTTCGGTCGTCGTAGTGAAGTCCCAGGTCCCAGGTGTGCCGGGCGACTGCGGGAAGTTTCTCGTCGGTCTGGAGGTTCTTGGCGTCGGTGAAGACATATCCGGCGGTGAGCCATGAGTTGTAAATCGGTGCGGTGCGGGCCTCTATCTCAAATCCTTCCCGTAGCGTCCTTGTTACGGTATCACCCCGCTCTTTGAATTGATTGCGGAACCAAGTCCCTTTGAGCCAGAGGAAGGGGATATCGGTGGTTTCGAGGCCGGCCTGTACGGTCCAACCGTTGTCTTTGGTGGAATAAGCCGGGTTCAGGATCGGCAAGTTGTAGCCCCGGGCGGCGTAGGCCCGGAGCAGGGTTTTATCCGTGACGCTGAAGGTGGCCCCGAGGCTCGGGCTGAAGAAGTCGCCGGAGTGGCTGGTGAGGTCGTAGCGGACCGCCGGGGTGATGCTGAACCGCTCCCAGGTGATGGTGTCGTTTAGGAAGAAGCCCCACTTGTCGTTGGAGGCGTCGATCGTTTGGTTGAACAGGAAAAGAGGGTAGTCAAAGCTCGTCTTGGTCTGGCCATGGTCGAACTCGACTCCGCCGGTCAGGGTGTGGACCCCCTGGCGCCAAGTGAGGATGGCCGCACCGCCTGATGTTATTTCGTCGCTGGTGATGGTGGAGAAACGTTCGCCAGTGCTGAGGGTGTCATCAATACGGGTATAGTCAAACCGGCTACCCTTAAAGAACGTGTTGAAAGTGAGTCGGTCGGTCAGATTGTAGTCGAGAGAGATAGTCGACTGGAGGAAGCGGATCTTGAGTCGATCGGAATAGTCAGCAAACGTAATCAGGCCAATCTGCGGCGCCGTCTCCATGGAATTGAAGGTTAGACGTAAGCTTCCCCGGTCGGCTAGGTTCCAGCGGAGCTTGGCATAGGCGTTGTTGTTTTCGGTGGCGTTGAAGGAGTGGAAGCCGTTGCTCTTGACGTTGCCGCCCGACAGGTAGTAGCCGAAGCTTCCCACCGTACCGGAGACTTCGCCCCGGCCGTCACGGGTGCCGTTCTCGCCGCCCGAGAAGGAAGCGGCGCCGCTGAAGGAGGCGTGGAGGGCCGGTTCCTTGGTGATGACGTTGACGATCCCCCCCAGTGAGTTGCCCCAGCTTGAGGAGGCAGGCCCCTTGAGTACCTCCACCCGCTCGATGATCTGGACCGGAACCATGCCTGGGGCGGCAAAGTTGTCGAACTGATCGTCAATGGGAACTCCATCGACCAAAATCTGGATGTATCGGGTGGTGGCGCCTGCGAATTCAGTGAAGGTGATGGATGCCGGAGCAGTATTGCCGGAGACCTGAACACCGGGAACCGTAGCTAGCACGTCGGCCAGAGTGTGGGCGTTCATCGCTTCTATCTGCTCGGCAGTGATGACCGTGATGTTTTCAGCACTCCGCGAAAGTGGCCGGGGGGAGCGGGTGGCGGTGGAGACGGTCAGGTCCTGGGGCTCGTAGTAGAGTTCCAGGAGTTCTCGGTCGCTGTCGGTTTCGGCGTGGGCCGTGAAGGGTAAGGTCAGGGCGAGGAGACCCAAGAAAAAAAAGAGCCCCGGAAGCAACGACGAAAGGCGCCGAAAGGTGCTTCCGGCGCGCGATTTCGCAGTGTTGATAGGGCTCGCAGTTGGCATGGGGCTTGCTTTGATGAGCTGGCAAAGTTGGAACAGACGTATGGCTTATAGCAGAGGAGCAGGACGAATGTCTATCGCTTTTTGTCCGAAAGGGTAATGACGTCAGGTCGAAGAGAGGGGGTGAGACTAATGAGCCAAATGACGGATGATGTGACGGTTCTCGACGCTGGCAATCCGACCCCCACAGAGGGGCGGGCGGCTTGCTGCACGTCGACGATTGCCGCTACGAGGGTCCAGCCGGAGGAGTAGAAAACCGCAGAACGAGAAAGGGGCCATGGCCCCTTTCTCGTTCTGCTCTCACAAAAACGGTACGAACTGTCCATCCCCGGCCGGCGGACGGCCACGGAAGCAGCCACGAAGCCCCCGTTTTCCGGACCGCCATGGACTTTGGCGTCTTCGTCCATGGTGCTGGGGCGATGCGGCAATCTCTGAGATAGTTATTTCTTCATCCCTTTTCGGAGTCCATCCCATGATCCTCTCCCGCTACGTCTCCTCTTACCCTTGTTCGGAATCACCCGACCACGTCATCCTCTTCTCCTGCCGTACCGGCGCGGTGGTGCGGGGTTCCCGGTCCACCCTCGACGCGGCCCAGGCCGGCACCCTTTCTCCTGCCGCGGCCGAGACCCTGGAGAAGCACGGCTTTCTCACGCCCGGCCCCGAGGCCGAGCGGGCGGAGATGCTCGCCTGGTTCGACCGGATCAACGCCGAGCGGCGCCGGGCCGGCATGGTGGCGGTGCTCACGCGGCGCTGCAACCTGGCCTGTCCCTACTGCTTCGAGGGAGGGCAGGCGCCGGAAGGCGACATGAGCGAGGAGACCGCGGACCTCCTGGCCGCGATGATCGAGCGGGAGTACCTGGCAAAGGGGTGGCGGGTGGATATGGATTTCTACGGCGGCGAGCCGCTGCTCCGGCCCGACCTGATCAGGCGGATCGCGGAGCCGCTGCGAGCCGCGGGGGGCGGGCTGTTCCACGGCAACATGGTCAGCAACGGCTCCCTGCTGAACCGGGCGGTGATGACGGACCTGACAGCTTTGGGGATCGAGTCGGTCAAAGTGACCCTGGACGGTCCGCCCCAGGTGCACGACCGGTACCGCCCCTACGGCGGCGGCGCCGGGAGCTTTCACGACATCCTGCGGGGAATGGGCGAGGTGGTCGATCTGGTGAAGATCCACGTGGGAGGGAACTTTACCCGGGAGACCTGGCGGGAATACCCGGCGCTCCTGGACCTGCTGCTGGCAGAGGGGTTCACCCCGGACCGGCTCGGCACGGTGCGCTTCACCCCGGCCGTGGGGGGGAAGGGGAGCGGAGCGTTGCCCCACTTCGCCGAGGGGTGCGTGACCTGCGAGGAGCCGTGGCTGGCCGAGGCGGAGCTGGTGCTGCGGGAGGAGTTGATGAAGCGGGGCTTCGGCGTGCCCAAGCCCGGCCCCTTTTCCTGCATGATCGAGCTAGAGAGCGACCTGGCCGTGGACGCCGACGGCCGCTGCTACAAGTGCCCGGCCTTCATGGGGCACGAGGGGTATGCCGTGGGCGACCTGCGCGCCGGCTTCAGCCCTACGGCACCGTCCTACGGCTACGATATCTGGCGCCGGGAGGAGTGCCTGGACTGCTCCTGGCTCCCCCTCTGCTTCGGCGGCTGCCGCTTCATGAAGCTGGTGGAGGCCGGGGCGGTGACCGGCGTGTCGTGCCAGCGGGAGTACCTGGCCGGCACGGTGGAGACGATGGTGCGCCGGGGGGCTGGCGGTGGGCAGCTCAGTCCAGCAGTGAATCCAGGTGATCGAAGTCCAGAATCTCTTCGGCCTGGGCCTTGACCAGCTCGATCTTTTCGGTGTCCTCGGCGCTGATCTTTGAGACGTGGTGCTTCATGGCCGAGAAGACGTCGGCGGTGGTCTCGTGGATGCGGATGACGGGGATGTTGCTCCCGTCGAGGATCTGCTGGGTGATGGCCGACACCGGGGCGTGGCCGGGGATGACCAGGCCGGCGATCTTCTCCCGGTAGGCCGGGATGTGGTAGAGGGACGAGATGGTGACCAGGAGCTCGTCCCGGGAGCTGGTGACCACCAGCAGGGTGGACTGCTCCAGGCCGTCGATGACCTTCTGGGAGGAGGCAGCCCCCAGCTGGATGTGGTGGACGATGCGGGTCCCCTGGGTCTGGTCGCCCCGCAGGGGGTGCTCCAGCAGGCGGGAGATGTGATTGAGGGTCGGGTTGGCCAGGACCGGGGACCAGTCGAAGGCACCGATTACCTCGATGCCGAAGGGCTTGAAGGAACGGCCCAGGTACGAGAGGGAGGTCTCCCGCTTTTCGGGCAGGAGCTTGTTGACCACAAGCGCCTTGACCGGCACCTCTTCCATCCGGTAGAGGGGGAGGTTGAGCTGGACCGAGTCGATGACGTTGCCGATGCCGCCGCCGCTCACCAGGATCACGGGCGCACCGGTGATCTTGGCAACCCGGGCGTTGTTGAGGCCGATGACCGAGCCCACCCCGCCGTGGCCCGACCCTTCGATGATCAGGAAGTCGTTTTTCTTCTCCAGGGCGGCAACCGCCTCGGTGATCCGCTCCACGGGCCAGAGCGCCGGGATCTCGCCGTCGATGAACTTCTTGGTGGAGCCCCGGCCGAGCACCACGGGGGACATGTGGGCGATGTCCTCTCCAAGCCCGAAGATGCGGGCCATGAGGGCCGCGTCCTTGTCCACGGTGATGCCGTTGAAGACTTGGCACTTGGGGCCCACGGCCTTGATGAAGCCGACCCGGCCGTATTTCTTGCGGGCCAGGTGCATGAGCGAGACGCTGATGGTGGTCTTGCCCGCGTTCATGCCGGTGGCGGCGATGAAGATCTTTCTGCTCATGACGGTGACGATCTCCCGACAATGGTTATTCCGGTAGAATGAGCAGTATAATTTTACCATTCAAAGGGATGCAAGCATGTATACCGAACCGATTTCTTTCATCCCTCAGACAGAGGGGTGCCGCGCCGGCCGACGGGTGACGCGGCGGGGTTCGCCCGGGCATGCCCTCCGGTGTTCGTAACGTCCCCCCGGTTGGCAACGTCGCACTGCCTGTGGTAAGGTTGCAGCCATGAAACGAAAAACCCTCCCCAAACTCCTCTACGCCGACGCCAAAGGAAACATCTTCGATCATCCCCATCTCTGCATGGCCGGCATGAGCGGCTCCGAAGCGGTGCTCCCCGAATCGGTGGAGCTGATCCCGCTGCCCGAGGGGAGCCGGCTCTTTACCATCCCGGATACGCCGCCCGTTGCCTGGGACGAGCAGCAGCGGAAGTTCGTGACCGTGGCCTCGGTGCGGGAGGGGCGGCGCCCGATGCCGGTGCAGGCGGTGTCGGCCTTCATGGCGCCGGGGTACGTGCGGCTGCTGCTGCCGGCGTGCGATTATTCGCGCAAGAAGGTGCACCTCCCCCTCTGGTCGTACACGGCGGTGGGCTGGGACGAGGAGCGGGACTGCTTCGTGGTGGCGGCGAGCCGGGTGGACACCAACCAGAACTGGAACCCCTGCAACTACGACGACCGGAAGCTGGACCCCCTGGTGCGGCAGCGGTTGGCGGAAATGCCCCACAACCGGCTCCTGGAGCAGTTGGCCCGCTGCGCGGTGGATTACCACTGCTTCGCGGCCAAGAACCTCTTTTTCCGCCGATGGGAGGCGCCGCTCCCCACCTCGCCGGCGTGCAACTCGCGCTGCCTCGGGTGCATCAGCCTCCAGCCCTCGGACTGCTGCCCGGCCAACCACGAGCGGATCGGCTTCGTCCCCACGCCGGAGGAGATCGTGGAACTGGCCCTGCCGCACCTGCTGGAGGCGCCGGAACCCATCGTCTCCTACGGCCAGGGGTGCGAGGGGGACCCGATCATGCAGGCGGACACCGTGGCCGAGGCCACGCGGCGGCTGAAGGCGGCCACTTCCCGGGGGACGGTGAACTTCAACTCCAACGGCTCCTTCCCGGACCGGATCGCCATGCTCTGCGACGCGGGCATGGACTCCATGCGCTTTTCCATGAACTCGGTGCGGGAGGAGGTCTACGACCGGTACTACCGGCCGGTGGGATACCGCTTCGCCGAGGTGAAGGAGTCGGTGCGGCTGGCGGGGGAGCGGGGGCTGTTCACCATGATCAACTACCTGGTGTCGCCGGGGGTGTCGGACAGCGCCGACGAGGTGGAGGCCCTGCTCCGCTTCATCGGCGAGACCGGGGTGAAGATGATCCAGATGCGGAACCTGTCCATTGACCCGGATTTCTACAACAAGCGGATGGGCGCCACGGGGCGGGGCATCGGCATGTACCGGATGCTGGAGCGGGTGAAGCGGGAGTTTCCCCACATCCAGTACGGCTACTACAACCGGACCAGAGAGAACTTCTTTCCGGCGGGGTATGAGAAGGGGTGGCCGATCCGCTAGTCGGGCAGCCCTTCCACAACCATCCGGGCCCACTCGTGCAGCGCCAGATCCCGGTAGGTCTTGAAAATCCGTCCATCTCTCGTGCGGAAGAGCTTTTTGGGTTCGCGGTCGTCGATCGAGTTGTCGTACACATATGCCCGGTCAACCATGGAGATCGCCAGGGCGCTGTTGGCAATGGAGCGCTGGTAGCGGGAAATGATCTTGGCGATGGGGACATCGTGACCGCCCGCCATGACCCGCCTGGCGACGCGGGCAGCATTGATCGCGGGGCTGTCGGTGCCGATGAAAAAGAAGCGGATGAAGAAGTCGGCTTCTTTCGCCCGCCTGATAAAATCCAGTTTTTCCGGGACGGAAAAAACCGTTTCCAGGAGCATGCTCCTTTTTCCCCTCAAGCACTCCTCCCTGAGTTCCTGAGCCCTGGCCGCAGCTTTCATTACGGCCTCGGGAGAGTTCCAGTCACCGAATTCATTCTTGGCGATCTCATCGGGGTTGATGAAGATGCAGCCCTCCGACCAGTCGTGTCTGAGGACCTGGCTCGTGAACGTTGTCTTGCCCGAGCCGTTCGGCCCGGCAATGACGATCAGCTTATGCCTGAGAGCGCTTTTCGCCATGGGCCTGGAACGCCTCGCGGGCCGACTCAATCTCGCGCCGCAGGTTGTCTCGAAGCAACTGCTTCAGCTCAATGGTCTGGGCCTTGGTCCGCTCGGCGACAGCCCGCATCATTTCGTTCAGTTCCTTCTCGGAAATCTCCCGGGGTCGCTCGTGGGATTCCTTATGTTTTTCAACAGGCTTCATGGCGCCTCCACAATCGGTACAGGTCCAATCTAACGGAACCGCTCCATGGGGTCAATTCAATAAAACGGGAACGGGGTCTAACGTCAGGGGGCTGACCGCTTCCCTCAGTACCTGACGTCGAAGTCGTCGAACTCGCCCCGGTAGTGCTCGCGCTCCAGGATGACCCGGTCAACCCGGGCGCGGGAAGGGCCGTGGTGGCACCAGGCCACCAGGGCGTCGACGGCCTCTTCTTCCCCCTCGAAGCAGCCCTGGACATCGCCGCCGGCAAGGTTTTTCACCCAGCCGGATACGCCGAGCCGCTGGGCCTGCTGCACCGTGTGGTGCCGGAAGGCCACCCCCTGCACCAGCCCCTTGATGGTCACGATGGCGCGGATCTTCATCTATCCCTCCTCCAGCATTGCCAGGAATTCATCCTCGGTCAGCACCCTGACTCCCAGCTGGCGGGCCTTGTCCAGCTTGCTGCCGGCCTCGGCGCCGGCAACCACGTAGTCGGTCTTTTTCGAGACGGACCCGGCCGCGTGGCCCCCCTCCTTCTCTACCATCTTCTGGGCCTCAGGGCGGCTGAAGCGGGTGAGCGCCCCGGTGAAGACGAAGGTCTTGCCGGTGAAGCGGCCCCCCACCTTTTTCTCCTCCGCCGTGGGCCGGACCCCGGCCTTGAACATCCGCCGGATGGTCTCCCGGTTCCCCTCGTTGCGGAAGAAGGTGATGATGCTCCGGGCAACCTGGGGGCCCACCTCGCGGATGGAGAGGAGTTCCTCCTCGGTGGCCCGCTCCAGGTTTTCGATGCTGCCGAAGGCGCCGGCCAGGAGTTTTGCCGTGTGTTCCCCCACGTGGCGGATGCCCAGGGCGAAGATGAAGCGGGAGAGCTCCCGTTGCTTGCTGGCCTCGATGGCGTTCAGGAGGTTTTCGGCCAGCTTGTCCCCCATCCGGTCGAACTGCATGAACTGGTCTTTGGTGAGGGTGTAGAGGTCGGCCACGTTCTTTACCAGGCCCAGCCGCAGGAGCTGTTCGATGTATTTCTCGCCCAGCCCCTCCATGTCCATGGCGTCGCGGGAGGCGAAGTGGATGATGGATTCACGGATCTGGGCCGGGCAGGAGAGCCCCATGCAGCGGACCGCCACCTCGTCGGGGATCTTCACCACCTCGGAGCCGCACTCGGGGCAGACGGCCGGGATGGGAAGGGGGCGTTCGCTGCCCGAACGCTTTTCGGTCAGGACCTTGACCACGGCCGGGATCACGTCGCCGGCCCGCTCGATCACCACGGTGTCGCCGATGCGGATGTCCTTGCGCTCCATCTCCTCCCAGTTGTGGAGGGTGGCGCGGGAGACGGTGACGCCGGAGACCTCCACGGGCCTGAGGTTGGCCGTGGGGGTGATCACCCCGGTGCGCCCCACTGAGGGGACGATGTCCTCCACCACGGTCACCGCCTGCCGGGGCGGGAACTTGACGGCCACGGCCCAGCGGGGGGAGCGGCTCTTCTCTCCCAGCTCCCGCTGGAGGGCAAAGGAATCCACCTTGACCACCACGCCGTCGATCTCGTAGGGGAGCGAGTCGCGGCGTTCGGTCATCTCCCGGTAGTAGGCGAGGATCTCCGCCACTCCCTTGACCGGCCGGATCAGGGGATTGACCGGCAGGCCCCATTCGCCGATCCGGTCGAGAAATTCAGTCTGTGCCGCGAAGGAGGCGCCCCGGACCTCGCCCGGCGCGTAGCAGAAGATGGCCAGGGGGCGCCGGGCCGTGATCCGGGAGTCCAGCTGGCGGATGGAGCCGGCCGCGGCGTTACGGGGGTTGGCAAAGGGTGGCTCCCCCTCCTCCTCCCGCTGGGCGTTCAGCCGCTGGAACGCGGCCAGGGGGAGGTAAACCTCGCCCCGCACCTCCAGCAATTCCGGCGGCTGCTCGCACCGGAGTCGGAGGGGGATGCCCCGGACGGTCTTCAGGTTGTGGGTGACGTTCTCCCCCACCACGCCGTCGCCCCGGGTGGAGCCGACGGTGAGGATGCCGCGCTCGTAGACCAGTTCCACGGCAAGCCCATCCATCTTGGGTTCGCAGACGTAATCGATTTCCACGTCGCCGTGGAGCCCCAGGAAGCGTTTGACCCGGTCGTCGAAGTCAGCGATCTCGACGTCCGTAAAGGCGTTTTCCAGGGAGAGCATGGGGATGCGGTGGGTGACCTGCTCGAACTTGTCCAGGGGCGCGCCGCCCACCCGTTGCGTTGGGGAGTCGGGAGCGGCCAGGTCGGGGAACCGCGTTTCCAGGTCCACCAGTTCGCGGAAGAGGAGATCGTATTCGGCGTCGGTGATCTCGGGGCGGTCTTCCGCGTAGTAGAGGCGGTTGTGGCGCTCAAGTTCAGTGCGGAGTGCGGCAACGCGGTCCGCGGCGGTCTGCTTGTCCATGGGGGCTCCGTGGCGTGGGGATAGAGGAGCTTATAGCACAGCGGCACCCGGATGGCAATTTGCGCTCCCGGCCGGGACGGGGCATTAGGGCCTCGCGGTTTCAGTCCGGTATCTGTTATAGTGGAGGCTCGGGGCGCAGAACAGGGACCGGCGGGCAGCATTTCCACCCCGCCGCGAGAAGGGGATACCGTGAAGCATGGAGTATGGGAGCGTGTGAGCGTGATGTGCCGGTTTCTGCCGGTCCTGCTGGCAATGGCGACGGCGCCGGCATGGGCCGCGCCGGCTGCGGGGTCGAAGGTGCCCGCCGAGGTGGGGGCTGCCCTGGCGCGGGGCGAGTCCCGGGAATTGATCGTCCTGCTGGATGACGGCCCGGTGGAGGCCGAACTGGCGGGCATCCGGGCGCAATCCGCGTCGCCGGCCGACGAGCGGGAGGCGGCTCGCCGACGGCTCGCGCTGAAGTCGGCGCGGTACGGCGAGATGAAGGGGCGCCTCGCCGCCGACCTGGCGGAAGAGCGAATGGAGGTGGTCAGAGAGTACAGCCACCTGCCGCTCTTCTTCGCGCGGGTGGGATCGGCCAGGGCCCTTGAGCGGCTGGCGGGCCGCGCCGAGGTGAAGAGGGTTTTCCCCAACGAGGCCCGGAAGCTCCAGCTCACCGAGAGTCTTCCCCTGATTGAACAGCCCCGGGCCGCGGCTGCCGGTTTCACGGGCGCCGACACATCGGTGGCGGTCTTCGACACGGGGGTCGACTACACCCGGCCGGCCTTCGGCTCCTGCACCGCGCCGGGCACGCCGGCCGGGTGCAAGGTAATCGTGTCCATCGATACGGCGTCCCCGGATTTCCAGCTTGACGACCCCGACTCCTATCACGGCACCGGCGTGTCCGCCATTGTCCTGGGGGTGGCTCCCGACACCCGCATCATCGCCATCGACGTCTTCGACGGTGAATACGCCTATGATGCGGACATCATCGAGGCCGCCAACTGGGCGATCGCCAATCGCGCCACCTACAACATCGTGGCCATCAACATGAGCCTTGGCGCGGGCTCGTTCACCTCGCCCTGCACCGATACCACCTACAATACCCTGGTGAGCCAGGTCCGCGCGGCAGGGATCATGCCCGTTGCCGCCTCGGGCAACGAAGGACTGACGAACGCCCTCATTGCGCCGGCATGCATCCCGGGCGTGATTTCGGTGGGCGCGGTTTACGATGATTACAGCTACTTCCACGGAACCTGTCTCGATCCCATGGTGCCCGACAAGGTGGCCTGCTTCTCAAACAGCGCATCCTTTCTCACCCTGCTGGCCCCGGGGGCCTATATCACCGCGGCCGGAGAGCTCACGGCCGGCACCTCCGAGGCGACCCCCCATGTGTCGGGGGCCGTGGCGGTACTCCGATCGGCTTTTCCGGCGGAGTCCCTCGATGCGATTCAGGCGCGCCTCACCTCCACCGGCAAGCCGGTGACCGATTCCCGGAACGGGGTGACGAAACCGCGCATCAATGTTGCCGCGGCCATCGGCCCGCCCGCCAACGATCTCTTTTCCGCAGCCCAGGCCCTGCCCGCCACTGCCGGCCAGACTACCGGCGTCAACCTGAACGCCACCCGTGAGACAGGCGAGCCCGATCACGCGGGGGTGGCCGGGGGTGCCTCGGTCTGGTGGACCTGGCAGGGCCAGACCAGCGGAATCGTGTCCCTGGATACCCACGGCAGCTCCTTCGATACCCTGCTGGCGGTTTATACCGGCACCAGTGTGGGAAATCTGACGCCGGCCGCCGCCAATGACAACGACGGCGGCGTCGGCGGCACCAGCGGGCTGACCTTTACGGCCTTGGCGGGAGAGGTGTACCGGATTGCCGTGGACGGCCGGAACGGAGTCACGGGGCGCATTACCCTGAACCGGAACTTTACCCCGTCGGCCACAGCAGATATTGCCGTCGCCGCCTCGGGAGCACCGTCGACGAGCTTCGTGGGGGAACTGGTAACCTACACGGTGAGTGTCATCAACTACGGCCCGGAGACGGCAACCGAGGTGACGGTGACCGATCCGATCCCTGCGGGGGCCACCTTTGTTTCCGCTTCCCCGGGGTGCGCCCTGTCAGGCAGCACCGTTACGTGCAACATCGGAACCCTGGCAGTCGGGGGGAGCGTCTCCTACACCATCGTGCTTAGCCCCACGCTGGCTGGCACCCTGAGCAACACCTTCCAGGCGGCCGGTTTCACCAACGATCCCGCCCCGGGCAACAACGCCTCGGCTGTCTATACGCCGGTGGCTGCATTTGTGTATCCGGTGCTGGTGGACAATGTGCAGTATCCAATGCTTCAGAACGGCTTCGACATTGTCCAGGAGGGGGGCGTGGTCATGGCCACGGCGAGCCTGTTCACGGAACAGCTGCTGCTGAGCCGCGCCGTCCGGTTCACCCTGCAGGGAGGCTATGACGCCTTCTTCACCTCCGCCACCGGCTACACCACCCTGCAGGGGAGCCTGACCCTTGCCAGAGGGGCGGTGACCGTTGACCGGTTGATCGTCCGCTGATCTGTTGCCGCAGCGTGCAGGGCTCCCGCGCCCTCCTCCGGGAGGCGAACCGGTACAGCAATTTGCCCTGGCACGAATATCGCCGTCTTGATTTCCTCCCCCCCGTTCTGCTATCACTGATGCGGCCGGGCATGAACGCCCGGCTCTTTTCGTTTTGCATCCCGAGGCATGCACATGCTTGATCTTTCCACCCTCAACCCGCCCCAGCGGGAGGCGGTCGACTGTACCGAAGGCCCGCTCCTGGTCCTGGCCGGGGCCGGCTCGGGCAAGACCCGGGTCATCACCTGCCGGATCGGTCACCTGGTCCTCCACAGGAAGGTTGCGCCCGAGAGCATCCTGGCCGTCACCTTTACCAACAAGGCAGCGGGAGAGATGAAGGAGCGGGTGCGCGAGCTGGTGGGCCGCGGCCGCACCAAGGGGATGATCGTCTCCACCTTCCACTCCCTGGGGGTGCGCATCCTGCGGCGCGATATCGAACGGCTGGGCTACAAGAGGAACTTCGGCATCTACACCACGTCTGACCAGCTGGGGCTGGTGCGCCAGGCCCTGCGCGAGGTGAGCGACGACGGCCGCAAGGTGGACACCGAAGGGATCCTCTGGCGCATCTCCGGCTGGAAGAACCGTCTGATTCCCCCCGACCGGGTGCAGCCCCGCCTGAACGACCCGGACGAGCTTCTGGCCGCCACGATCTACCCCCGCTACCAGCGGCTGCTCATGGCCTGCAATGCCATCGACTTCGACGACATCATCATGCTGACCGTGCGGCTCCTCCAGGAGCAGCCGGAGGTCCTGGACCACTGGCAGGAGCGGTTCCGCTACATCATGGTGGACGAGTACCAGGACACCAACGCCTCCCAGTACCTGTTCGTGTCGCTGCTGGCGAAGAAGTACCGCAACCTGTGCGTGGTGGGGGACGACGACCAGTCCATCTACGGCTGGCGCGGCGCCGACGTGGGGAACATCCTCGCCTTCGAGAAGGACTACCCCGGCTGCCGGGTGGTGAAGCTGGAGCAGAACTACCGCTCCACCGGCACCATCCTGGAGGCGGCCAATCACGTGATCAGGAACAACAGCGTGCGCACGGAGAAGCGCCTCTGGACCGACGCGGGCGAGGGCCGGCCCATCGACCTGGTCATCGCCCAGGACGACGAGGAGGAGGCCAGCCAGGTGGTGGAACGGCTCCAGATGGAGCGCTACCGGCACAATCTCTCCTTCGGCGATTTCGCCATCCTCTACCGGACCAACTCCCAGAGCCGGGCCTTCGAGGAGCAGCTCCGCTTCGAGGACATCCCCTACGTGCTGGTGGGGGGAATGCAGTTCTACGAGCGCAAGGAGGTGAAGGACGCCCTCTCGTACCTGAAGGTGATCGACAACCCCCGGGACGAGCAGTCGCTCCTGCGGATCGTCAACTTTCCACGCCGGGGGATCGGCGACGGCACGGTCCTGAAGATCAACCAGTGGTCCCTGGAGCACGACTGCCCCCTTCTGGAGGCCTTCGGCCGGGTGGAGGAGATCGAGGGGGTCACGGGGGCGGTGCGGGAGAAAGTGCTGGCCTTCCACCGGCTGGTGGAGGAGTCGGTGCGCGATTTCCGCCATGCCGGCAACCTGGCGGCACGGGTGAAGGGGCTGTTCGACCGGCTCGGGCTGGAGGAGGAGCTCTACCGGACCATCGAGGACCCGGCCACGGCCCGGCGCAAGGTGGAGAACGTGGCCGAGGTCATCAACTCCCTGGCCGCGTTCGAGGAACGGATACCCGGCGCCACCCTGTCGGGCTTTCTGGAAAAGGTCTCCCTCATGGACGAGGATCGCTTCGCCGGCAAGGACAAGAAGGAGCACGGCAAGGACGCGGTTACCCTCATGTCGCTCCACTCCAGCAAGGGGCTGGAGTTTCCCTTTGTGTTCCTGGTGGGATTCGAGGAGGAGATCCTGCCCCACAAGAGGACGGTGGAGGAGGGGATGCCCATCGACGAGGAGCGGCGTCTCTGCTACGTGGGGATAACGAGGGCCCGCCGGCACCTGACCATCACCCGGTGCCTGAACCGGAAGAAGTACGGCAAGCTTCAGGAGCGACAGCCGAGCCGGTTCCTGGAGGAGATCCCCGGACGTCTCCTGCAGGTCCACGAAGGGAGCGTAAAAAAGGCCTCCACCGAAGAAGAGGCGGAGGCCCTGGCCCAGGATTTCTTTGCCCGGATGCGGTCGATGCTCCAGCAGGAGTGAACCTGTGTTCAGCGGTTGAACACGGCCGGTTCCCGGGCGGTTACTTTTTGATGGTCTTCTCGCCCGGCTTCCAGCCCAGGGGGCAGAGTTCGCCGGTCTGGAGCGCCTCCAGGACCCGGATGGTCTCCTCCACGCTCCTGCCCACCGACGGGGTCTGGACCACCTGGTACTGGAGGACGCCATTGGGGTCGATGATGAAGAGCCCGCGCAGCGCGACTCCTTCCTTTTCGTCCAGGATACCGTAGCGGATGGTGGCTTCCTTCTTGTTGTCGGCCAGCAGCGGGAACTTGAGGTCGCCCAGGTCGCCCCGGTTGATCCAGGCCAAGTGAGAGAACTTGCTGTCCACTGAGGCGCCGAGCACGACAGCGTTCAGTTCGGTGAAACGGTCCACGGCGGCGTTGAAGCCCCTGATCTCGGTGGGGCAGACAAAGGTGAAGTCGCCCGGGTAGAAGAAGAGAACCACCCACTTGCCCCGGTAGTCGGCCAGATTGACCCGCTTGAACTCCTTGTTGACCACCGCCTCAAGCGAGAACGCCGGGGCCGGCTCACCCACCATGGCCCGTTCCGGCTCGCTCTGGACCATACCCTTGTGGTGCTGCACCATGAGCTCCGTGGCGCGGGTCATCCCGTCGACCTTGTCGGAGGCTGCCATGGCGGTGCTTGCGGCGAGCAGCAGGGTAAGCGTCAGCATGATGGGACCGGTTGATTTCATTTGTTGCCTCCTGGCGCGAATAAGTACGGCTTCGAATTGAAATACATCTACCCTTATACTTGATTTGACAGACGATGCAAGCCGAGAAAAGGGTGTTCGCCGTCCGTCTTTTGTGATACACCTTGAGCCTCACAGTGTCATCTGATGATTACAGAAAGGAGCATGCCATGAGCGAAGAGCAGAACCCCCGGGTCATGCTTGAGACCTCCCAGGGGAACATCACCATCGAACTGTTCAGGGACAAGGCGCCGATTTCCGCCCGCAATTTCCTCTCTTACGTGAAGGACGGCTACTATGACGGTCTCATCTTCCACCGGGTCATCAAGGGATTCATGGTCCAGGGGGGCGGGATGGACGAAAACATGCAACCCCGGAAGACCAAGTTCGCCATCAAGAACGAGGCGACCAACGGCCTCTCCAACAAGCGGGGGACTCTGGCCATGGCCCGGACCGCGGTGGTCGACAGCGCCACGTCCCAGTTCTTCATCAACCTGGTGGACAACGCGTTTCTCGATAACCGGGGCAAGACTCCCGATCTTTTCGGCTATGCCGTGTTCGGACAGGTCGTGGAGGGGATGGAGGTAGTGGACGCCATTGCCGGGGTTAAGACCGGCAACAGGGCGGGCCACTCGGATGTGCCGGTGGAGAACGTGTTTATCACCAGGGCTTCGGTGATCGAATAAGGTTCAGCTGCGTAATGAGGTCGCATAAAAAAGGCCGTCCGATCGGGCGGCCTTTTTTCATGGCAGGTTGAGCGCCGTTTTGAAGCGGGAGATCTGCTCGTGGTCGTCAACTGAATTCCCTGCGATGATTACCCGGTTCCGCCCGTCGGACTTGGCCCGGTAGAGGGCCACGTCGGCCGCCTTGACGAGCGACGCCTCGGTGCTGCCGTCCTCGGGGAACGAGGCGATGCCGATGCTGGCGGTGAGCCGGCCCAAGGGAAGATTATCCTCGTGGGGGAAATCCTCTCCTTCGATCTCGCGCCGGATCCGTTCGGCCACGAAGATGGACTCCTTCTTGGATGTTCCCGGCAGGATGATGCAGAACTCTTCGCCGCCGAAGCGGGTGACCACGTCCATCTGTCGGGCGGTTTCGCTGAGGATCTTGGCCGTTCTCTTGAGCGCCCGGTCGCCGGCCAGGTGGCCGCAGAGGTCATTGTAGATCTTGAAGTGGTCCAGATCGATGAGCATCACGGTCAGGTTCAGGTTGTGACGGATGCTGCGGGCCAGCTCTTCCTCCATGCGCCGCTTGAGGAAGCGGCGATTGTAGAGGCCGGTCAGGTGGTCGGTGATGGAGAGCTGCTCCAGGATGTCGGCCCGCTCGATGGAGAGGGCGCGTTCGATCATGATGGAGGCGTGATCCGTGAAGGTGATCAATATTTTGAGGTCGGCGTCGGTGAAGATCCCCTGGTTCTTTTTGTCCGAGAGGTTGAGCACGCCGATGGTATCTTCCCGGAGTTTTATGGGAATGCTCACGAACGACTTGGTCTTGAAGCGGGGGCGGTTGGGGGTGCCGACCCGGCGGTCCTTCTCGATGTCGTTCACCAACAGCGGGTTGCCGCTGGCGGCCACCTTGCCGGCAATGCCGGTCCCCACCTGGACCACCATGCTCTGGGCCAGGTGAAGATTCATGCCGAGGGCCGATTCGATCTTGAGCTGGGAGCCGCTTTCGTCGATGAACATGAGCGAGCCGCAGGTGGCGTCCACCAGGTCGGCGGCCATGCCGAGGATCTGCTCGTTGAGCTGATCCTTGCTCTCGGTCCGCGACAGGGCGCTGAACATGGTGAGGAGCTCCCGGGCCTGGGCGATCTCGGAGGTGTATTTATCCTTTTCCCGCATCCGCGCGAGCTGTGTCGCCGCCTTGCCGGTCACCAGGGAGACCAGCAGCTCTTCCCGGGGCGGGATGCTGGCATCGAAGAGGACTAGAATTCCGTGGACGGCCTGGCCAGAGGTGAGGCGGAGGCAAGTGGCGTGGCTCACCTCCAGGTCCGGGAAGATCGAGCGGCATTCATCTTCCTGCAGAACGACGCTGCCCGCCCGGTCCCTGGGGAACATGCCCAGCGCCTTGGGTCCGGAAATCGTGCCGAGATCCCGCTGCAGTCCCCATATCCCCTTGACGGTGTAGGGCGAGGTGGGGCCGTTCTGGGGGATGAGCACGGCGATCTTGGAGATGTCGAAGAGGACGCCGAGGGTCTCGCTGATGAGGGTCATGAGATCGCAGACGGATTCCGCCGTGTCGATGCCGGTGGAGATGCCGGAGATGGCGGTGAGCCGCTGCATGGTCTTCTCGAATATCTGGCTGTGGAGGTTGCGGGCCAGCAGGGAGGGGACCAGTTCCTGCACCTTGCGCGCCACCTCCTCGACTTCTTCGACGGTGGCGACCGGCAGTTCCTCGATCTCGGCCAGCAGGGCGAAGGCGTCCATGCCGTCGGCGGCGGCAAGCGATTCCATGCGGGCGAGGTCAATGCTCTTGTCGCGGACTCCGCCGCCGATCAGGCAGGTGAAGGGGATGTCGCCGGCCCGGAGAGGGACGGCGAAGTTGAGGAGGCCGACGCTGCACTGGAACACCACCGGGCGGTTGCCGGCGACCGCGCGTCCGACCGCGTCTTCCAAGGCCAGCATGCAGGAATGCGTGCAGAAGTGATACTGGTGCGGCGAGCCGCAGACCGTGAACCTGGACTTGTAGCGCGGCATCCCTCCGTCCTGATCGCAGCAGAAAGTCAGGTGGTAGGGCGCGAGGAACTGGTGTGACTTGAGGGCCTCAAGCAGTTCCACCGGCTGAATTGTCGTCAGGTTCACATGGGGCACGGTTGTTTCCTCGGGAATATCAAGGGCGCTACGCGGGTGATCTCTATCTCATCCCCGGGCGTAGAGCGCTTTCCCCCTCATGGAAACGGTCCTCGCGACGCGAGCCATCCGTGGCCCCTCCCCTCCGGTGACGGAGCGGGAGGTACATCCTTCCCTCCTGAAACATCGCATGGCGCCGTCCATCGCTGCCAATTGCATCATGCCGCGCCGCCCACCGTTATTTCGTCGATGAGAAGCGTCGGTTGGGCATCGGAGACCGGCACACCCTGACCGTCCTTGCCGCAGGTCCCGATGCCGAAGCCGAGATCGCTGCCGACCTTGACGATCTTCTTGAGAATGTCCGGGCCGTTGCCGGTAAGGGTGGCTCCCCTGACCGGTTCCCCGATGGCTCCATTTTCAATAAGATATCCTTCGGTGACTTCGAACACGAAGTCGCCGTTTACCGTATTTACCTGCCCGCCGCCCATCTTGCGGACGAAGAGTCCCTGGCCGACCCCCCGCACGATCTCCTCCGGGTCCGACTCGCCGGGGGCAATGAGGGTGTTGGTCATCCGGACGATGGGCTTGGTGTGGTACCCCTCGCGCCTGCCGTTGCCCGTGGAGGCGCAGCCGTCCTTCATGGCGGACAGCCGGTCGTAGAGATACCCTTTCAGGATGCCGTTCTCCACCAGTACCGTGCGCTGGGCCGGGGTTCCCTCATCGTCGAAGGAGAACGAGCCCCGCGCGTTGGGGATGGTGGCGTCGTCGATCACCGTCACCAGGGGCGATGCCACCTGTTGCCCCACTTTTCCCGTGTAGACCGACAGGCCGTTGCCGGCCAGGTCCGCCTCAAGGCCGTGGCCGATTGCCTCGTGCACCATGGTGCCGCCGGCCTCCGACGAGAGGACCACCGGCATCAGCCCTCCCGGCGCCTTGCGCGCGCCGAGCATCATGACCGCCCGGCGGGCGGCGGCACGGGCGATCTCTTCGGGGGGGCGCTCCCGGAAGATCTCGTGGCCCATGAATTTCCCCGTTGCTTCATAGCCGGTCTGGATCACGTCCGCGCCAGCAGCAACCACATGGGCCAGGTACAGGGTGCCCGTCCGATTGGTTTCGATGAAGTCGCCCAGTGAATTGGCGATCTGGCATTTCACTCGGCTGTCGCGATAGGCAATTGTAACTTGCCGAATTGTTTCGCTGATGTCGCGGGCAGCCTTGTTGCCTCTCTCCACCAGTGCAATTTTTTCATGGAGAGCTACGCCATCTGGCGTAATTTCTATGGGGAACCCTGCCCCCACTGCCCTCGGTTTCATTGCGATGGTCTGCTCAAAGACCTTGCCCCGCACTGCCCTGCTCACCGTTGTGGCCAGTTCCATGAGGGCGGTGCCGGTCACCTCGTTGGTGTACGCGTAGGCGGTGCGGAGATCGGAAATGACCCGGATCCCCACCCCGCGGTCCGTTCCGGCGAGGACCTTCTCGATTTTTCCGTCCTCGCAGAATACTGCGGTGGTGGAGCCTTCTTCGAAGTAAATCTCCGCGAATTCACCGCCGCCCGCGAGGGCCTGTCGCAGGATGGCGGATAGGTTCATCTGGTCGAGCATATCTCTTGTTTCCCGTCACCTTGCACCTTTTTTAAAGCAATTTCAGTGCCGAGTGCTGTTAAAAGTTCGTTGACAGTTTCCGTTAAATCGCTGGGGTATCGTACCGTGACGGTTCCGTTCGACTTGTCGGCCGAGCTGAGTACTGCGAGGCCTTCGTAGGACTCCAGGACAAAGTGAAGGTAGGCGATATCCTTTCGTGCGACCTGAAAGGAGCGGAATGCTTCGCGGGGGGCGGTCACGGTGTCTCCTCCGGTCATTTATGGTGTTAAGTATGTATCACGCAAGTGCTTAGAAAACAATATAAAAATTATGATACTCGAACACTTCGAAATAGCTTGAACTCTGCCTGTGCAGCGACGCCGGAAGCTGGTTGACAGGGGGAGCGATTGCACGATACAAATTAATCGCACTTAACTGGAGTGGTGGCGAAATGCCGCAGTCGGTGCAAAACAGCTTGGTGGCCGGGTTGTCTTTTGCGGGGGCTGTGCGTACAATAGTGAGTCCGTGGCCACAGTTTTTTCGGAGGGAGATGCATGAAGATGATCCGTGCCGTGCATAGTGCGGCGATTGTGTTGCTTGTTTTCAGTTATATGGCGGAATTTTCCGGTGCCGCTTCTGGGGGGTACGCCCCAGCTTCGGTCGGGACTCAGCCTGTAGGGACAAGCTTTCGCGACCGGCTGGCCGACGGATCGCCCGGTCCGGTCATGGTGGTGATTCCACCGGGTCGCTTCCGCATGGGAGCAATTTTCGGCGGTGGCGACCCTGACGAGAAGCCGGTCCATGAGGTGAGCATTCCCCGAGCCTTTGCCATCGGGGCGTATGAGGTGACCTTTGCCGAGTACGATCGGTTCTGCGAAGCCACGGGTCGTGAAAAACCCAAGGATGGCCGCCGCTGGTTCGGCCCCTTGTCGCGAAACTGGGGAAGGGGCAACAAGCCGGCCATGAATGTCTCCTGGGATGATGCGGTGGCCTACGTCAAATGGTTGTCTGACCAGACGGGACACCGCTATCGCCTGCCGAGTGAGGCCGAGTGGGAGTACGCGGCCCGCGGCGGCAAGGATACCCCCTACTGGTGGGGTGGCACGGTCGGCCAGAACAAGGCCAACTGCAAGGGGTGCGGCAGCCGGTGGGACAAGAAGATTACTGCACCGGTGGGCTCCTTCGCGCCCAACCCCTACGGTATGTTCGACACCGCCGGCAACGTGTGGGAGTGGTGCGTCGACACCTGGCACGAGAGTTACGACGGCGCCCCGGCGGATGGCTCTCCCTGGATCGGCGGAGAGGATTCCCGCCGGGTCCAGCGGGGAGGGTCCTTCGGCAGCAAGCCCCGCTACATCCGCTCATCGGCCCGGGGGCGGGGTGCCCAGGATGGCCGCTACGTCTACCTGGGCTTCCGGGTCGTGCGGGAACTCTGACCGTGGGGCACGAAACCCTCGCCGTCCTCCGCACGGTCTTCGGGTACCGGTCCTTCCGCCCGTTCCAGGAGGAGATCGTTGACCGGGTGGCGCGCGGGGGCGATACGTTCGTCCTGATGCCCACCGGCGGCGGCAAGTCCCTCTGTTACCAGATACCCTCCCTGGTACGGCCCGGCGTGGGGATCGTGATTTCCCCCCTCATTTCCCTCATGAAGGACCAGGTGGATGCCCTGCGCGAGAACGGCGTGGCAGCGGCCTGCTACAACTCGACCCTGGGCGAGCGGGAGTCGCGCCGGGTGCTCGCCCGGCTCCACGGCGGCGAGCTGGACCTTCTCTACGTGGCCCCGGAACGGCTCATGACCGATGCCTTTCTGGAGCGGCTACGGGAGATACCCATCGCGCTCTTCGCCATTGATGAGGCCCACTGCGTCTCCCAGTGGGGGCACGATTTCCGTCCTGAGTACGTGGAGCTGGGACGGTTGCGGGGGCTGTTCCCGACCGTGCCGATGATCGCCCTGACCGCCACCGCCGACGCCCAGACCCGAGGCGACATCGTGACGCGGCTGGGGCTTCGGGACGCCGAGATGTTCGTGACCGGCTTCGACCGGCCCAATATCCGCTACAGCGTTCTGGAAAAGCAGAAGCCGTTCCGACAACTGGAGGAGTTCCTGGCGACGCGCCCCCGGGAGGCGGGCATTGTCTACTGCCTTTCCCGCAAGCGGGTGGAAGAAGTGGCGGAGAAGCTCCGGGCGGCCGGGGTGGAGGCGGGGGCCTATCACGCCGGGCTTGCCGACGCGGAACGGAGCCGGGTCCAGGAGGCGTTCCTGCGGGACGACATCCGGGTGGTGGTGGCCACGGTGGCCTTCGGCATGGGGATCGACAAGCCCAACGTCCGGTTTGTAGTCCACTACGACCTGCCCAAGAACATCGAGAGTTACTACCAGGAAACCGGGCGGGCCGGCCGCGACGGTCTCCCGGCCGAGGCGCTGCTCCTCTTCGGCTACGGCGACATCCCGGTCTCCCGCTCCCTCATCGAGTCGGGCGGGAACCCCGAGCAGGTGCGGATCGAGCTGCACAAGCTGAACGCGATGGTGGGGTTCGCCGAGGCACTCGTCTGCCGGCGCCGGGCACTGCTCGGCTACTTCGGCGAGCGGCTGGAGGAACCTTGTGGCAACTGCGACCTCTGTCTGGCTCCGCCCGAAACCTTCGATGCCACCGAAGAGGCCCGCAAGGCCCTTTCCTGCGTCTACCGGGTGGGGCAGCGCTTCGGCGTGGGGCACGTGATCGATGTCCTGCGCGGTTCGCGGAGTGAACGCATCCTGGCCCTGGGCCACGACCGGCTCTCGACCTACGGCATCGGCGCCAGCCTGGCGGCCGAGGCCTGGGGGAGCATCATCCGCCAGCTCATCCACCGGGGATACCTGGAGCAGGACCTGGCCAACTACTCGGTGCTGAAGCTGACCCCTGCGGCCCGGCCGCTGCTGCGGGGCGAGGAGAGCCTGGTCCTGGCGAAGCCGCGGCTGCGGATGGCCGCTCCGAAAAAGGAAAAGGCCCCCCGCCGGCCGGGAGCCGCCACGCCGGCGGAGCGGGACGAGGAGCTCTTCCAGGAGCTGCGGGCGCTCCGCAAACGGTTGGCGGATGACCAGCAGGTTCCTCCGTATATCATCTTCAGCGATGCGACCCTGGCCGAGATGGCGTCGCTGCGGCCGACCACGCCGGAAGAACTTTTGCGGGTGAACGGGGTGGGCGAGCGGAAGCTCGGCCGCTACGGCGCCCCGTTCCTGGAGGCGATCCGGAGCCATGGCGCCGGTTGAGTGGGTTCTTTCCCCGTTCCCCATGTTGCGCGGGGCGCTCCGGTGTGCTATTGAACCGGGTGGGCCGACGCCCGAAGCGCTCGCCGTTTCCCATCCCCTTGCAAGCAGGTAATCCCATGTCGCTCCAAAGCATGCTCCCCTACGTGACGCCGCCGGTGGTGGGCGCCGTCATCGGTTACGTAACCAACGACATCGCCATCCGGATGCTCTTCCGGCCCCTGAAGCCATGGCGCGTCTTCGGCATCCGCGTCCCCCTCACTCCGGGGGTCATTCCGGCGGGCCGCCACGAGTTCGCCGCCACCATCGGCCGGATGGTGGGCACCCACCTGGTAACGGGGACCGACGTGGCCCGGGCTTTGGGCAAGGATTCCTTCCGCCGCGAGCTTCAGGAGGCGGTGAGCGGCAAGCTGGACACCCTGCTGGACAGGGATTTGGGCACGGTGGGCTCCCTCCTGCCGGAAGGGTTTGAGAGCTGGCTCCGTGATGGGGTTGACCTGGCGGCCCGCCGGGCCGGCGAGACCGTTGCCGGATACCTGCAGGGCGAGGATTTTCGCCGGGAGCTGTCCCTGTTTCTCCGCGACCTGGAGGAGCGGGTGCTCCCCCGCGAACTGGAGCGGATCCTCGCGGGGGAGACGGGCGATGCGGTGCGGGCCGGGGCCGGACGCGCGCTGGCGGCGCTGCTCCAGTCGCGGGGGGTGAGCCGGGCCGTGGCCGGGCTGGTGGATGACAAGCTCGACGAACTGCTGGCATCGGAGCGGCCGCTGCGGGAGCTCCTGCCGCCGGAGCTGGTGGAGCTGGCGACGGCCCAGGCCCGGGAGGCGATGCCGGTCATCCTGGGCCGGGTGGCGGAATTCGTCCGTTCCCCGGAGATCCGGGATACCTTCGAGGCCAAGCTGCGGGAGGGGGTTCAGCAGTACCTGGCCAATCTGAAGGGGACCCTGGGCTTCATGGCGGGCTTCATCAGCGTGGAGAAGCTCAACTCGTACTTCCCCGGCCTGGTGGGGAGCGTGACCGACGAGGTGGTGCGCTGGCTGGGAGAGGAAACGACCCACCGGCGGGTGGCGGCCATGGTGGATCAGGGGCTCGGCCGGATTCTGGACCGACCCCTGGCCGCGACGGTGGAGCAGCTCCCCTATCGCCGCGTGGCGCTCCTGCGCCGGTCGATCCGCCGGGGCGCGCTGGGGGTGGTGCGGCGGCCGGAAACCGCCGGCTTCCTGCTGGCCCTGGCCGAGCGCGAACTGGTGAGGCTGGCGGCTGATCCCTCCCGCCCGATACTGGAACGGCTCGCCCCCGAAGATGACCCCTCCCGGCTGCGTGAGGGCCTGGTAGGGTGGCTGACGGACAGGCTGCGCGATCCCGGAATCCGTGCAACCCTGGAGCGGATCGTGGCCGGCCGGGTGGAGGAATGGCTCTTCAATCGCCCCCTGGGCCGGCTGTCGGCACGGATCTCGGCCGAGGTCAGGCGCGACCTGGACCAGCTGATCTACCGCCAGGTGGCGGACCTGCTGGAGCGGGAGGCCCCGCCCCTGATCGATGCCCTGGACGTGGCGCGCATGGTTGAGGAGAAGATCAACACCCTGGACATTCTGGCGGTGGAGGGACTGCTCCTCTCCATCATGCAGAAGCACTTTCTCTACATCAATCTCTTCGGAGCCCTGCTGGGCTTCGTGATGGGGTCTTTCAACGTGCTGCTCATGGGGCTCGGACGGTAGAGGGGCGGCCAGTCGTGCCGGTTTTCAGCGGGAAGCCGCGAGAAACCGGCTCCTGACCAGTTCGAAGTGGTTGTGGTGGGAGCGGAGCTTCCAGTCAACGCTCCCCTGCCGGTCGATGCGCCAGGGTGGGGCGATGATGCCGTCCTTTCCCTCCAGGAGAGCGCGGACGTTGTCGATTCCCCGACCTGCGTAGGGCCCTCCGGCGGTACCGCCGAGCCATGCCTCCTCGGGGGTGTTGGCCGTGGACCAGGAAAAGGGATCGGAGAAGAGGAAGGATGCGCCGGCGGCCAACGCCACGCGGTTGACCTCGTAGAGGTGGGCCAGGGGGTGGCGGACCCGGTCCACCAGGTTGAGGGACGCGGTCTGGTCGAAGCTGCCCCGCGCAAAGGGTATCCTGAGGGCATCGGCCACCACGAATTCGGTCCGGTCGGTCTGCCAGTGGCCGGGCAGCTCGATCCGGAATTCCTCCCGCAGGTTTCCCTCCAGGGGGAGCGAGAAGTCGATCCTTCCCTCGGCGGCCAGCCGCCGGGCCGTGCGCACGAAGGCGACGGACAGGTCGCACCCCACGGCAATCTCGCTCCGCTGTGCCATCTCGAAGGTCAGCCGCCCCACGGCGCACCCGGCGTCGAATGCTCGCCCGCCGCCGATGGCAAGACACCCCGCCCAATCGCCGTAAGCCGTTCCCGCATCGAGGTCCCCCATCAGGTCGGCAAAGTGGCTCCAGAGGTAGGAGTTCACCGTTGCCGCCTCCTCGTACTTCCATTGTCCCCCCCATGGCCCTTCCTCCGGTTCCGGCAGCAAGAGCGCCACCCCTTCGCGGATCGGGTAGCGGCGACGGCACCTGCGGCAGGAGAGGGTGCCGCTCACGATGTCTTCGGCCTGTTCACCGGCCCCGGAGAGGTCCAGGGGGTGTTCCTTGGGAAGGCAGGCGGGACAGATGAGCAGGGGAAGCAGAATGCGTTTCATGGGATACCTCCCGCAGGGGGATGCCGCTGGGGGGAGTGGTCAATCGTGGATGGCGGCGAGGAAGGGGTGGAACAGCCCCTCCCGCTCCAGCAGGTGCCGGACCGCGTCCGCCCCCCGGGGGAGCAGGTCGCTCAGCCGGTGTTCCCGCTCAAGGTGGACGAGGATCGGGAAGCTGCCGTAGAGGGAGAAGGAAAAACGGGCCATGAGCGTCAGGGCGGCCCGCTGTTCGAGCTCTTCGCCCAGGTCCCGGGTGGCCGCCACGTAGTGCATGGGAAAGGCAACCACCGAGCGGTCGAGACTTTCCACGAAGCCTCGTTTTTCCTCGCTGGAGAGTTCCGAGAAGTCCGCCCCGCACCAGCGGCTCTCCCGGGTGGCCAGAAGCGCCCGACAGGAAAAGGGGCGGACGGCATAGACGCCGCAGGCCCCATCATGATCCAGGAAGGGACAGTAGCCCGCCTCCCGCCGATGGAGGCGCAGCCAGCCGGTGAGGTCCCGGGCCCGGGGGAGAAGCTGCCGCAGCCGCGCCACATGCCCGGCAACGGCCGCTGCCTGGAGATCGCTGATGACGTCCGCGACCCGGACTGCTTCGGTGAAGGTGCAGTTGACGGTCAGGGAGCAGCAGGCGCTGCAGCCCCTGCCGCAGTGGACCCGTCCGCCCCCCTCGGCGTAGCCGTCGATCCAGCGCCGGATCACCCCGTCGAACCGCTCCTGCAGTATCCGCACTTCATCGCACACTTCTCGCCGCATGGAGTCCCCTTAACCGGCCGGTGTCCCAGCCATTTTCCGGCAAGCTTATCACAGGATCCGCGGCGCGGCGAAGGGGAAATCCCGCGGTGATCAGGCTGTCGTGAGCCCCAGGGTCTGGATCTGCTCCAGCAGTTTCTCCCGTTCGAGAGGTTTCACGAGATAGGCTTCGCACTGGTTGCAGAAGGCGGCCATGACGTTGTCCCTGTCCTTGAGGGCCGTGGTCATGATGACCTTGACGGGGGAGTCGATGTCCCGCTCTTCCTCAAAGTGACGAATTGTCTTGAGCACCTCGTGACCGGTCATGGAAGGCATCATGATATCGAGGCAAATGAGGTCGAATGGCTCGCCCAGATCGTGGGCCCACGTGAAGGCGGCAAGGGCTTCGTGGCCGTCGGCGGCCTCGGTGCATCGGCCCAGCGGATCCAGATAGGCCAGCATCAGGCGGCGGCTTGCGGGGTCGTCTTCTACAATGAGAATCTTCATGGCTGCTCCCGTGGTGTCCGGCCCCGAGGGGACGGGCGTGTCAGTTCAGATGTTTCTCCAGAACGGCAAGAAATTCGTTGCGGGTGATCGGTTTGATGAGAATGTCGTCGAACCCGGCGTTGAGGAACGAGCGACGCTCTTCACTCATGGCGTGGGCAGTATAGGCGATGACCGGCAGGCGTCGGTCACGGGTCTCATGCTCCCGGATGGAGCGGCAGACCTCGGTGCCGGAGATGTCGGGCATGCCGATGTCGAGCAGGACCAGGTCCAGTTCCTCCCGGTGATTCAGGGCGTAGTCGAGCCCCTCGCGGCCGCTGTCCTTCTCTATCAGCCGGTAGAGGGTACCGTTGAGCATGGCCGACACGAGCCGGCGGTTCATGAAGTTGTCGTCCACGATGAGAATGGTGCGCTGACGGGTCATGGGACCTCACTGTGCAGGGGCGGCGGGCACGGGGGGAGGATGACCCGGAAGGTGCTCCCCAGCCCCGGGCCCGGGCTTTCCGCCCGGATGGTGCCGCCATGAAGTTCCACCAGTTTCCGGGTGAGGGGAAGCCCCAGCCCGGTCCCTTCGTAGCGGCGGGTCGCGGAACCGTCCGCCTGGACAAAGGGGTCGAAGATACGCTCCAGATCCCCGGTAGCCAGGCCGATGCCGCTGTCCTGTACGGCGATCATGATGCTCCCTTCACGCTCTCCGGCCGGCGAAAGGTCGATTGACAGGGTGACGCTGCCGCCGTCGGGGGTGAATTTCACCGCGTTCGCCAGCAGGTTGAACACGATCTGCTTCAACTTTCGCTCGTCCGCCGTGATGGTCGGGGGGACGCCGGGCGCCACCTCTTCCGCCAGCCGGATACGGTGCTGCAGGGCCCGCTCCTTCACCATGACGAGGCTGCCGGAGGCGAGTTTCCGGATGTCCACGTCCGACGGTTCAAGCTCCATCCGCTCGGCCTCGATCTTGGAGAGGTCGAGGATGTCGTTGATGAGCGACAGGAGGTGGCGGCTGGACTGGAGGACGTAGCCGAGGAATTCCGCCTGGATGTCGGTCACCTCGCCGTAGGTGCGGGACAGGAGGACGTCGGTGAACCCGATGACGGCATTGAGCGGCGTGCGGAGCTCGTGGCTCATGGTGGCCAGGAACTCGCTCTTGGCTAGGTTGGCCGATTCTGCCATCTCCCGGGCGGCCTGGAGCTCGCTGGTCCGCTCCCGGACGCGCTCCTCCAGGTGTTGCATGTGGTCCCGCAGCATGGCGTGGAGCGTGGCGCTCTCCAGGGCGTAGGCGCAGGTGTAGAGCACGATTGAAAGGGCGTTGAGCGACGGCACGTCCATCGTGGCGATCTCCGCCGGCAGCAGGGCCGCGAACATCCCCTGCACCTCGGAACGGGTGGCGATGACGTGGAGCAGGAGCGTGTATTCCCCATCGGCCGACGGCACGGTAATGGCCTGGTTCCGGTTAAGGGCCCAGGCAAAGGTGCCATCCATGATCTTGGCATCGATCTCCGTCTGGAGGGCCGCACGGCAGGAGGGGGGATCGCTGGCGGCCAGCTCGAAATCCCCGTCCTTGCCAACCTCCAGGCATCCCATGCCCCGCAGGGGGATGAGCCGTTTCACCTGGGCCATGGTGGCCCGGAAGATGGCCCGCGAATCCTTGGCGCGGCTCAGGCCGGCCTGAAAGTCGCCGCTGGAGGCGAGCATGTCCAGAATCGCCACGTAGCGGAGATTGGACTCCTCAAGGTAGCGGATCCGTTCCTCCCGCGGGTCGGTCGGGGATATGGCGTGGATCGTGCCGGTCATCCGTTCTCCGTCAGGATGGCAAACGTTTCTTCCAGCTGCTGCTCCGATTGCCTGATGATCGCGCCGAGCATGCTGACCGGGATGCCGACCCGGTCCCATGCCTCGGTGGCCAGGGGGGGGACGTACCATTCGCCGCTGAAACCGAATTCCATGGCCTGGCAGATTATGTCTGCCAGGTGGATGATCGACGTCTCAAGGGGAAACTGCTCCGCCTTTGCCGGAATGTGGTGGCAGGCCACGGGCTCGGCGATGTTCGGCGGGATCTTCCATTTTTTCAGGATGGCTCCTCCCACCTTGGCGTGGTCGAAGCCGAGCCGGCGACGCTCCGTGGCGAAATGGAGCGACTCGTTGTCACGGCTCTCCTCCAGCATCTCCCGAACCGTGCCGGGAATGGCGGTACACATGACCAACTGTCCCAGATCGTGCAGCATGCCGGCCACGAAGAACCGCTCCACGTTCACCTCGCGGCGGCTGGTGGCCAGATTTCGGGCAATGGTCCCGCAGGCGATGCTGTGCTTCCAGAAGGAAGTCATCCCCATCAGGTCTTCCGGAATCCCCTTGAAAATGCCCATGACCGAGGCGGCCAGGGCCAGGTCGCGCAGTTGCTGGGTGCCGATGATGGTCAGCGCCCTGGTGATGGAGTCGACTCGGGAGTGGTAGCCGAACAGGGGGCTGTTGGCGAGCTTGAGGATGCGCGCCGTGAGACCCTGGTCCTCGGTGATGATCCGGCCGATGTCGGCGATGGAGCTACGGGGATGGTTGATGGCCTCGTTGAGGCGCTCGTAGAAGAAGGGGAGGGAGTAGACCGTTACCGTCTCCTCCACGAGCCGCTCAAGTGATATCCGGTCGCGGTCAGGATGCGCCATGCATGGCCTTTCTCACCGCCCCGAGGCGCATGATCTCACGCATGGCCGGATGTTTCAGGTCCGTGTGGAGGAAGAGGGGGCGCAGGGCTTCTTCAGCGGTGGCCAGTTCGGCCGGGCTGATCTCCTGGGGGAGGTGGCTGCCGGGATCGTCGTCCATACCGGCGATGTCGGCTTCTGCGACCCCCCAGGTGCGGAAGATGTGGAGATGCTTGGCGGTCAGTTCCGCGCCGGCCCCCAGCAGGAGCCGGCCCGTTCGGTCGATGACGTCCGCGGCCAGGGTCATGCCGACGTCGAGATTATCGATGGGGACCATCCCCATGAAGGCCTCCGGAAGGTAGACATTGGGAACATATTCGTAACGTTAGGTACGGACATGTTCCACGTCGCTCACTGGTATCTCATCGGCCGGATGGACCTAAACTTTAGGTGGGATTGCCCGGGGGGTGGGCCTGAGGAACGGCTGGAGCGCCCGATGCTCGGGGCGTCGGCGGAAGGCCTGCTTCGTTCAGGCCGAAAATGAGAAAGGCCCGCGTGAACGAGCCCTTCGATGGTGCCGTGCTGTGCCGCCCGGAAGGCGGCTGCCGGGCGGACGTTAGATCTTGCAGACGTTGGCGGCCTGGAGCCCCTTGGGACCGTTGACCACGTCAAAGGTCACTTCCTCGCCTTCTGCCAGCGACTTGAACCCGGAACCCGTGATCGCGGAGAAATGGACAAACACGTCGACACCGTTCTCCTGCTCGAGGAAACCAAAGCCCTTGCTGTCGTTAAACCACTTTACCCTGCCTTTTGCCATGGTGTTCATTCTCCTGCTTTCGCGTGATATGTCCGGGGGGGGTCCCGGCTTCAAGCCGCTGCGCGGCCTGTTTCCCATCCTGTCCGGCGTCAGTCCCTGTCGGGCTTTCTGAACCGCTGGGCCTTTCTTCTCTTGCGCTCGGCCTCCATCTGCTTGCGCTTCTTCTTGACCGAGGGCTTTTCGTAATGCTTGCGTTTTTTGATCTCTTTGAAGAACCCTTCGGTCTGGAGCTTGCGCTTCAGCAGCCGGAGGGCCTTGTCCACATCGTTTCCCTGAACGCTTACCTGCACGTGATCTCTCCTTCCTCGGTCGGTAGACGTTGGGTCGTCCGTGGCTAGTTGCCGCTGCCCTCCCGAAAATAAAAATGGCCAAGGGATTCCTTTAAAGCACCTCGGCCGGCACATTCCAAAAGTGCTGACACATTAGCACAAAGCGGGGACATGTGTATGTAAAATTCGTTATTGCTCGGCAATTATTCATCACACGTCGAGAAAAGAGCAGGAATAATCGGTCAGGTCGACGACAAGGACCCGGTCCGCAAGTCCCGGCCCGCCCCGGATGGCTCGCGTGAGTTCATGGGCCATGTATCCGGCGATGACAGCGGGCCCGGCGGGGGTGACCGGGATGGGGCCCGCCGGCTGCCTGCTGCCGGCAAAGATCTCGTCGATGGGACGTGACACCCCCTTGACCAGGGTGAGCACCTGCCCGTGATCTCCCTGGATGGCCCCGTGAATAAGGATCGTGCCGTCCGCAAGTGAGTTGAAGAGGGCAAAACGACCGGAAAAGCTGTCGAGGCAGTCGGCAACGCAGTTGATGCCGGCCGGTGGGGTGAAGGCTCCGTCGATACGTACGTCAAGGGGAATTGCCTGGACGGCGCCGTTGATGGCCATTATTTTCCGGGCTGCCGCCGTTACCTTTTTCTGCCCCACATCCCCTTCGTCGTAGAGGAGCTGGCGGTTCAGGTCGGGCCAATCCACGACGCCGTGGTCAGCCAGGTAGAGCATTCCCACGCCGGCTCGTGCCATGAGCTGAGCCACGGTGGCGCCGAGCCCCCCGACCCCGGCGATCAAAATGGCCGACCGTTCCAGCATCCGCTGGTTCTCTTCGCCCCAGACGAGTACCTGCCGGCTGTAGCGCTCTCCCCCGGTCACGGCTCAGCCCCCCGCGCCCGGCGGGAACAGGGCCACCGTGTCACCGTCGCGGATGGGGGTTTCCAGCCCCTCCAGGTGGTGAATGTTGCGGCGGTTCACCAGGATGATGGTGCCCGTGTGGAGGACCCCGTCGCCGTCCAGCAGCTTGCGGGAAAGGGGGCTCCCCACCGCTTGCTCCGCCCTTTGGACCAGGCTTCGGACCGTCTCCCCCGCCTCCCAGGGGAGTTCCACGACTTCGCGCCCGAGCATCAGGCGCAGGAGACTGTAGAACCGGACGCTGACCATGGGCATCAGGCAAGCCGGGCCAGGGCCGCGGCCTGGGTGCCGGTTCCCCGCAGGAAGGTGGGGCCGGGGAAGAGGGCGCGGGTTCTGACCAGTTGATAGTAGAGGCCGGCGTCGTTGGTCTCGCCGATCATGGTGGCGCCGATGACGCGGTCGCGCCCGTCCAGAAAGACCTTGCGGAACCGGCCGGTGAACGGGTCGCGAGCCGTGGCGGTTCGGGGGGCGTCGTCGCGGCAGTAGCCCACCACGGCCACATCCACGCCGAAGACCTCGGTGGTGTTGTTCTTGAGGCTCCCCTCGTAGGCACAGTCGAAGCCGAGCATATTCAGGGCCGCGATCTCCCCCTGCTCCACCGCGGTCAGCCAGTTGCCCTGGATGGTCGGCTCTCCGGTGACGAAGTCCTTTCCCTCGGCCACGTCACCGGCAGCGAAAATCTGGGGGTGGCTGGTGCGGCAGCGCTCGTCCGTCACGATGCCCTCCCGCACTTCCAACCCCGCCCGGAGGGCCAGGTCAGTGTTGGGAACCACCCCCTTGCCTACCAGCAGCATGTCGGTGACGATCCGTTTGCCCGTGGCCAGGGAGAGCTCCAGCCGGTCAGTGCCGGACAGGTTCACGATGTCGTCCCGTTTGTGAAGGACAAGGCCGTCTGCCAGGAAGCGCTCCTCCAGGATGGCGGATGCCTCAGGGTCCACCACCCGGCTGAAGACCCGATCCGAGCCGATCACCAGGTGCCGCTCCACCTCCGGTCCCGCATGGGAGAGCAGCGGGATGCTCACAAGTCCCGCGCCCACGGCGGTGACGCTTCGGGCCCCCTTCAGGAGCCGCTCCAACCGGTCGGCGTCGGCCAGGTGCCGCAGGGTGCAGACCCCCTCGGCGGTCACCTCCAGTCCCCGGGCTTCGGCCCCGGCGGCAATGAGGAGTTGCCCGAACCCCACCGCCGTGCCGTCGGCCAGGAGGAGACGGTGCCGTTCCGCATCCAGTTCCACTGCAGCATGGCCAAGGAGGGTGGCGATACCGTAGTGGTCGTAGAAATCGCTTCCCACGATGAAAAGGTTTCCCCGAAGGGTCTTGCCGCCAACATAGTAGGGGGTCAGGACCCTTGAGTAGGCCGGACAGTTCTCCCGGTCGACCATGGCTACGGATACGCTGCGGGAATGCCTGCGGATGGTGCGCAGGGCCTGCATTCCCGCCGCGCTGTTGCCGATGATGACGATGTCGAAGTGCCGTTCCACGTCAGGCGAGTCCCAGTGACTTCAACTTCTCATCCGTGGGAATGCCCTGTTCGTCCCAGCCCCGGGCCCGGTAGTAGTCGGGGAGCATCTCGGCGAGCCGCGCCACCGATCCCTGCATGGGGCCGTCCGGCAGGGGCTCCGACAGGAGCCGGGGCGGGAGGGTGTCCTGGGTGGGATCGATCCCCGCTTTCAGGTTGAACTGCCGCTCCAGGTTCCAGATCCGGTCGCCGGCCTCCAGTAGTTGCTCCAGCGAGTACCCCAGCCCCGTGGCCGCGTTGAGAAAGGCGGATACTTGAGGCGCGCCGATGGCAAAGGTGGTGAAGAGGCAGATGCCCGCCGAGTCCACCACGGCCGTGAAGTCCTGGAATGCCTTGGTCCAGCCCGCCTTACCCTCGGTAACGGCCGGGTCCAGTTTTTCCGGTACGCCGAGGATTTCGGGGGATACCATGTAGCCCCGCACGTGACAGGCGCCCCGGTTGCTGGTGGCGTATTCCAGGGCCATCCCCTGGATGCCCCGGGGGTCGTAGGCCGGGAACTCCTGTTTCTTTACCGTCATGGAAAGCTCGGGCGCTCCGTAGCTCTCGGCCAGCCGCCAGGAGCCGAGGCCCAGCTTTGCGCCGAACCCCTCGGCCGTGCCCATGAGCTGGAACATCCGCACCAGGGCGTCGCCGTCACCGAAGCGCAGCGGCATTCCCGCCTCACCTTCGGTCAGGAGCCCCCGCTCGAAGAGCTCCATGGCACAGGCCACGGTGCCGCCGGCGGTGATGGTGTCCATGCCGTACTCGTTGCAGAGGTAGTTGGCCTTGGTGATTGCCGCAAGGTCCGAAACCCCGCAGGCGGCCCCCAGGGCCCAGAGGGTTTCGTACTCGGGGCCTTCGCCGCTCTCGGTCCAGCGGGGGTCGGCCAGGCGGGTTACCCGGCCGCAGGCGATGACGCAGCCGAAGCACCCTTTGTTCCGCCGGAGCCAGGTCTGGGCCAGGCGCTCACCCGAGATATCCTCAGCCCCTTCAAAGGTGCCGGACTGGAAATTGCGGGTGGGGAGAGCGCCGCTCTGGTTTATGACGTTCACGAGCACCGCCGTTCCCAGGGCCGGTAGCCCTTCGGCCGTCACCGGGTGACCCTTGAGGAGCCGGTACGACTCGCGGGCCGCCTCCCGGTAGGCGGCCGGGTCGGCCATGGTCACGCCGCCGGTGCCGCGCACGGCCACCGCCTTGAGGTTCTTGCTCCCCATGACCGCGCCCACTCCGCTGCGGCCGGCGGCCCGGTGCTTGTCGTTCACGATGCAGGCGAACCGGACCATCTTCTCCCCGGCCGGGCCGATGGCCGCCACCTTGGCATCGCCGTGGAACTCGCGCCGGATCATGTCCTCGGTCTCGTAGGTGGTCTTCCCCCAGAGGTGGGAGGCGTCGGCCAGTTCGGCCTTCTGGTTGTAGATTTTCAGGTAGACCGGTTTTTCAGCCTTCCCCTCCACGATGATCAGGTCGAAGCCGGCGAAGCGAAGTTCCGCCGGGAAGTAGCCGCCCGAGTTGGAACTGGCGATGGTACCCGTGAGGGGCGACTTGGTTACCACCACGTAGCGGCCGTTGGCGGCCCCGTAAGTGCCGGTGAGCGGACCGGTTGCCAGGATCAGCTTGTTGCGGGGGGAGAGGGGGTCCACGTCGGGGGCCACCTCCTCGACCAGGTAGCGGGAGCCCAGTCCGCGGCCGCCGATGAATTCCCGTGCCCACGTCCCGTTCAGTTCCTCGATGCTGCAACGCCGCGCCGCCAGGTCTACCCGCAGGACTCTGCCGTGCCATCCGCTTCCCATGTCACACCTCCATCTGGCCGTCTTTGACGGTCTGGACGAATTTGAGCACCTTTGCCCGCAGCGGCGCGTCTTCCTCGGCGAATGTCAGGCAGTGGGTGGGGCAGAAGATGACGCATTCGGGTACATCGGGAGCGCAGAGCGTGCACTTGTCGGCCTTCCTGGTCTCGGGAAGGTACTTGATCATGCCGAAGGGACAGGCGCTGACGCAGGTGCGGCAGCCCACGCACTTCAGCTCGTCCACTGCCACCACGCCGCTGGCCGCATCTTTGGCGATGGCCCCCTTGGGGCATGCCTTGAGGCACCAGGGATCGTCGCACTGCATGCAGGTGACGGTGATGAACTTGGCCTCCTCCAGGAAAACCTCATTGACGATGCGGGCCTTGCTGGGCGCGAACTCCCCGCGGTGCCTGAACGAACAGGCCAGCTCGCACGACTTGCAGCCGACGCATTTGGCCGGCTCGACGCGGATCAGCTTCTGCATGGTGACCCTCCTTTAGGGGGATGCCGGGGAGTCGCGGTAACTGGAAACTCCCACTCGGTTTGCGTCATTGGAGCGGTGTGTCCAGGGTTTCCTCCCCATAGCCGTCGCCCGTGAAATAGGCTTTCATGAAGTCGCGGTGACGTGCCGCCACCACCGGGGAGATGCCCACCGTCGCGGCTGCCTGGTCGAGCAGTTGCTCCTCGCCAGCCGACGGGTTCTTCTGCCGTGCCGCCTCCAGGGCCATGGTGACGGCCAACCCGGCCCCGAAGGTCTCCTTGTCGGGGCGGTAGAGCCGGGGGCGGTCGATCCGGCGTCCGGTACCGTCAGTGGTGCCGATGAGTGCGTTGTGTCGCTCGATCTGTTCCTGGGAGGGGATCCCGTAGCGGATGACGGTCCGGCCCTCACGGTACGTTGCCCTGGCCAGGGTGCACTGGGTGCACTCCACGGCGGGCTTGAGCTCAAGGGTTATCATCTTCGCTGCCGGGGTCTTTTTCTTCACGGCCGTGAGCATTGCCAGCACCGCCGGCTTGATCCGCTCCCGGTCGGTATCGAACCGGATGATGCCGATCCCGTTCAGGGTGGCCCCATCCCCGGAGATGCGGACGTTGCGGATTTCGAAGTGAAGGTCCTCCTGCACCGTCCCGGTGGCGTAGGGGGGCGATTTCGGGTCGCCCGCCGGCAGGGATGGCCCGGCCGGGGCCGGCTCCAGCCAGATGCCGATGCGCCAGGCCAGGAACAGCGACAGGAACAGGGATATGATGCCGACGACGATGCGCGTTGACTGATTCATGGTTCTCCGGGCGAGGGGTCGGGTCCGCTCGTTCGTGATAATTGTCAATGGTACCGGGGATTGTCGCCAATGCAAATGGCCCGGGTGCCAGTGGAGGATTGACGCCGGGAGGCAAAACAGTGAATACTGTCACTCCTGCAAACAGGCACGGAAGGAGAAGTCGTGGCACTCATCACCTTGCGCAACATTACCCTCGCCTTCGGCGGCCCGCCGCTCTTCGACGGTATCAACCTCCAGATCGGGGAGGGGGAGCGCCTCTGCCTCATGGGGCGCAACGGCACCGGCAAATCGACCCTGCTGAAGCTCATCGCCGGCGAGATTCCCCCGGAGGGGGGCGAGATCATGCGGCAGCAGGGGGTGCGGGTGGCCCTCGTCTCCCAGGAGGTCCCCCGCGACCTGGAGGGGACCGTGTTCGACGTGGTGGCCCAGGGCATGGGCGAGGCCACGGCACTCCTGGCCGAGTACCACCGGGTGAGCCATCTGCTGGCCGTTGAGGGGGGAGAGGGGCTCCTGGCACAACTGGCCACCCTCCAGAAGCGGCTGGAAGAGACCGGCGGCTGGCATCTCCATCAGGAGGTGGAACGGGTTCTTAATCGCCTTTCCCTGGATGCGGATGCCCCTTTCTCGAGCCTTTCCGGCGGCACCAAGCGCCGGGCACTCCTGGCCCGGGCCCTGGTGTCGGCGCCGGACATCCTGCTCCTGGACGAGCCCACCAACCACCTGGACATCGATACTATCCTCTGGCTGGAGGAATTCCTGGCCAAAAACGTCACGACCCTGCTTTTCGTCACCCACGACCGGGCCTTTGCCCGCCGGCTCGCCAACCGGGTGGCCGAACTGGACCGGGGGCGGATCTACGCCTTTGCCTGCGGCTACGACGAATTCGTGGAGCGGCGCGAGGCGCTCCTGGAGGCGGAGATCACCCGCCAGGCCCTGTTCGACAAGAAGCTGGCCCAGGAGGAAGCGTGGATCAGGCAGGGGATCAAGGCCCGCCGAACCCGCAACGAGGGGCGGGTCCGGGCGCTGAAGAAGCTGCGGGAGGAGCGCCGGCAGCGGCGCGAGCGGCAGGGAACGGCCACGATCCGGCTCCAGGAGGCCGAGCGGTCCGGCGCCCTGGTGGTGGAGGCGGAGAACGCCTCCGTCGGCTACGGAGACCGGGCCGTCATTGCCAACCTCACCACCACTGTCATGCGCGGGGACCGGGTGGGGATCATCGGCCCCAACGGCTCAGGCAAGACCACCCTGCTGCGGCTCCTGCTGGGGGAGCTCGAACCCCAGCAGGGGACGGTCCGCCTGGGCACCCGCCGGGAGGTCCTCTACTTCGACCAAATGCGCGAGCAATTGGACCTGGACCGGACCGTGCAGGAAAACGTGGGCGAGGGGAACGACACCGTCATCATCAATGGCCGGAGCCGCCACGTGATCGGCTACCTGCAGGATTTTCTCTTCCCTCCCGAACGGGCGCGCACGCCGGTCCGCATCCTCTCCGGCGGGGAGCGCAACCGCCTCTTGCTGGCCAAGCTGTTCACCAAGCCTTCCAACGTGCTGGTGATGGACGAGCCCACCAACGATCTTGATGCCGAAACCCTGGACCTGCTTGAGGATCTGCTGCTGGAGTATTCCGGCACGCTGCTCCTGGTGAGTCATGACCGGGAGTTTCTCAACAACGTGGTGACGAGCACCCTTGTCCTGTCGGGCGACGGCCAGGTGCGGGAATACGTGGGGGGCTACGACGACTGGCTCCGTCAGGCCGCCGCCGAGACGCCGGCAGCAAAGCCGCAATCGGCGAAGGCACCCGCCGATACTTCGACCAAGACCCGCGACCGGGGCGAAAAGCCCCGCAAGCTCAGCTTCAAGGAGGAGCGCGAGCTTGAAGCGCTCCCGGAGCGGATTCATCAACTGGAGGAGGAGCAGGAGTGTCTCCACGCCACCCTGGCTGATCCGGAGTTCTATCGCGGCGCAGGCGCCGAAGTGGCGGTGTTCAACTGCCGGCTTGAGGAACTGGAGGGTGAGCTGGAAGCAGCCTATGCCCGCTGGGAAGAGCTGGAAGGCCTCAAGGGGTAGGAACGGGGCTCCCGCTTTCCTCCTTGACAGAGTTTGCCGAAAGCTGGTACGGTCGGCTCCATCTCAACCAGCTGTTTCCGGACAACGCTATCAGATCAGGCCCTGGGAAGAACCGGGGCTTTTTTGTTTTCAGGCGGCAGCACCAAGGAGTATTTTATGGATTTCAAATCGTTCGGTTTTCATCCGGCCGTGGCCACGGGAATCGCGGCGGCCGGCTACGAAACCCCCACACCGATCCAGGCCCAGGCCATCCCCGCGGTCATGGCGGGGCGCGACGTCATGGGGTTGGCCCAGACCGGCACCGGCAAGACAGCGGCCTTTGCCCTGCCGATCCTGCATCGCCTGCAACAGGGCGAGCGTGGCCGCGTCCGTGCCCTGGTCATCGCCCCCACCCGCGAGCTTGCGGAGCAGATCAACGACAGCTTCGTCACCCTGGGGCGGCAGACCCGCCTGCGGAGCGTGACGGTCTACGGCGGGGTAGGGGTGAATCCCCAGGTGCAGAAGCTCAAGGCCGGCGCCGAAGTGGTCGTGGCCTGCCCGGGTCGGCTCCTGGACCACATCGCCCAGGGGACCATCGACCTGTCGCGCCTGGAGGTGCTCGTCCTGGACGAGGCGGACCAGATGTTCGACATGGGCTTTCTGCCCGACATCCGACGGGTGCTCAAGCATCTTCCCCCCCGGCGGCAGACGCTGCTCTTCTCGGCCACCATGCCCATCGACATCCGCACGCTGGCCCAGGATATTCTGGTGGACCCGGTGACGGTGCAGGTGGGGACCGTGGCCCCGGCGGTCACCGTCGCCCACGCCCTCTACCCGGTGGAACAGCACCTGAAGACCCCGCTTCTGCTGGAGCTTCTTCGCCACACGGACACTGAGTCGGTGCTGATTTTCACGCGCACCAAGCACCGGGCCAAGCGCCTGGGTGAACAGTTGGAGAAGGCCGGCTACCGGGCGGCCTCGCTTCAGGGGAATCTCTCCCAGAACCGGCGGCAGGCTGCCCTTGATGGCTTCCGTGACGGCACGTTCCAGATCCTGGTGGCCACCGATATCGCGGCCCGCGGCATCGACGTGAGCCAGGTGTCCCACGTGATCAACTATGACATCCCCGACACGGCAGAGGCGTACATCCACCGTATCGGCCGCACCGGCCGCGCGGCCCGCAGCGGAGACGCCTTCACCCTGGTGACCTCTGACGACGGAGCCATGGTTCGTGCCATCGAACGGAGCCTCGGTGCCCCCATCGAGCGCCGCACCGTGCAGGGCTTTGACTACTCGGTGCCGGCGCCGAAAAAGGATGTGGAGTTTGCCCGTCCGCCCCGTGAGCCGCGCCAGGCCCGACCCCACGCAAACCAGCCGAAGAAAGGGGGCGCAGCGGCATCCCCCTCGGCGTCTGGACGGCCGTCCCATCCCAAGGACTCGGGCCGGCGGCAGCCGGGCCAAGGAGCTCCCGCGTCGGGTCCGTCGCGGCAACGGCCCGGAAGCCCCCGGCGGCCCCGCTGACAAAGGGAGGCCACAGACATTATTTTGATAACCATATTCACTGACCGTTCCCTTGAGGTATAATGTAATCAGGCAAGGATACACCGGCAGAGATCATGGCCCGCGGACTTCCGCTCCCAACGAGCCGGAAGCGGACGGAAAGGAGGATGCCATGAGAGGGACGGACATCAGAAGGCTGGTTACCGAGGGTGCTTCCGGCGAACACCGCTTCGTGCGGTGGTGGCGGAAGGAAAATGACTTCCTCGACTACGACCTCGTCGACAGATTCCTGGAAAGACTCTCCAGTGACGAGGAGATCGGGGGAGTAGAACTGCTCACCATGAATGACATGGTTGAGGAGGTGAAGCGGATCACGGGCGAACGCCTGACCATCAGGCACGGCGAGTCCGGCGATACCGTGGAATGGGTTCACGGCGGGAGTGGAGGAGAGCGGACGGAAGTCTGCTTCCTGACGCCCGAAACGCTGCTCACCATCTATGATGTGGAAACCCACGGCAACCCCATCGGTTAAGGGGAGTGGGATTGATACCATGAAAAAGGCCGCCCTGAACGGGGCGGCCTTTTTTGTGTGCAGGAGGTGTCTCCGGGGTCGGGATAGACGTTCGTCAGGCCGAGAGCTTGAAGCGGTTGACCATCTGCTGGAGTTCCGTCGCCGACTGCGCCAGATCGGCCGCCGCGGTTTCCGTCTGCTGGGCTCCCTGGGCTGCGTCGCGAATCACCAGCGCGATGCGGTGGATGTTCTCCGTGATGCTGGCAGTGGTGGCCGACTGCTCTTCCGCCGCGATGGCCACTTGGGAGACGTGGTCAATGAGGGGGGCAATGTGCTCCTTGATGGCCCCGATGGCCTGGCGGGAGAGATGCATGTCCCGGGTGCCGTTGCGGACACTGTCGGAGCTCTGCTCCATGAGGCCCATCACGTTTTTGACGTCGCCCTGCAGAGCGCCGATGATGGACTGGATTTCCCTGGTGGACGAGGTCGTCCGCTCGGCGAGGTTGCGCACCTCGTCGGCCACCACGGCGAAGCCGCGTCCCTGCTCGCCGGCACGGGCCGCCTCGATGGCGGCGTTGAGCGCCAGCAGGTTGGTCTGATCGGCAATGTCCCTGATGGCGGTGATGATGTCGCCGATCCGTTCGGAGTTGGCGCCCAGCGCGTTGACCGCCGCCATGGTGCCGGACACCATCTGCTCGACCGCCTCCATGATAGTGGTCATCCGGGAGATGGTTTCCGTTCCACTTTCGGTGGCGTGGCCGGTGCCCGACGCCTCCTCTGCCATCTTCTGACAGTTGTGCGAGATGGCGAGGCTCACCGAGGCCATTTCATCCACCGCCGTGGTGATGGATGCCGATTCTTGGGAGGCGTGGTCGGTCCCTTCGGCAATCTGCGAGGAGGTGGTGCGGAGCAGGTCGGAGGCGGCGGACAGATCGGCCGCCGTAGTCTGGATGCCGGAGATGATGTCGCGCATGGAGCCCTGGAGCTCCCGCATGGTCAGGAGCATCTTGCTGAACTCATTCTTCCGGAACACCGTGATTTCCTGGCTCAGGTCACCACGCGCCATGGTTTGCAGATAACCGATTGCCCTCTGGATCGGCCGGTTGATGGACCAGATGTTGATCCAGCCGAAGATACCCCCCAGGACGATAAAGAGGATCACGGATCCGTACTTGATAAGGGCCGAATCGGCTTGGGCGGCCAGTGCCGTCGCGGCGATGCAGGCGCTGTAGCAGACGCAGAGCGTGGCAAGACGGGCCTTTACTGAAAAGTTGAGATAGAAGTTCCACAGTGACACCATTGTCGCTCCCCCGTAACTAAATAATAACGCATGGCCGTATACAATGTATCGGCGGGGAAGGCGGATAGTTTAGCCAAAAAGTCTGGAAACGACCGATATTTTTCTGGAATGGTTGCCTAATGTGTGAAAAGAGGCCGTGGATAGCCTGGTTGTGGGTGTTCCGTCGCCGATTGGAGACAGTTGAGGGGCCTAGTGGTTGTCGGCCGGCGCCGTGGGGAGCCGAACGAGATAGATCGTCACACCTGTGGCGATGACGAGGAGAAGCGCCCGTACCCACGGCATCGGCACCAGCAGGAAGGCCGAGGGGGGCACGGTCAGCCAGACCATGACAATCGCAACCGTCTTGGCGCGGCGGGGGATACCCGTACCCTCCAGGTAGCCCCGGACCATGGGGCCCAGGTGGGCGTGCTCCACGAGCCAGCGGTGGAATCGGTCCGAGCTGCGCGCGAAGCAGGCCGCGGCCAGCAGAAGAAAGGGCGTTGTCGGCACCAGCGGAAGGAAGATGCCGATAACGCCGAGGCCGGTTGCGATGACGCCCACGGTCAGAAAAAGCCATTTGATCACGCAGGAGTTCCTTTCGTCAGCAGACCGGATGACGGCCCTCGGCAAGCTCCAGGCAGAAGTCGCCAATGGTCGCCAGCCCCCTCCCGACGATGTCCTCGGCTTTCCGGGCCACATCTGCCACCCGCCGTCCCCGCTCGGGGGCAAGCTGTACCGCCGCCATGGCTGGCCGGTCGATGGGGGTGCCGATGCGGCTCAGGAGCAGGACGTGGGCCTCCCTGATCCCTTCGATCTCCTCGCAGATCTCGCGCGCCAGGCGGTGGGCGAGGATGGTATAGATCTTTCCCACGTGACTCACGGGATTTTTGCCGGCCGCCGCCTCGGTCCCCAGCGGCCGTCCAAGGGCGATGACGCCGTTCACGCGGTTGCCGCGCCCCACCTGGCCCGAATCGGCGTCTTCGGCCGAAGTGCCGAGCAGGCTCAGGTAGACCCCCCCGAGTCCCCGACCCGGCATGTCGAGCGTGTTGAAATGGAGCTCGGTACGGCGGAATCCGCCCTGTTCCCCGAGGAACGATGCGATTTCCCGTGCCAGGGACTCTTTCCGGGCGAAATAGTCGGCCTCGGATTTCACGAACCGGGCAATGAGGGGCATGGCCAGGGTCACGGCGAGATCGTTCCCCTGCCGCAGCCCCATGACCTTGATGTCCTCGCCTGAGTCGGGGTGGCGGTCCTTGAAAGCGGGGCCGTTGAGATGCCGCTCCAGGCCGAGTACTGCCTGTTCTGTCGGTGAGAGGGGCCAGTAGCCGACTGAGGCCGAGGTGTCGTTGGCGGCCATGACGGTGCCCGGACGGGCAAAGATGTCGGTGAGTTCGGCTGAGCCTGGCGCCAGCATGATCCGGTAGCGAATGTGCTCCTCCGGGTCTACGAAGCGGAGATTGGCGCGAATCCACTCCCGGGCCGCGGTAACGGCGATCTCCGCCACCGGCACGGTCGTGCCTCCCACCGTGAAGGTGGCCCGGTCGCCGATGATGAACTCCATGGGGGTAACCACCCGGCCGCCGCCGAACCCCTTTTCCACGGTCCCGGCGGCCAGGAGGCTCTTGTCGATGTTGTGATGGAGAATCCTGCCGAATTCGCGCAGGTATGCCCGGCTAAGGGCCACGGAAACGGCATCCACCACGGAGTCACAGATGGTGTCGGGATGTCCGCGCCCTTTGCGCTCGACGATTTCCACCCCTTGTTCGACGACCGGTTGTCCCCGATAAGCCTCGATGGTGATCATACTGATAACTGTAGCATAGGCGGGGATGTTGTCATACGGTCAGCGGAGGAACCGGCAAAAAAAGGGGTCGTACGGCCATTCCGGGCTTCGCGGGGAGCCCGGGGCGGCCGACGACCCCGCATGGCAGAGTGAGGCAGTGGGTGTTCAAGGGGGAGCGCCGCAGCCGTGTTCAGGTCTTCTGACTCTCGGCAGGCGGTACGGCCCCTTTGGTGCTGCCGGAACCGATGAGGCTCCGGATGGCCGCGATGGTCTGGGCTACGACCACGATGGCACAGTAACAGATGAAGACGGTGGTAAATACCCCCTGAAAACCCTCTGCCTCGCCAACGGATGCGAACGCCGGCGAGACTCCGCCCAAAACGAATGTGAGTGTGCCGATCCGCGCTTTCATGGGTGCCTCCTTCCGGGGTGCGGACCCCGGGTGTTCAGACGTCATGGAGAGTTGTGAGCGATATGACGCTGACGCAGCTACAGCGGAAGAGGCTTCGTACCATGCTCACCAGAAGCAGGGCCACCGGCATGAACTGGATGAGTACCGCGGCTATGCCGATGAATGCGAAAAAGGCCAGCAGAAAGTCATCCATGCAGAACAGGGCGATGATGACGGGCGTCCCTGCATCGTCAAGGATGGGGAATGATAGGGCTCCACTCAACAACATCATGACAAAGCCTCATTGTTTCCGTGTTGTAATCGGGGTGCGACGTTATTCATTCTGCAGTAGCCGTACCATAAGGCGCATTGTGAACGAGTGTGTTTGTATCATGCTGTAATTGATGGATAAATTTATTGTGAGATGTACAGCCTGTATCAGGCGGAGAGAGCCATTTGTATGGTTTGCCTATACACCGGACAAAGAGGGAAGAATGACCTTGTAACGGATGGTTTGGGCTAACATGTTGATTGTTGGCAATTAGTTGCAGGAAGTGAGGGGGTGCCTGGAAAAGCTATACAGTAGGATGTGAAATGGCAGGGCTTCGGAGTGAAGCCCTGCCAGGTGGGGATCTGCGGCCGGACAGGCCGGCTTCGGAGTGTTCAGTTGCTATCCTGCCTCCGGTGTTCCTTCTGTCGGGGCTTCTTTCTTTTTGCGCGGAGCCCGTTTTTTCTTGGGCGGCTCGTCAGCGGCAGGCTCCGGGACAGGGGGCTGTACCGGGGCGGGTGCCGGTTCGGAGGTGGTCTTTTTGCGCGTGGCCCGTTTTTTTGCCGGTTTTGCTTCGGCCGGCGTGACCGGGGTCGCTTCAGCTGCGGCAGGCGCCTGCTGTTCCTCGGGGAGAGCCACGGCGGGCTCGGTCTTCTCGGGCTTTTCGGCCGCTTTTTTGCGGCTGCGGGGCGCGCGCGTCTTTTTGGGAGCGGGCTCGGCGCTTTCTGGGGACGCTTCGGCCGGGGCGAGCTCCGGTTCGGGCTCCGCGGCACGGGGCTCAGCCGGCTCCACTTCCGTTGCCGGCGCCTCGGTCGCCTCGCCGGCACGTTTTGGGGTCCGGCGCTTGCGCCGCCGCCGCTTCTTCTTCACCTCTTCCGAAGCTTCTCCTGCTTCTTCGGCAGGGATCGGCGCTTCGGTGGTCTCCTCTTCTGCCGGCTCTTCGGCGATCTCCGGGGCTGAAGCTTCTTCGGCCGCGGTTTCGTCCGCTTTTGCCTTCTTGCCGCGCCGCCGCTTGCGCCGCCGCTTCTTCCTGGCTTCTTCGCCCGGAGCCTCCCCTTCCGCCGTTTCTTCGCCAGCCGCGGCCTCCGGTTCTTCTCCGCCGCCGGCTTCGAGCTCCTCGGGTTCTTCGATTTCAGCAGCCGCTACGGACTCTACCATCTCTTCGGCTTCGGCCTTGCCCTTCCGGCGGCTGCGGCGCCGTTTCTTTTTCTTGCCCTCGGTCTCGGCTGTCGATGCCTCGGCCGGGACGTCGGTCCCTTCGGCTGCTTCGGGCAGCCCTTCGGCGAGCGCCTCTGCCACCTTCTCCGCGTGCTCTTCATGTGTTTCCACGTGGGCCGGCTTTTCGCGCCTGACCAGCTCCAGTTCCAGCTGGTTCATCAGGAACGAGGTCTTGCCCTTCACGGTCACGACGATGTCGTACTCGTTCTCGATCTGGGCCAGTTCCCTCTTCTTGCGGTTCAGCAGGTAGTAGGCGACCTCCAGGGGAAGCCCGCCGTGCACCTCGGCCACGGTCCCCTTGGCCGCTGCGGCGTGGACCTTGCGCAGGAAGGAGAGTGCCATGTTCTCGACGCTCTTCACCTTGCCCCGCCCGCTGCAGTGCGGGCATTCGAGGGTGCTTCCCTGTTCGAGGGTCTGGCGAATCCGCTGGCGCGACATCTCCAGCATGCCGAACTGGGAAATGCGCCCCACCGTGACCCGGGCCTTGTCACCCTTGAGGGCCGCCTTCAGGGTCTTTTCCACGGCGGTGATGTGCTTCTTGTCCCGCATGTCGATGAAGTCGAGCACGA